>JBKKCR010000161.1:0-2577 GCA_046712825.1 Actinomycetota bacterium | reverse complement strand
GTGGACCCCCCAGATGCGGGACGCAGCCCGGAACCTGCGCCGCAAGTCCGCCGAGATCGGCTACTACGGCGCGCACCTTCCCGAAGAGGTCGGCGGCTGGGGCCTGTCGGTGCTCGGCATGACGCTGCTCATCGAGGCGGCAGCGCAGAGCGGCTACCGGATGGCGATCGGCGTCCTCGGTCCACCGAACCCGGAAGCCCCGACGCCGCTGCTCCTCAACACCACGCCCGAGCTCCAGAAGAAGTACTTGGTCCCGTTGGTCAAGGCCGAGACGACGATGTGCTTCGCGCTCACCGAGCCCGACGCCGGGTCGGACGCGCAGGCGATCCGTACGCGCGCCGTTCGCGACGGCGACCACTTCGTACTCAACGGCACGAAGCACTTCATCACCAACGGCGCGGACGCCGACTTCGCGGTCGTGTTCGCCGTCACCGATCCCGAGAAGAAAGCGGCAGGCGGGATCACCGCGCTGATCGTCGACCGCGACTCCCCGGGGTACAACGTCGGCAAGCGACAGAAGACGATCGCCGGCGACACCAATCAGGTCGAGCTGATCTTCGAGGACTGCCGGGTGCCGGCCACCAACATCGTCGGCGAGGAAGGCTTCGGCTTCCAGGCCGCGATGGGATTCCTCAACGCCGGCCGCGCCTACATCGGCGCGATGTGTCTCGGGCTATCGGACTACTGCGTGCGCGTCGCCGCCGACTACGCCAAGGAGCGCAAGACGTTCGGCAAGCCGATCGGAAAGTACCAAGGGATCCAGTGGATGCTGGCCGACTCGGTCGTCGAGATCGAAGCCGCGCGCTGGATGACCTACCACCTCGCGTGGCTCGTGGATCAAGGTGAGCAGCCGATCAAGGAATCGTCGATCGTGAAGCTCTACAACACCGAGATGGCGAGCCGCGTCTCCGATCGCGCGATCCAGGTGTTCGGCGGGATGGGCGTGCTAACCGAGGGTCCGGTGGAGCGCATATTCCGCTTCGTGCGCATGATGCGCATCGTCGAGGGCGCCAGCGAGATCCAACGGATGATCATCGCAAGGACGCTGGGCCTGTAGCGGCTCTCCCATGTTCTCCGAGCCGGCGTACACACGGAACGGCGATCTCCACATCGCTTACCGAGTGATGGGCGAGGGCGAACGGACCTTCGTCGTCGTCTCGAACTGGTTCACGAACTGCGAGACGCTCCCCGAGTTGTCGTCGATCCAGCCTTGGCTCGAGAAGATGACCACGCTTGGACGGGTCGTGTTCTTCGACCAGCCGGGGACGGGCTTGTCGGATCCGGTCTCTCCGGATGAGCTACCCACGCTCGAACAATGGAGCGACAGCATCACGGCGGTGCTGGACGCATTGGGGTCGAGCGAGGCTGTGTTGCTCGCGGTCGACGGGTCTTTCGCGACCGCGGCGCTCTTCGCCGCAACGCATCCGGCGCGAACCACTGCCCTGATCGTCCTCGACGGCTACGCGCGCCCCGTCGACCCACGTGCGGAGGCATTCCTCGACCTCGATGCGACGCTCGAGGCCTTCGGCGCCCTTTGGGGGAAGGGCGAGCTGCAGCGTCTGTTGAACCCGGACATGCCCTGGAACGAGGAGATCCGTGCCGCTTGGGCGCGACAGGAGCGAATCGCCGCCGCGCCGGGGACGTGGCGGGTCACCATGCCGCTCCTCACCCAGCTCGACGTCACGGAGGTGCTCGACACCATCCGCGTGCCGACCCTCGTGCTCCACCATGTGGACGACGCGATCATCCCCATCGAGATGGGGCGCTTCATCGCCCGAAAAGTCCCCGGCGCGAAGATGGTCGAGCTGCCCGGCCGTAATGCGTACCTGTTCGTCGAGCCCGGATGGCGCCGCGCTTTCGAAGAGATCAGCGAGTTCCTCACCGGCGTGCGCCCCGAGTCCATCGAGGACGACCGCGTGCTCGCGACGGTGCTCTTCACGGACATCGTCGGATCGACGCGCCGGGCGGCGGAGATGGGCGACCGCGACTGGCGAGCGCTGCTCGATGCTCACGACGCGGTCGTGCGCGCTCAGCTCTCCCGCTTCCGAGGCCGCGAGGTCGGCACCGCCGGGGACAGTTTCCTCGCGACGTTCGACGGGCCGCAACGGGCGATCAGATGCGCGCTCGCAATCCGCGACGCTCTACGGCCGCTCGGGATCGAGATCCGCGCCGGCTTGCACACCGGCGAGTGCGAGGTGCGCGGCAACGACGTGGGTGGGATCGCCGTGCATATCGGCGCCCGCGTCTCGGCGCTGGCCGGGCCCAGTGAGATCCTCGTGTCCGGAACGCTCCGCGATCTCGTCGTCGGCTCGGGGCTGGCTTTCGAGGATCGTGGCCCTCACGAACTCAAAGGAGTGCCGGGCGAGTGGCGCTTGTTCGCCGTGGCGGACTGAATGACTTGCACCTGCTGTCGTCGATCTAGCTGACGCGCGCGGCTACACGACCTGCGCGTCGATCCGCGCATCGAGGCCCGCTTCGGCTTTGCTGATCCGAGCTTCGAGCCGCGACTCGAGATTGCTGAGCTTGGCGTTCAGATAGACGAAACCAAACAGCACTAGAGCTGCGTTGATGCCGATC
>JBKKCR010000160.1:0-6876 GCA_046712825.1 Actinomycetota bacterium | reverse complement strand
ACCGCGAGCGCCGTCGGCGGCTTTTTGCTCGACCGCTTCACGATCGTCGAGCGGGTCGCCGGCGTGTTCGTGATCGTCATGGGTATCGCGTTCCTGGTCACCGTGTTCGTTCCGCGGCTCACAGCGGCTGCTGCATCGAACGGAGCGGGAGCGGCGCTCGCACGCGGCGGATTGCGGATCGCGCGGGTCGTCGGCCGGGAGCGAGGTCTCGATGCCCGGCCGAAGGCGGGCCTGATCGGCGCGATGCCGCTCGGGATGGCGTTCGCCGTGGGCTGGGTGCCCTGCGTTGGACCGGGGCTGGCTACGATCCTGACCATCGCCGGCACCGAGGGCTCCGCATTTCGCGGCGCCGTTCTGCTCTTTTTCTTCTCGCTGGGGTTCGGCGTTTGGTTCGTTCTCGGCGGCCTGGCGTTTCGGCGGGCGACCACCGCAGTGGCCGCGATCCGCCGGCACCTGAACGCCTTGACGCTCGTCGGCGGGGTGTTCATGGTCGCGATCGGCGTGATGCTCGTCACCAACACGTGGGGGGAGCTCCTGGCGCCGATACGGCGCTGGGTCGTCCGCTTCACGCCCCCCATCTGACCCCTATGCAGGCGCCCCCGATCGAAGCGCACACGACACCGCCGCCGCGCACGCCACGGTCGCCGGCCGGGTTCCTCAAGAGCAGCTGGCGCAAGCTCCGGCAGATGCGCACGGCGATCATTCTGCTCTTCGTGCTCGCGGCCGGCGCATCCGTCGGAAGCTTGTTCCCGCAGCGGCCGGTCAACGAGCTCAAGGTGAACGACTGGATCGCGAACCACTCGAGCTGGGCCCGTCTCGCCGAGTGGTTCGGCCTGTTCGACGTCTACGGCTCGTGGTGGTTCACGGCCATCTACGTGCTGCTGCTCGTCAGCGTCGTCGGGTGCATCGTCCCGCGGTATCTGGCGATCGTCCGTCAGATGCGATCACGTCCAAGGACCGACGGAACGCTCACCGGGCTCCAGCAATACCGGGAAACGGTGGTGCCGGTTCCACCCGAGCGCGCGCTCGCGGAGGCCGAACGATCGCTGCGACGGGGACGCTTCCGCATGGTCCGTTCGAACGGGATCGTCGCCGGGGAGAAGGGCCACATCCGCGAGATCGGATCGATCCTGTTCCACACAGCGTTCCTGGTGCTGCTGCTGGGCATCGTGGTCGGCAAGGGGTTCGGGTTCAGTGGTCAGGTTGCCGTGGTCGAGGGGGAGCGGTTCACCGACACCCACGTCGCCTACGACCAGATCAGCGAAGGTCGGTTCTTCAACCAGCGGCACCGTGGCTTTTCCGTCGAGCTCACCGATTTCAACGTGCAGTTCCATGAGGACGGGATTCCGAAGGAGTTCATCTCGCGGATCAAGGTGTACGAGGACGACGAGCAAGTCCGTGACACGCGGATCCGGGTCAACGAGCCGTTCGTGTATCGCGGGGTGAACGTGTTCCAGCTCGCCTGGGGATACGCGCCGAGGGTCGTCGTCTCGCAGAACGGGAAGGTGCTGTCCGACGCGCCGGTCATCGTCCTGCAGGATTCGGAGACCGGCGCCTGGCGCGGCGTCGTGAAGGTCCCGCAAACGAAGCCGCGGCAGCTCGGGCTCGAGCTGTACTTCTACAACGACCTGGACACTGCCGACGCCAACGGCGACGGCGTCGACGAGCTCGCGTTCAACCGATCTCCTTACGCGCGTCGCCCGGTCGTGTTCTTCCAGTCGTTCCGCGGCGACTTGGGTCTGGATCGGCCGCAATCGGTTTACGTCCTCGACAAGACGGCCATGTCGGCCTCCACCGTCGGCGGGGTGCCGGTCGAAGGGACGACCGATCTGGGCGACGGGATCACGGTTTCGTTCCCCGAGGTGAAGCAGTACTCGGTGTTCCAGATCGCGTCGGATCCCGGGACGCCGATCATGCTCGCCGCGGCGATCCTCATCTTGGTGGGCCTGTTAACCGCCCTGTATAGTTCGCGCCGGCGGGTCTGGATCCGCGCTTCACCCGACGCTGCGGGGACGCGCGTCGAGGTGGCCGGCCAGGCCTTCCAGCGCAAAGCCGCGTTCGAAGAGGAGTTCAAAGCGCTCGTGCGCAACCTCGACCGAGATCTCGCGCGGAGCGGGCCGAGCGATGGCTGACCAGTCGCTCGCCCAGCTCTCCGACACGCTTTTCTGGGTTGCCCTCGTGCTCTACGCGATCTCGCTCGTCGCGTTCATCGTCGCGTTCGCGTACCGAGCCAAGGGCGCATCGACGGCGGCCGTCGTCGTAGCCGCGCTCGGCGCGGTCGCCCACGCCGCATCCATCGCCTCCCGCGGGGTCGCAGCCGGCCGGGTGCCGTGGGGCAACATGTACGAGTACTCCTCAATGATCGCGCTTCTCGTCGTGCTGGGTTACTTGCTCGTGGTCGACGGGCGGTACCGGCTGCGCGAGCTCGGCGGCTTCGTGATGGCGATCTCGGTCGTGACGATGGCCTTCGCGCGACAGCTGTACGCCCCGGCGGGCCCACTGGTTCCGGCGTTGAACTCGATCTGGCTGAAGATCCACGTGATCGCGATGATCACCGCGTCGAGCGTCTTCTCGATCGCCTTCATCTTCACGGTTTTCTATCTGCTCAAGGACCGTGCAGAGCGGCGCGCAGGCGCCGCGTTCTCCGGCAGCACGGTGGGCGCGGCATACGCCGGTCCGGCCGTCGAAGAGAAAGACGGGTTCCCGGTCGACTACCTCGAGTCGGAGGCAGACCCCAGCCGGCGCTCGGCGACGTTGCAAGGCTTCTGGGCCCGGCTCCCGAGCGCCGATACCTTCGACGGCCTCGCGTTCCGCGCGCACGCGATCGCGTTCCCGATCTGGACCTTCGGAACCATCTGCGGTGCGATCTGGGCTTCGAAAGCGTGGGGCCGCTACTGGGGCTGGGATCCGAAGGAGACCTGGGCGTTCGTGACGTGGACCATCTACGCCGGGTACCTCCACGCGCGCGCGACGTCGGGCTGGAGAGGCCGCCGCGCTGCCATGATCGCGACCGCCGGATTCGTCTCGCTGTGGATCACCTACTACGTGGTCAACCTTTGGATCGTCGGGCTCCACTCGTACGCGAAGTGATCGAGCGGGGCTGAGGGATGCCGCCGAGGAAACAGGGTGTTCGTCCCCCGACGCTGGGCGAGGTGATGCGCGCGCGTCAGGCCGAGATGCGCGCCCGCGTCGACAAGCTCCGCAACCGGTACCTCGAGCCGATCCTCGCGCGTTTCCCCGGCATGCTCCCGACGAAGCCGGACTCCGCCGCCAAGTACGCGATGGTCTCGTCGACGATCTGGTTCGCCGTCGGCCTGATGCTGGCGCTGGTGATCGCGATAAAGCTCGTCTTCCCCGGGTTCGCTTCCGGGATCTCGTTCCTGAGCTACGGCCGGCTCGCGGCCGCCGAGACCGCGGTCATGACCTGGGGCGTGCTCTTCATGGGATCCGTTGCGGCGATGTTCGCCGTCGTTCCACGCGTGAGTGGGCGGAAGCTGTGGAGCGAGCGCATCGGCGCACAGACCGTGATCCTCCACAACCAGGTGGTTCTCGCCGGCGTCGTGCTGCTGCTGCTCGGTCGCAACCAAGGGATCAGCGGGCTCGAGCTCCCGTGGCCGATCGACCTGCTCTTGCTCAACGTGATGCTCATGGTCGGGCAGAACGTGGTCGCGACCGTGGCGCGGCGAACCGAGAAGCGGCTCGCCGTCCCCCTTTGGTACTACCTCGCCGCGATCGTGGTTCTGCCGTTGACGTACGGCTTCGGTAACCTCGCGGCTCCGTACTACTTCGGCGTCGACCAACAGATCGTGGCCGGCTTCGCGATCGCAGGGATGGGCGCGGGCCTGGTGCTGATGGGCATCGGAACCGCGTACTACGTGCTCCCGCGTGCGACCGGCCTGCCGATCTACTCGGACCGGCTCGCGATCATCGGGTTCTGGTCGTTCGTGTTCGCGGCGCCGTGGGTGGGTCAGGTCTGGTCGGTGTTCGGGCCGGGACCGGATCACCTCGAGACGGTCGCGATCACCTTCTCCGGCTGGCTCATCATCCCTGCGCTCTGCGTTTTCTCGAACTTCTGGGGGACGATGAAGGGCGCCTGGGCGAAGGTCTTCGAAGAGCCGTCCGTCCGATTCGTGCTCGGGGGAACGGTGTTCCTGGTGTTCGGCTCTCTGCTGCTCGCGTTCGGTTCTTTGCGCACCGTTCAGAACGTCGTCGGATTCACCACCTGGGAGATGGCTACCCAAACGGCGATCGCCGGCGGACTGGGCATGTTCCTGGTCGGGCTCGTCTACCACCTTTTCCCGCGGATCATCGGCCGAGCCTTGTACAGCGTGGGCTGGGCGGCGCGACAGTTCTGGTTCACGACCGTCGGACTCGCGACGGTCGTCGTCTCGATGGCCGTGGCCGGCCTCCTCCAGGGGTACCAGCAGATCTCCGGCGTCCAGACCGAACAGCCGATCTCGACGGGCGAAGGTTGGTACGTCATCACGCTCGCCGTGCGTCCGTTGTTTATCTTGCGGATCGCCGGCGGCACGCTCGTGGTGCTCGGCCTCTTCGTGTTCATTCGGAATCTCGTCAACACCGTCGTCAACGGCCGGGACATCGAGATCGAGGTGCCGGTCGCCGCCGAGCCGGAGCCGGTGGGAGCGACCGCATGATCCGGCACCTGCTGCGGAGCGAGCGCGGGATGGTGGGTCCGAGTGGCATCATCGTCGGCACGGTCCTCTGTCTGGTGCTCGCGTTCGTCGTCACCGTTCTGCTGCCGATCACCGGCCAGTCCAGTGCAGCGGACGACGCCGGCGGCGAGCCCCGCTCCTACGACGCTCTCGCGCTCGAAGGGCGGGCGCTCTACATCAGGGAGACGTGCTTCGCGTGTCACACGCAGGCCGTGCGGAACACGTTCTCGGACTCGCTGCTCGGCGCGGCGCCTTCGGAGGCCGGCCTCTACGACAACGAAGCCCCGAACCTGATCGGCGTGATCCGCCTGGGTCCGGATCTCGCCTGCGTCGGTGATCGCGAAGACGATCCCGATTGGTTCGTGAAGCATCTGAAGGACCCACAAGCGGTGCGCGAGCACTCGACGATGCCGCCGTACGACTATCTGTCGAACGGCGAACTGAAGGCGCTCGCGGCCTATCTGCTGAACCTCACATGTCAGGAGGGATGATGGCGCGACCGCCAGCGCGTGAAGGTCTGGTCGAAGAGATCGGCGGTATCCGCGTCACGCGCCGCCGGGCGCCGGGCTGGCTGCTGTTCGCGATCGCAGCCGTCGTTTCCTGGGGCCTCTTCTACATCATCACGTACTCGGTGACCGAGGCCGGCTCGTTCGAGGCACCCGCGAGCGGTGTGATCCGAGCCGCTCTTCGTTTGGCCGGGCTGTGAAGTTCGGCCTCGGGCAGTTCACGCTTCAGATCCCACCGTGGGACGAGCGCAGCCATGCGCAGCTGTACGCCGATACCCTCGAGCTCGCGCGACTCGCCGAGCGCGCCGGCTTCGACTCGGTCTGGCTCGCCGAGCACCACGGCGCGTCGGACGGCTACATCCCGGCGCTGCTGCCGTTCCTCTCCGCCGTCGCGGGTGTGACCGAACGGCTCGAGGTCGGGACCGCGGTGATGCTTTCTCCTTTCCACGACCCCCTGCGCGTCGCAGAGGACGCCGCCGTCCTGGACAACATCTCCGGCGGACGGCTGAACCTCGGTCTTGGGCTGGGCTGGGTGCCGGAGGAGTACCGGATGTTCGGCGTCCCGACGAAGGGTCGCGGTCGCCGCCTCGAAGAGTTCGTCGAAGTACTGCGGCTGGCTTGGACCGGCGAGCGGTTCACCTACAAGGGGCGGATGCTCAGCTACGAGGACGTGCTCATCCGGCCGGCGCCGGCGCACAAGATCCCGATATGGCTCGGCGGTGGTTCACCGCCGGCTCTGGAGCGCGCCGCTCGGGTGGGCGACGGCCATTTCCCCACGTCGACCGGGTCGCCTTCGGATTCTTTCGCGCGGGCCAAGGAGATGCTGGAGATCAGGGAACGGCTCGGCGTCTCTGGGCCGTATCGGTCGGGGCTGTTCATCCCGATCGGGATCGGTGCCGACCCCGACGACGGATGGTCGAAGATCCGCGACGGCATCCTGCACGTGCGCGGCTCCTACGCGATGTGGGGACAAGGAAAGCTCGACGTCTCGAACGCCCGGGAAGAGGCCGCGCAATGGGAAGACGCCGTTCGCGCGGCGACGATCTGCGGCTCGCCCGAGCAGATCGTAGACACGCTGGCGCCCCATGTCCGCGAGCTCGACTCGCTAGGTCTGGAAGACGCGTTCGTCTCGGCGATCCTCGCTCCGCCGGGTACCCCGTTCGATGTCGCCGCCGAATCGATCGAGACGTTCGGCACCAAGATCATCCCCGCGCTGCGCGGCTGAATGGATACCCGCTTGTACCCGCTCCCGGGTCCGGCGTAGCATTCTTGTGAAAGCGTTCACAAAGCGGAGGCCCGCAGGGACGTGACTGAGAACAAAGTGGTGAAGCGCCCTCGGAAGCGCGGCTCGGCGCCTGCCGTCGCCGGGCACGAGCCGCTAGCGGACGCGTCGTTCGACGCGGTCGTCGTCGGCGGGGGTCCCGGGGGCTCGACCGCCGCCTACTGGCTCGCGCGGGCCGGCCGCCGGGTGCTCGTCGTCGAGAAGTCCGCGTTCCCGCGCGAGAAGGTTTGCGGCGACGGCCTCACGCCACGGGCGGTGCGCTGTCTCGAGGACATGGGCGTGAAGACTGAGGGCCCCGAATGGGCTCGCGCCGACGGGCTTCGGATCTACGGTTCGGGCCTGGTCCTCGACCTCCCGTGGCCGGAGCTCGCGACCTTGCCCGATTACGGGCTCGTCAGAACCCGGCTCGACTTCG
>JBKKCR010000159.1:0-2805 GCA_046712825.1 Actinomycetota bacterium | reverse complement strand
AGCGCGGCGAGCGTCGCGGGGTTGATCCCGCTGCCGTCGGGTGCGCCCGGGACGCACGCGACGGCCTGCTCGACGCCGGCCAGGATCGCCGGCAGAACGGTCATGAGCGCGGTCGAGGGATAGGCGGCCCGGCCGCCCGGCACGTAGCACCCGACCCGGCGGAGCGGCCGGGTCTCCTCCCCGACGCGCATCGAGTCGGGGCCGATCCGCCACCACGCGGCCCGCTCCTCTGCGAGCTGTGCCTCGTGATAGGCGCGGATCCGGTCGGCGGCCGCGCGGAGCGCATCGAGCAACCCCGCTTCGCATCGAGAGGCAGCCGCGGCAAGGTCCGCGGCTGGGATGCGCCGCGGCTCGGCCGGGGACCCGCCGAACCGCTTCGACGCTTCGCGCACCGCTTCGTCCCCGCGGGCGCGCACATCGGCGACCAGCGTCCTCACGGATGCCCGTGCGGATTCCCGGTCCACGACGGCACGCGGCAGCAGCTCGAGCGGGTCGCCCGTGTATCCGCGCAGGTCAACGAGGGTCAGCACGGTCCGCCGATTCTAGCCGAGCAGGCCCCGGACTCCCCCTCGATAAACGGCGTTAGGTTAGCCGGACGCCTTCCATCTTTAGAAGGGCTTCCTTCATGGCGAGCCCCCCGCCGTACCCACCCAGGTTCCCGCCCGTCCGGAGCACACGGTGGCACGGAACCACGATCGGGATCGGATTCGTGGCGAGCGCGGACCCGGCAGCACGTGAGGCCCGTCCGTTCCCGGCCCGCTCGGCCATCTCGCGATAGCTCGACACACCGCCGTACGGGATCCGAGCGGTAGCCCGCAGAACCTTGCGTCTGAACCCGGTCGTCAGCGTCCAGTCGAGCGGGATGTCGAAGACGCGCCGCTTCCCCTCGAAGTATTCGTCGAGCTCTCGTCGCACCGCATCGACGGCGATCGGCGCCTCGAGCACGCGCGGCGAAAGGCGTTCGGTAAGCTCCTCGAGCACGTCGTCGGGCGTCTCCGGCTTCAACGCGACGCGCACGAGTCCGCGGGGTGTGACGGCGACCAGCATCCGACCGAACGGTGTGTCCGTGTAGCCGTAGCCCACGTCGAGCAGGCCGGCGTCGTGCGCTCGCAACGCCATCCCCGCCGCCGCGCGTCCCGCGCGCTGCTTCACGGCTACGCCGCCCGAGCGTCCGAGCGCTCGCTCCAGATCCTTCATCCGCTCCACTCCTTCCTCAAAGCTCGGAGCCCGTCCGCAACGTTGCGCCGGGCCGCCTCCTCCGAACCGCCTGCCGCCCGGGCGACCTCCCGATAGGGAAGGTCGGCCGCGAAGCGCAGCAGAACCGCCGCGCGTTGTCTGGTGGGGAGCTTGCGAACAGCCTCCCACACGCCGTCGTCGCGGTCAGGAGTCTCTCGTCCCGGATGGTCCGGGACGGCAGCCACAGGGACCGCCCTTCGCGACCGCGTCCGGTGAGCGTCGAGAGCCTTCCGGTGAGCGATCGTCAGGATCCACCCCCGGAGGTTCCCCGTATCGCGGAGACTCGGGTACCCGCGGAGCGCGGCCAGGAACGTCTCTTGGAAGCAGTCGTCCGCTTCCTGGGATCCGACCGCGGACAGCAGGAACCGGTAGACCTCGTCGCGGTGCGCGTCGAGGAATCGCTGGAACGGCAGCAGTCTCACGGACATAGAACGTTAGAGGAAGCGGAAACGTGAGGTGAGCCTACAATCTGGCCGTGATGGAGATCCCCCTGTTTCCGCTCAACACGGTGCTGCTGCCCGGCGCTTCGCTCCCCTTGCGGGTCTTCGAGCCGCGCTACCGAACGATGATGTCCGACCTCCTCGGAGACGTCGTCCCGGGATCGCCCGGCGTGCAGCCGGCTCGCACCGGCGACGAAGCGGCGTCGTTCGGCGTCGCGAGGATCCGGGAAGGATTCGAGGTCGGCGGACGCGCGGAAACCCACGACGTCGGCGTGATGGCAGCGGTCGAATGGGTGCGCATGGATGCCGGCGGGACCCTCGAGCTGCTCGCTCGCGGCACGCGCCGCTTCCGGATCGAGCGACGGCTCGACGACGATCCGTATCCGCGCGCGGTCGTGGCGTTGCTCGACGAGCCCGTCGGTGCGAGCTCGGAGAAGGCGCTCGGTTTCGCGCGCTCGGCGATGGCTCGGTACGTGCGGGCGGTCGCGCGGCTGCTCCGCTCGGAGCCGGAAGACGCGACGCTCCCCGACGATCCCGTCGCGGCGAGCTACACGCTCGCGGCGGCGCTGTCGATCGAAACGAATGTCGTGCAAGTGCTTCTCGAAGCACCCACGGCGACCGAGCGGCTCGTGCGGGCCGCCACGATCGCCAGAGCGGAGGCGAATCTCTTGACGGTGGTGGGCCCTCCGGCGCGGAGGCCGACGATCGAGTCGACGTCGTTGAACTAACGGGAGGCTGCGTCCCCGCGCGCGCGGATGTCGGCGCGGATCCGCTCGAACGTGCTGCGGAGCTCCTTCGCGACGATCTGGAGTTCCTGAACCTCGCGACGTGCTTCGTCGGCGTCCTCAGATGCCACTCGCTGCACGGTCTGCTCGAGGAGCGCCGCACGCAACTCGGCGTTGTCGGCTACCTCGAGCAGCTCTTCCAAGGTGAGCCGCAAGAGCAGCCGGATGCGGCGCTCGAGCACCGACGGGTCGGTTACCGCCTGCTGGATCCCGGCTTCGGTGGTCGGACGCATGGAGGCCGGGATCGCGTCGAGGTTCTCGCGGAGGTGGCGTTCGAGGCGCTTGCCGCGCGGGACGCCGAGTTTCCGCCGGATCGCTTGTTTGTGGCTCTTGAGAGTGCCCTC
>JBKKCR010000158.1:0-4262 GCA_046712825.1 Actinomycetota bacterium | reverse complement strand
TGCTCGGCAGGCAGGGGGTCGACGGTTCGAATCCGTTCAGCTCCACCTTCAGATTCATTTGCCTTGATCTGGTAGGCGCGTCACCAGGTTGCCCGGTTACGGGCAACAGCCAGAGGGATTCGAACTTCAGGGTTCCCGGGTGTTGCATGGACTCCGTGAAACCATGTAAAATCGTCTCTGCGATGGGGGAGACTTGATCGCTTCGTTCAAGGACAAGGCGACCGAGGCCCTCTTCCATGGAGAGACCGGCAAGGCGACGAGAAGGATCCCGCCGACGGTCCGTGCTGTCGCGTTGCGGAAGTTGGACATGCTGAATGCAGCCGAGGAATTGGGCGACCTGCGCGCGCCTCCCGGCAACCGTCTGGAGGCCCTCAAAGGCGATCTCGCCGGCAAGCACAGTATCCGGATCAACGACCAGTGGCGTGTCGTCTTCCGTTGGGAATCAGGAGATGCGTACGATGTTGCGATCAGCGACTATCACTGAGGAGGCATGATGTTGCCGCGAAAGAGGATCCCGACGCATCCGGGCGAGGTCTTGATCGAGGAATTCCTCAAGCCTCTCGAGGTAACCCAGGTCGCCCTCGCAGGGCACCTCGGGGTGCCTATCCAGCGGATCAACGAGCTCATCCGGGGGAAGCGTGGAGTGACTCCGGAAACCGCGTGGCTCCTCGCGGGAGCGTTCGGGACGACGCCCGAATTCTGGCTGAACCTCCAGTCGAACCACGACCTGGCAAAGGCTCGGCCGAACCGCAAGATCCATCAGCTGTCCGCCGCCGGATGATCCTGCGCTGCACGACGAAGCTCCTCAAGGTCCTGCGCGTCTCCCCATCGTCCTTGGTCGAGATCCAAACGCGTGCCGATGACGACGAGTGGTATGCGAATCTGCTCTGGTTCGCTCGGCGGAAGTGCTTACTTCTGACGCACGCCGAGACTCTCTTTTCGATCTTCGTTCCGGAAATCCTGAAGGCCGACATCACGCCGCCCGGACCGTTCATCGTCGCGGCGATCGAACATGCCCTTGCTATGGAGGACCTCCCGCGGGACACGTTCGGTCGACTCGATCGGGGAGATGTGCGACTAGGAAGGACCACCAGCCGGACGATTCTGGGTTGCATGAACGAACTCGCCAAGTTCGTCGAGTACGACGTCATCCATCAGAGCCAGACGGCAGCCGTCGATGTCGCCGCCTTGAACCACCAGCTCCATCGGACCATCCTTGGGCCGCTGGGACTGCGCTATCCCATCGACTTGGCGGCCGAGCGAGCCCTTCGCTTGCGGGGGATGTCCACCAACTGATCCAGGTCACCGAGCTGCTTGCGGAGGTTCGAATAGTGACCCCTCACCTCCACACTCTGAAAGCATCGCCGCCAGCCGGCGAGCCGCGACGCGTGACCTGCCCGCTCCTACCGGCCCGATCCCGCCCAAGCCAGCACCGCGACCGCTAGGAAGATGAGCGGCGCGGGATGCCGGCGAACGGTTCGCCGGACGTGCGGAGCCGCGAGTCCGATCGTCAGCAAGAAGAAGCTTGCGAACGCGATCGCTGAGATGCGGCCGATCCCTTCGCAAGCCCCGCTCGAAACCGGCGAGCATGCGACCAGCGCCGATCCCATGACCAGGAACGCGAGCGTCGTGATGTGCCAGGTAGCTCGGATCATGAGCAAGGACATCGCGGCGTTCCCGAACCGGCTCGACGGAAGGGTTTCCGTACGCAGCTTCGTCACTACGATCTTTTCTCCGAGGATGCCGTGAACCGCTGCCCCGGTTATCGCGAGGACGCCGGCGATCACGAACGGCACGTTCATCGGCCGGCTCCCACGCCGCTCGCCCGCTCCAACTCCTCCGCTCGGCGGGCGATGGCGCGAAGAAGGTCGTTGCGGATCAACCCGCTCGGGATCCGGATCAGCGTCCAGTAAGCGCCGAAGAGCAGCCGTGCCCGGCGGTCCGAACATGTCACCCGCGTCTCGGTTCTGAGCAGGGTGCGGCCGTCGGCGAGCGGCTCGACGATGAATGTCATCGCCCCTTTCGCCTCGCCGGGCCGATCGAAGTCGATGTACGCGCTCGCGTCCGCAACGCGGACGAGGTGCGCCATCTCGCGCGGCGCCCAGAACTTGCCGGCAATGCCGAACACGATCTCCCGGCCTTCGCGCTGGGCGAGGACCGTGAAGCCGGTCGTGGTGAGGGCTTCACGCGGGGTCGGCCCGTTGGGTAGCGAGAGTCCCCGAGCGCGGAAGAAGAAGCGCATCAAGGGCGAGGCGTCGCGGTCGAGGCGGATCGAGTCCAGCGCTTCCGCCACCTGTTCGACGGACGCATCGACGACACGCGAATGCCGGCTCCGCACGTGCCACACGGGCTGGATCTCGTCGAGCAGCATCTGCCTCACGACCGCTCCTTCCCGCGACCGGCCCGGATCGGGATGACGCGCAAGGTCTCGGGCGTGAAGGGATTGCCTTGCGAGAAAGCCCCGATCCCAGCGTCGACCGCTGCGCCGAACGAGCGAAGGGCCTCGAGACGTTCTGCGAGGAACTCGCGCTCCCGTGCCTCGACACGGGACGGCCGGCCGCTCTGAGACGCCGCCCGCTCGGTCTCGTCGCAGGTGGCGATCAACTGACGGATGTTCCAGCGGAAGCGACGCTCCATGATCTCTTGCATGACGCGCCAGAAGTCGCTCGCCGCCTCGTAATGATCCTTCCGGGAGCCGGGAACCGAGACGCGCCGGACGAGATGCCAATCCACCAATCCTCGGATGTTGATCGAGATGTTCCCCTTGCTCTGACTGAGCTCAGAAACGATCTCGTCGAGCGACAACGAGCCGCGCTGAAGATAAAGAAGGCCGAAGATCCGGCCCTGAAGCTGCGTGAGCACCCCTGAGGTCGCCGCCGCGGCGCCCATCCCTTCCACGAAGATCGCCGTCGCTCGATCCATGTCACCCCTCCTATTCCAACTTTTAGAAGATTCGAAACGTTCTGTCAAGCTGCTGCATGTGCGTTTGGGGAGCGGGACGGCTAACGCCGAGGGGCTTCGAGGACCGCGGTCAACCGCTCGATGGGGCCGCTCAGACCCAGCTCGGTCGCGAGCTTGGGGAGACGACGGCTCATCGGCCGCGTGCCGAGCGTCAGGTCGACCTCCCCAACAGAACAGTCGCCTTTCATCCGAACCACGTCCGCGGCCCGGCGCACGTAGTCCTCCGCCGCCGCAACTTTCCCGAGCGGGCCGGAGGTCGCGCCCTTGCTCGCACGCAGCACGCCGGCGAGCGAGCCGTGCTTCGCGATCAGCAGCGTCGCCGTCTTCTCCCCCACTCCCGGGACTCCGGGGAGGCCGTCCGAAGGATCGCCGCGAAGGATCGCGAAATCGGCGTACGCGCGGCCCGGTATCCCGTACTTCTCCTCGATCCATTTCTCGTCGACGCGAACCAGGTCGCTGACGCCGCGTTTCGGGTACAACACCCAGACGTACGGATCCTTGACGAGCTGGAACAGGTCGCGGTCGCCCGACACGATCGCGATCGGCCCACGGGTGCGCTTGACGAGCGTCGCGATCACGTCTTCGGCTTCACAGTCCGGCGCGCCGATCGCCGCGATCCCGGCGAGCGTGAGGACGTCCTGGATCATCGGCATCTGCGCTTCGACGGGATCCTCGGGCGCGTCGTCGGCCGCGACGCGATGGGCCTTGTACGACTCGAGGAGATCGACCCGCCACTGCGGCCTCCAGTCGGCATCGAAGCAGCACGCCACGCGAGCGGGCTTCAGATCCCCGATGAGTCGCGCCAGCATGTTCAAGAACCCGTACGCCCCGTTCACCGGAGATCCGTCGTCGGCTCGTATCGTGTCGGGAACCGAGAAGTACGCGCGGTAGATCACGCTCGACGCGTCGACCATCAGCGTGAGCTTCCCGGCCGGCATCATTTCCACGCGAAGTTCGGCGAGTCGAAGTGGGCGACGCGGGTTCCGCGTCCGTGCAAGCCGACCTCGCGCAGCTGATACAGGAATACCGCGGTCGGCGCGTGCACGTAGCGGCCGAGCAGCGGCAGCTGGATGATCGGGCGGTCCGGCTCGGTACCGGGGATCAGCCGCGGAACGCCCGGCTTCTCGAGCTCGTCGAGCGGGATGAGATGCACGGACGCGACCTCCGCCTCGTGCGGCGAGAAAGCCGGTTCGGCCGTCCCCCACACAACCACCGGCGTGATCAAGTAGCCGGACCGCGACGGGTAGTCGTCGAGGAGGCCGAGGACGTCGCCGTCCGCGCGCGTGAAGCCGACCTCCTCG
>JBKKCR010000157.1:0-2636 GCA_046712825.1 Actinomycetota bacterium | reverse complement strand
GGCCGCGGGCCCTTCCCGGTTTCGGGCCCGGTTTCGGGCCCGGTTTTCGAGAGTCGCACGCCCGCAATAGGGTGTCCGGCGACGCTCGTCGCCGACCGAGGGGGTAAGGACGTGGCCGAGAAGGACGCGGGGAACATCGAGGCGTTGCTCGAGGAGAAGCGCGTCTTCGAGCCACCGGAGTCCTTCCGCACGAACGCCCTCGTCAAGGACGACGGCATCTATCGCGAGGCGGCAGACGACCTCGAAGGGTTCTGGGCCCGGCAGGCCGGGCGGCTCGAATGGTCGCGTCCGTGGGACTCGGTGCTCGAGTGGGACGCCCCGTGGGTGAAGTGGTTCTCCGGCGGACGGCTGAACGTCTCGGTGAACTGCCTCGACCGTCATCTCGATCCCGACGGCGACCGCGTCGCGTACTACTGGGAGGGCGAGCCGGGCGACACCCGCACGCTTACCTACCGCGAGCTCCACACCGAGGTCTGCCGGTTCGCGAACGCGCTCCGGTCGCTCGGCATCGGCAAGGGCGATCGTGTCGCGATCTATCTCGGCATGGTCCCGGAACTGCCAGTGGCGATGCTGGCGTGCGCGCGGATCGGCGCGGTCCACTCGGTCGTGTTCGGCGGGTTTTCGTCGGAGTCGCTCCGCGACCGGATCAACGACGCGAAGGCGAAGGTGCTCGTCACCGGCGACGGCGGGTGGCGGCGCGGGCAGATCGTGCCCCTGAAGCTGAACGCCGACGCCGCGGTCGCGGAGACGCCGTCCATCGAGCACGTGATCGTCGTGCGCCGCACCGAGCACGAGATCCCGTGGCACGCCGAGCGCGATGTCTGGTACCACGAGCTCGTGCCGGGGCAGCCCGACACCGCGGACCCCGAGGACATGGAAGCGGAGGATCCGCTCTACATCCTCTACACCTCCGGCACGACGGGGAAGCCGAAGGGGATCCTGCACACGACGGCCGGCTATCTGGTCGGCGTGTCGACCACCCACCGCTTGATCTTCGACCTTCACCCCGAGACCGACATCTACTGGTGCGCCGCCGACATCGGCTGGGTGACCGGGCACTCGTACATCGTGTACGGGCCGCTCGCGAACGGGACGACGTCGATCATCTACGAGGGTGCGCCCGACACTCCGGACAAGGACCGTCTGTGGGCGATCGCGGAGCGCTACAGGCCGACGATCCTCTACACCGCGCCGACGGCGATCCGCGCGTTCATGAAGTGGGGGACGCAGTTCCCGGAGAAGCACGACCTGTCGTCGCTGCGACTCCTCGGCTCGGTCGGCGAGCCCATCAACCCAGAGGCGTGGGCGTGGTACTGGAAGTACATCGGCCGCGAACGCTGTCCGATCGTCGACACCTGGTGGCAGACCGAGACCGGCATGATCCTGATCACGCCGCTGCCGGGCATCACCAAGCTCAAGCCGGGTTCGGCGACGAACCCGTTCCCCGGCGTCGAGGCCGACATCCTCGACGAGCAAGGGAACAGCGTCCCGAAGGGCGCCGGCGGCTCGCTCGTACTCCGCAAACCGTGGCCGGCGATGTTCCGAACCATCTTCGGTGACCCGGATCGATACGTGGAGCAGTACTTCTCGCGCTACGGGCCGAACGTCTACCTCACCGGCGACGGTGCGAGGCGGGACGACGACGGTTACTTCTGGCTGCTCGGACGGATCGACGACGTGATGAACTGCTCCGGGCACCGGCTATCGACCTACGAGATCGAGTCGGCCCTGGTCGATCATCCAACCGTGGCGGAGGCCGCGGTCGTATCGCGGCCCGATCCCGACCTCGGCGAAGCGATCATCGCGTACGTCACCCTGAAGTCCGGCGTCGAAGGCAACGAGGAGCTGATCGCCGAGCTGCGCGAGCACGTGGCGAAAAAGATCGGGAAGATCGCGCGGCCGCAAGCAATCGTGCTGAGCGACGATCTGCCGAAGACGCGCTCGGGGAAGATCATGCGGCGCTTGCTCCGCGACGTGGCCCGCGGGCGCCAGCTCGGCGACGTCACCACGCTCGCGAACGCTGAGGTCGTCGAGGAGATCCGCTCACTGGCCTCGACGGCGCCGCCGGAGGAGTAGATGTTCCTCAGAGAGAACGAGGTAGTTCGGAAGCTGGCGCCGTGGATCGAGCCTGGGGAGACCTTCCTCGACGTCGGCTCGGGTACCGGCCTGGTCGCGCGGCGACTGGCGCGCTACGCGAACGCAAAGGCGACCGGCTGCGACCTGCACGAGTTCGACAACCGCGTGGACCTGCCGTATCTGCGCCAGGACGACCCGCTGCACGTTCCCGCGGCCGACAAGTCTTTCGACGTCGTGGTGATGTGCTTCGTGTTGCACCACGTCCCGGCGTGGGACGATCAGCTCATCGTCGCGGCGGAGGCGATGCGCGTCGCGCGCAAGCGCGTGCTGGTATTAGAGGACACGCCGTTCAACAAGGTCGACCTGGTGTTCAACAAGGCGTGGGACTGGGTGCTCAACCAGCGGCACGGGATCCCGATCCCGTTCACGTTCCGCTCGCGCGACGAGTGGAAGAACGTGTTCTCGCAGAACGGCTTCCGGGTCGGGCACACGGAGTCATACCGGCCGAAGTGGCCGACGCTCGCGATGTACCACCACTCGCTGTTCGTGCTCGAGCGCCG
>JBKKCR010000156.1:0-10170 GCA_046712825.1 Actinomycetota bacterium | reverse complement strand
GACTTCAAGGGCCTCACGAAGACCTTCAACTGGACGACCGATGAGGCCGCCCTGCATGAGGTGACGGACAAAGGCGTGAACATCTACGGCATCCGGCAGGGGAAGATCCTCCTCCTCGGCCCGATCTCGAAGTTCGCGTCCTAGAAGGAGCAATCCGCTGAGGACGAGGAAGGGCCGCCGGAAACGGCGGCCCTTCCGTTATCCTTCCTGACCGTATATGCCTGACTGGGGAACCTGCCTCGGCAGTGAGCTTCAATTCCGCATCGTGGGGGGCCTCTCCACGGGGGCCATCTACGCGCTGATCGCCCTCGGCTACACGCTCGTGTACGGCGTGCTCCAGCTCATCAACTTCGCTCACTCGGAAGTGTTCATGAGCGGAATCCTGGCGGGGATGGTGTTCCTCAACATCTTCGCCGGCGCGGACCAGACCGTCGCTCCGATCCTGTTCTTCGTGGCCTTCATCCCGACGATGGCAGCCGCTGCCGGCGTTGCCGTCGTTCTCGAGCGGGTGGCCTACCGGCCGCTCAGGCGGCGGGGAGCGTCCCGGCTCTCGTACTTGATCAGTGCGATCGGCGCGTCGTTCTTCCTATCCAACCTCGCGCTCCTGTGGCGCGGTCGCGAGTACGAGAACTTCCCGCGGTCGCTCGATCCGGCGCCGTTGTTCAACCTCGGTCGCGTTCCGATCCAGACGGCCGACATCGTCGTGATCGTCGCCATGGTGATCATGATGGTGGGCCTCGACCGTTTCGTTCAGCGCACGCGCACCGGGAAAGGGATCCGGGCCGTCGCGCAGGACGTCGAGACCGCCGGTCTCATGGGCGTGGACATCAACAGGATGGTCACCATCACGTTCATCATCGGCGGCATGCTCGCCGGCGCCGCTGGGCTGCTGTACGGCCTCAAGTTCGGCGTCATGCGGTTCGACATCGGATTCCTCCCCGGTATCAAGGCGTTCACCGCCGCCGTGCTCGGCGGGATCGGGAACATCCGCGGTGCGATGCTCGGCGGGATGACGCTCGGGCTCATGGAGAGCGTCGGCGCAGGCTGTTTCGGGAACGAGTGGAAGGACGTCATCGCGTTCGTCCTGCTCGTCGGGGTGCTCATGTTCCGACCGACCGGCATCCTGGGCGAGGGAGTGGGGCAGAAGGCATGACCCCGCTCGGGCTCGGTGCGTGGCCCCGCGCGGGCCTCGTCTTCGGCGGATTCGGGCTGGCGATCATCCTCCTGGCGTTGGTGGAGCGCAAGGTCGGTGAGCCGGTGCGACGGTTCTACGACCGCAACGAGCGTTGGGCGTTCCCCACGTCCTTCACCGTGTTCATCGTTGGCGGCGCGGCAGTCATCCCGCTGGTCTCCGACAAGGTCCAGGTCGAGCTGGCGTTCCTCGTCGGCGTCTTCGCGCTGCTTTCGCTTGGGCTCAACGTCGTGGTCGGCTTCGCCGGGCTCCTCGACCTCGGCTACGTCGCTTTCTTCGCCATCGGTGCCTACACGATGGGGATCCTGTCGAACGCGGGACCGATCCAGATCCCCTGGGATCTGAGCATGTGGCAGATCCTGCCGCTCGCGCTTCTTATCACGCTGCTCGCCGGAGCTCTGCTGGGTGCGCCGACGCTCCGGCTACGGGGCGACTACCTCGCGATCGTAACGCTGGGGTTCGGGGAGATCGTCCGCATCGTCGCGGAGAATCTCGAGGGCGTGACGCGGGGAGCGAAGGGGATCATCGGGATCCCTCCGCCAAAGGTGCCGTTCGAGGGTACGACGTTCGCCGTCGACAACCCGACGCCGTTCTACCTGACAACGTTCCTGTTCCTGATCATCATGATCTTGATCATCCGGCGCCTGAACCACTCGCGCGTCGGCCGGTACTGGGCGGCGATCCGTGAGGATGAGGTCGCCGCGGAGGCGATGGGCGTCCCCACGCTCAAGTACAAGCTGTGGGCCTTCGCGATCGGTGCTTCGACGTCGGGCTTCGCCGGCGTGATCTACGCGTCGCGCGTCGGGTTCATCTCGCCGGAGTCGTTCCTGTTCATCACGTCGATCACGATCCTCGCCGGCGTGGTGCTCGGCGGGCTGGGGAGCATCGCGGGCGCGTTGGTCGGCGCCGCGATCATCCAGATGATCCCCGAAGTTCTGCGGTCGTTGCCGGACCAGGTTCAGGATGCACGGTACCTGATCTTCGGAGCCGTCCTCGTGGTGATGATGATCTTCCGGCCGCAGGGGGTCATCCCGAGCCGCCGGCGCGCCGCGGAGCTCAAGGGAGAACTCATGGAGGCCGGCGTCACGGCGATGCCCGGCGAAGCGCCGCCGGCAGACGTGATCCGCGAGCCGATCTCGGGCCAGGAGGAGCGCTGATGGCGCTCCTAGAGGTGAACGGCCTGACCAAGACCTTCGGCGGCCTGCAGGCCTTGCGCGACGTCAACCTGTCCGTCGAGGAGGGCCAGATCAAAGGGCTCATCGGCCCGAACGGCGCCGGGAAGACGACGTTCTTCAACGTGGTGACCGGTGTCTATGGGCCGACCGAGGGATCGGTCGTGTTCGACGGGGTCTCGACGGTGGGACGGAAGCCTCATCAGGTGACGCAGCTCGGCATCGCGCGAACGTTCCAGAACATCCGCCTTTTCGCCAACATGACGGCGCTCGAGAACGTGATGGTCGGCGTCGACGCCCGTCACCACATCAGCGTCCTCGGCGCGATCATCCGCGTGGGGCGTGCCCGCCGGGAGGATCACGAAACGCCGGGGCAGGCGCACGACCTGCTCAAGTCGGTCGGCATCGGACACCTGGCGAACGAGCTCGCGAAGAACCTGTCCTACGGGGACCAGCGCCGGGTCGAGATCGCGCGAGCCCTGGGCACCCAGCCGAAGCTCCTCTTCCTCGACGAGCCGGCCGCAGGGATGAATCCCAACGAGAAGGCGTCTCTGATGCGGCTCATCCGCCAGATCCTCGACTCCGGGATCACCATCCTCCTGATCGAGCACGACATGAAGGTCGTGATGGGGATCTGCCAGGAAGTCGCGGTGCTGGACTTCGGTCAGAAGATCGCCGAAGGAAAGCCGGAGGTCGTCCAGAGGAATCCCAAAGTCATCGAGGCGTACCTCGGCGTGGGTGCCGTCGCCGGTGAGGGTGGAGCCTGACGTGGCGTTCCTCGAGCTCGACGACGTCCACGTCTACTACGGCAACATCGAGGCCGTGAAGGGGATCTCGCTCACGGTCGAGGACGGGGAGATCGTCACGCTCATAGGAGGCAACGGCGCCGGCAAGACCACCACGCTGAAGACGATCTCCGGCGTGCGCAGGCCGTCCAAGGGGGCGATCCACTTCGCCGGCGAGCGCATCGACACGCTAGCGCCGCACGAGATCGTCGAGCGAGGCATCTGCCAGTCGCCGGAGGGCCGGCGGATCTTCCCGCAGATGTCCGTCAAAGAGAACCTCGAGATGGGCGCGTACGCGCGCGGTCGCGACGATACCTCCGGCGAGTTCGCGCGGGTCATGCAGCTGTTCCCGGTGCTCGAGGAGCGCTTGACGCAGGCGGGCGGCACGCTGTCGGGCGGGGAGCAGCAGATGCTCGCCATCGGGCGGGCGCTGATGTCGCGGCCGAAGCTGTTGCTCCTCGATGAGCCGTCGATGGGCCTCGCCCCGATGCTCGTCCAGCGGATCTTCGACATCATCCGCGAGATCAACGCGCAGGGGACGCCGATCCTGCTCATCGAGCAGAATGCGCACATGGCCCTGCAGACCGCCCACCGCGGCTACGTCATAGAGACCGGAGAGATCGTGCTCCACGACGAAGCCCGTGCACTGCTCGGCAACGATAACGTTCGGAAGGCGTATCTCGGAGAGACGTAAGCCCGTGGGAACCGGAGGGAGGCAAACGTGAGGAAGAACCTGTATCTGCTGGCCGTCGTGGGGATGCTGATCTTGTCGGCGTGTGCCAAGGATGAACCGACGGTGACGCCAAAGGCGAGCGTGACGGTTCCGACCGTCACCGTTAACGATTGCATTAACAACGCCGGCTCGCAGACGCCGACGGCACCCAAGGGCGTTGACTACAAGACCCAGCTCGCCAAGCAAGGAGAGTTGAGCGTCGGCTCCGACAACGCGTTCCCGCCGTTCGAGGAGATCCCCGCCGGCGCGTCCGAACCGGTCGGCTTCGACGTCGATCTCTACAAGGAGGTCGCGAAGCGTCTTGGGCTGACCGCGAAATCGACGACGACCGACTTCGCCGCGCTGTTCACACAGTCGATCCCGCGCGGCACGTTCGACATCGGTGTCGCCGCTATCACGATCAAGGAAGAGCGGAAGAAGACGGTCGACTTCACGATCCCGTACTTCGAGGCGAACCTGTCGCTGGCCATCAACACTACCAAGACGCCGAACATCAAGACGATCGACGACCTCGCCGGGACGACGATCGGCGTACAGGACGGCACCACCGGCGCCGATTGTGCCGACGCGATCGTCAAGCAGGGGAAGGCGAAGGAGGTCAAGCGGTTCGACACGACCGTTCTCGCGTTCGATGATCTGGTCGCCGGCGGGGTGCAGTCCGTGATCAACGACCGGCCGGCTTCCGAAGGCATCATCGCTCTGCGATCGGCGCTCAAGGTGGTCCAGGTCCTCGAGACGAACGAGAAGTACGGGTTCGCGATCTCGAAGGAGAAGCCCGACCTCCGCGCGGCGATCGACGGCGCGCTGGAAGCGATGATGAAGGACGGCACATACGCCACGATCTACAAGAGGTGGTTCAAGACCGACGTGCCGTTCACCGTTCCGATCCAGTAAGGAAGGTGACGCGAAGGGCCTGCCGGTGGGGCAGGCCCTTCGTCGTGAGGAGGATGTGGATGGCGACCCAAGCGCTTGACCTCGGGCCGTTCGCGCCCGAGCAGGGGGCGACCAGCCGGTGGGCCGTAATGGGGGTGATCCTGGGCGCGGCGGCGGCGGCGTATAGCGGTATCGCGGTGGTCGTCGATGCCTTAGGACACGCCACCCTGCCCAGCCGGGCGATCTCGGTTCCGCTTGGCGGCGCTGCCTTTCTCGTCTCGCTCGCCGGCCTTTATCACGTCTCAGCGTTCGGAGTCCGGGGGAAACGACTAGCCACGCTCGGCGCGGTGCTCGGCGTCGCCGGAGCATCGACAGGCTTCGTGCACGGCGCGGTGCAGTCCGGAATCGAGCTGAGGGAGTTCGGCTTCGCGTACTTCGACAGAGAGGTCTTGGCGGCGATCTGGAGAGACATCCTGAAGGCGGGGGTGAACACGATCAAGTACGCGGTCACCGCGCAAGCCTTCGCCATCGTTCTCGGCCTCTTCGTGGCCATGCTCGTGATCTCGAAACGACGCCGGCTACGGATCCCGGCAACGATCTATGTCGACGTCGTTCGCGGGCTTCCCCTGCTCATGCTCATCATGTTGATCTACTTCGGCCCGACGTTCGTGGGGATCCGCGCAACATTCGGCCTCGGCATCGTCGCTTTAACCATAAATAGTTCCGCCTACGTCGCGGAGATCTTCCGAGCCGGCATCCAAGCGGTCGACAAGGGACAGATGGACGCGGCACGGAGCCTCGGCATGCCGTACGCGACGTCGATGGTTCACGTCGTGATACCGCAAGCTGTCCGCAAGGTGATCCCGCCTCTCACGAACGAATTCATCGCGCTGGTGAAGGACACGTCGCTCCTCATCATCATCGGCTTCACGCTCTCACAACGCGAGTTGCTCGGCGCCGCTCGGCAACTGTCGTCGTCGACGTTCTCGGCGACGCCGTTCATGGCGGCTTCGATCGCGTACCTCGTGATCACCCTGCCGTTGATCCGTGTCGTGAGCCGCCTGGAGCGGCGCTTTTCCGGCGTACAGGAGTTGGCCATCCGCGTTCGCGTCTTGCGCTCATCGGGTCGGACGAGCAGCTGATGCCCGAGCCGATTATCCGGCTCGAGGGCCTCCACAAGAGGTTCGGGCCTCTTCACGTTCTCAAGGGGATCGATCTCTCTATCGCGCCCAAGGAAGTGCTCGTCGTGATCGGGCCGTCGGGCTGCGGGAAAAGCACGCTACTCAAGTGCATCAATCGGCTCGAAGAGCCCACCGAGGGCAGGGTGTTTGTCGAGGGGATCGACATCACCGACCCGCGTGTGGACGTGAACAAGGTCCGCCGCGAGGTCGGCACGGTCTTCCAACAATTCAACCTTTTCCCGCACAAGACCGCGCTCGGCAACGTCACGCTCGCGCTCGAGAAAGTGCTCCGTCTGCCTGCAGAGCAGGCCCGCGAGATCGGCGTACGCGAGCTCGGGCACGTCGGGCTCGCCGATCGCATCGACTACTACCCGTCGCAGCTCTCCGGCGGGCAGCAGCAGCGCGTCGCGATCGCGCGCGCGCTCGCCATGTCGCCCAAAGTGATGCTGTTCGACGAGGTCACGTCGGCGCTCGATCCGGAACTCGTCAAGGAAGTGCTCGACGTGATCAAGCGCCTCGCGTCCGAGGGGATGACGATGGCCGTCGTCACGCACGAGATGGGATTCGCGCGCGAGGTCGGCGACCGCATGATCTTCATGGACGAGGGCCGCATCGTCGAGGAAGGACATCCCGGCACGCTTCTGTCGAATCCGCAGCACGTGCGAACGCAGGCGTTCATGGGAAAGATCCTGTGATAACGACCGGCCGATTTGACTTCGGGTCGCGCATGTTGTCGCGATGCGGTTTCCCCAGTTTGACGCGCCCGTCGGCGCCCTGTTAGCGTCGCCGCCGGTCGTTGTAAATCAAACGGCCCGAGATGAGCCCGGGTACCGAGTAAGCCGGTCTTGCGTTTGGGGAAGGCGCGAGGACGGCCAAAGGGGCCCGGGCTCTTTCCGTTTTCAGGCTATCCTGCCGGCGTGCCGAGCGTGCGGCCCGCGACCCTCGACGACATGGACGTCTTGCTCGCTCTCTGGCGCGATCTCGAGGAAGCTCAGGGCAGCTTCCGGTTCTTCCCGCCGGTCGAGGACGCCGCTCAGCGCATCGCGGCCTCCTTTCGCGATGCCGTTGCCTCGGCGGACGCCGACGTCTTGCTGGTCGTGGACGACGACGGGATGCCTGCGGGGATGGTGCTCGTCCACCTCGAGCACCCTTCACGGATGAGCAGCGAACGGGCCGTCGAGCTCAGCCGCGTCGTAGCTCGCCCGGACCGCCGGGGATCGGGCATCGGCAAGCTCCTGGTCGACGCCGCCGGAGAGTGGGCTCGCGCCCGAGGGGTGCCGTCGATGATCGCCGCCGTGTTCGTCGGGAACGAGGCGAGCCGCGGATTCTGGCGGGCGGCGGGGTTCGTGCCGTGGGTCGAGCGCATGGTGAGGCCGGTCGACCCCGCGTAGAAAAGCCGCGCTAGCGGTCGGTGCCGGTCTTGACCCTGGCCGGGACCCACGCGACGCGGCGGTCGCCGCGGAAGAGCACCAGGTGGTCGGGCCGGAACCGGATGTCGACGCGCTCACCCGGGGTGAAGATCTCCTGCGACGAGTGAGCGCCGGTGATGACGCGACCGGTCTGCAGGCGGACGGTCGAGAGGCTGAGCACCCCTTTGAATCTCCGGCCGACGACTTCGGGCGCGCTCCGATCCCGGGTACGGACGAGCCTGATGTCCTCCGGGCGGAGCATGATCTCGACCGGACCCGGCTCGACGTCGACCCCGTTCATCGGATAGGCGCCGAGCTCCGTCACGAGCTCTTCGGCCGTGACCTCAGCCGGCAAGAAATCGGCGTCGCCGACGAAGTCGGCCACGAATCGCGTCTCCGGCGTGTGGTAGATCTCTTCCGGCCTTCCGAGCTGCTCGATCCTTCCTTCGTTCATGACGGCGATCCGGTCGGCGATGTCGAACGCCTCTTCCTGATCGTGCGTCACGAAGACCGCGCTCGTGCCGGTCGTCCGCAAGATCGTCCGCACCTCTCCGCGGACGCGCTCGCGAAGATCCGCGTCGAGATTAGAGAACGGCTCGTCGAGGAGGACGATCGCCGGGCCCGGCGCGAGCGCGCGCGCGAGCGCAACGCGTTGCTGCTGCCCGCCGGAGAGCTCGTGCGGGTAACGGTCCCCGAGGCCCCCCAGACCGACGAGCGAGAGCGTCGCGCCGACCCGCTCGGCTCGGCCGTTGCGCTCGACGCCGAAGCCGACGTTGCCCATGACCGACAGATGCGGGAAGAGCGCGTAGTCCTGGAAGACGAACCCGACCCGCCGGCGCTCGGGCGGGACGAATACGTGATCCCCGACGACCGGCCGTCCGGCGAGCTCGATCTGACCGGTGTCGGCTCGCTCGAACCCGGCGACCAGACGGAGGAACGTCGTCTTCCCGCAGCCGCTCGGGCCGAGCAAGGCCAAGATCTCGCCGGGCTGAACGGCGATAGTCACGCCGTCCACCGCGATCGTCGACCCGAAGCGCTTCGTCAGGCCGGTGCACCGGACGGCAAGGTCTGGGTCGGTCACGGGAGGTAGCGTACCGGCGGGGCGCGTCCTCGTGGTCGACTTCATCGGGCGCGTCGCTCCCGGATCATCAAGGCCGCCAGCGGGATCGATGAGGCCAGCACGATCCCAAGGGCCGGCGGTGCGGCGCGATCGAAGAACGACGCGTTCGTGGCCGACCACACTTCGGTCGCGAGCGTCCGGAAGCCGGTCGGTGCCAACAAGAGGGTGGCCGGCAGTTCCTTCATCGCGGTGAGGAAGACGAGGGCTGCTCCGGCGGCGATCCCGGGACGGACCAGGGGTAGGATCACCCGGCGGACGGTACGTAACCGTCCCGCCCCGAGGGAATGAGACGCTTCCTCCAACGCCGGGTTGAGCTGGAGCAGCGACGCACGGAGCGCGCCGCCCGCTTGCGGCAGGAACAGCACGATGTACGCGAACACGAGCATGAAGAGCGTCTGGTACAGCGCCGGTACCGCACGGATCCCGAAGAAGACCAACGACAGCGCGACGACGACGCCGGGGAGCGCGTAGCCGGTGAACGAGGCGCGCTCGGTCGCGCGGGCGAGCCGTCCGGGGAAGCGCACCGCCATCACGGCGATCGGCCAGGCGGCCGCCACGGCCAGGATCGCGGCGAGTCCGCTCGCCTCGAAGGAGTGCAGCGCCGCGCCGAGCGTGCGACCGATCCCGGCACCCTCGCGGGCGCTCCGAACCAGCCAGTAGGTGATGACGCTAACGGGGAGCGCGAGGGCGACCGAGACGAGGGCCGTGCACGCCGCGAACGCCGGCCATCGCCTACGGCCGAGACGACGGATCCGAGGCTCGCGCGGAGCGCTCCCGTGCGATCGGTAGTACGCGGCGCGTCCGCGCCCGCGAGCCTCCACCGCAAGGACGAGCATCGTGAGCGCGACCAGCACCAGCGAGAGAACGGCGGCGCGGTTCCGATCGAAGGACCCCTGATAGCTGATGTAGATCGCTCGTGTGAACGTGTCGTAGCGCAGGAGCGAGACCGCCCCGAAGTCGTGGATCGTGTAGAGAGCGACGAGCAGCGCACCGGCGGTCGCCGCCGGGCGGAGCTGCGGGAGGACGATCCGCCGGAACGTCTCGCGGTCGCTTCGCCCGAGCGCCCGCGCGGCTTCCTCGAGCGCGGGGTCGAGCCGCCGGACGGCGGCGCGGACGGTAAGGAGCACGTACGGGTAGGTGAAGAGCGTGAGCACGAGCCACGCCCCGAAGAATCCGTAGAACTCAGGGAGGCGGTCCACGCCGAGCGGCGCCAGGAGTCCCTGCGCGATCCCCTTGGGTCCGAGCGCCGCGATGAACGTGTAGCCGCCGACGTAGGTCGGTATGACAAGCGGCAGGGCGGTCAGCACCGCGAACGCGCGCCTGCCGGGTAGATCGGTCCGGGTCGTCAGCCAGGCGAGGGGCACGCCGATCGCCAGGGCTCCTGCGGTGACCGCGAGGGCGAGCGCAACGGTCCTGCCGAGCAGCGCGAGGGTCCGGCCGTCGGTCAGGATCTCGAAGAGATCGCGCGCGCCCCCTTGGGAGGCGCGCACGATGAGGTAGGCGGTCGGAATCAGCACGACGAGCGCGACCGCGATCGCACCCAGTAGTACCGCCGGCGGAGGAGGCCGCCGCCGCAGCGGGTGATCCCGGGCCGAAGCGGAGCGTTCCTCGAACGCGCGTACCGCCTCGACGGGTACTTCCACTAGAGGAGCCCCACCTCTCCCAGGAGCTTGAGCGTTCCCTCGAGGTCGCCGAGCGTCGACAG
>JBKKCR010000155.1:0-15952 GCA_046712825.1 Actinomycetota bacterium | reverse complement strand
ACCGCGTTCTGATGCAGGTCGGCTCGATCCAGGCGGGCGGCACACTCCACGTCACCGAGTGGCGGGAGAACGTCGGGATCGCCTGGGAGTCGGAGGCCGGCATCCAGATGCGCGGCCGCACCGAGATCGAGCCCGAGGGCGCCGGAACGCGCGTGCGACTCGAGATCGATTTCACGCTGCCGGGCCCGGGTGGCTGGCTGGTCGAGCGCGTCGCCGGGCGGATCGTGGGACGAAATCTCTGGGCGACGCTGCTCGCGGCCCGGCGGATCGTCGAGCACGAGCAAGACGCGGCTTAGCCCGACTCCGCTCGATAGGTCGTTATCGGCTCGGGCACGCCGCGCGGCAGAACGCTTCCGGCGTCGGTGAACTCGAGGGAGTCCACTTCCTTCTCCGCGAGCAGCTTCGCTTCTCCAGTGACGAGAACGTCGCCCGGTTCGCAATGTTCGAGGAGACGCGCGGTCAGGTTCACGTCGTGGCCGATCAGGTCGTCGCGTACGACCGACGGGCGTCCCGCGTGCACCGCGATCCGCACCATCTGGAACGACTGGTCGGCCGCGCGCTTCTTACGCGCCGAGTCGCGCAGCGCCAGCGCGGCTTTCACCGCGTCGGCGGCGGTCGCGAATGCGAGCAGGAACCCATCGCCGAGGTGCTTCACCACCTCGCCGTCGTAGAGGTTGCAGATGCTTCCGACCATCGTCTCGAGCCGTTTCACCAGCGTCACAGCCGCGTCGTCGCCGTTGCTCGCCGTGTAGGAGGTGAAGCCGACGACGTCGATGAACACGATGCCGACGTGGTCGCCGCCGGCGATCTCGGCGAAGCGCCCGCTCGATGCGGCGTCGTCGGTGGCGAGCGCGCTGACGAGCTGAGCGGTGCCGTAGGCGAGGCGGCCGAGGAACGATGGCCGCCGCTCGACCGCATCCGCGAGCACGGGCTCCAGCGCGTCGGCCGCGTGGAGCAACGCCGCAGCGCCCCGCTTTCCGCCCGCGCGGCGTTCCGCGTCCTCCATCTCCTCGGCGAGCTCGGTGTCCTGACCGAGCGCCGTCTTGATGGCCTCGCGGATCGCCGAGGCCGCCCGGCGCCCGGTCTCGCGCTTCGCCCCGCGGGCGTCGTCCTTCGCGATCGCCGCCTTCGCCTTTGCTTTCGCTGCCTTGGCCTTGGCGTCGCTCTTCGCCTTCGCCGGCGCCTTCTTGGGGTCTGCCATCACGCGTCCCGCTCGGCCAGCACGCGCTTCAGAACCTTGCCGGTCGGGTTGCGCGGAAGCTCGTCGAGGAACTCGACCTCGCGCGGCACCTTGAAGCGCGCGAGGTGAGCCTTGATGTAGTCCCGCACCTCGTCCTCGGTGACCTTCTGGCCGTCTCGGGTCACGACGAACGCTTTGAGCCGCTGACCGAACTTCGGATCCGGGACGCCGATCACCGCGGCTTCGGCTATAGCTTCGTGCCTCGAGAGCAGATCCTCGATCTCACGCGGGAAGACGTTCTCGCTGCCCGAGACGATCATGTCGTCGGCGCGTCCGGTGACGGTGAGGCGGCCCGCTTCGTCGAAGGAGCCGACGTCGCCGCTCGACATCAACCCGTCGACGATCTCCTTGCTCCCGCCGCCCGTATAGCCCTCGAAGACGACCTCACTGCCGACGAAGATCCGGCCGGCCTCGCCCTGCGGGAGCTCGCGCCCCTCCTCGTCCAGGATCTTCACGACCGTTCCGTACGGCGGGCGGCCGGCGGTACCGGGTGCCTCGCGCAGATCCTCCGGCGTCGCGATCGATGCGTAGCCGACCTCCGTCGAACCGTAGAGGTTGTAGACGACGTCGCCGAAGTCGTCCATGAAACGCACCGCGAGGTCGCCGGGGATCGCCGAGCCCGACAACGGCACCGCGCGCAACGACGAGCAGTCGTACCGGCGGCGCACCGGGTCCGGCAGCTCCATGATCCGTTGCAGCATCACCGGCACCATCGGTGCCGAGTGCACCTCGTGCTCGCCGATGGTCGACAGGGTGCGTTCGGGATCGAACCGGCGGCGTAGCACCACGGTCGTGGCGAGCAAGAACGACATGCTGAAGTGGAACAGACCCCACGAGTGGAACAGCGGCGCGACGATGAAATGCGTCTCGCGCGTCTTGAGCGGGATCGTGGACAGGATCGCGATGACCGGATCGAGCGAGGAGATCGGCGGCCGTGCTGCGCCCTTCGGCGCGCCGGTCGTTCCCGAGGTGAGGATGATCTGCCGTCCCGGTCGCTCCGGAGGGAGCGGCTCCGAATCGTCGGCACCTTCGATCACCTGCTCGACCGTCGGATCCTTCGGCGTGCCGTCGACCCACGCGACGAACCGTTTGCGCCGGCGCCCTGCTTCGGCGAGCAAGCCGGCGAACTCCTCGTCGTAGATCAGGGCCCGAACCTTCTCGCGCTTGACGACGTCTGTGATCTGCGGCCCGGCGAAGTCGGTATTGAGCAGAACCGCGTCGGCGCCGAGCTTCGAGCAGGCGATGATCGCTTCGACGATGTAGCGGTGGTTGCGGCACATGATCGCGACCCGCTGCCCTTCCTTGATCCCCGCGTCGGCGAGCCCGTTGGCGAGCGCGTTGGTGCGTCGGTTCACCTCGGCGAAAGTGAGCCGGCCGAGCTCGTCGATGATGGAGATGTCGTCCGGATGACGCGACGCGTTGGCCGTCGCGCCCGCGGCAGGCGTGCGATCCCACTCGACGAGCGCCAAAAGCGCCCGGAACAGCCGGTCGGGCCGCTCGGGGCGGGCCAGCCCGGCGCGCGCCAGCACACGCACCGCCTGGAAGCGTTTGTCGATCTCGCCGATCAGCCCGCGCCACTGAGGAAGATCCATCGCACGTGTTCCTACCCGAGTCGCACGCTCCGGGCCAACCTGCGTAGGCTCCTGCGCGATGCGCTACCGGCCGCTGGGCAAGTACGGTCCCCCGATCTCCGTCGTCGGCTTCGGCACCTGGGCCGGCGGCGGCGGCATGTGGGGCCCGACCGACGACGACGAGATCATCGCGGCGATGCAGCGGGCTCACGACCTCGGGGTCACCTGGTACGACACCGCAGACGCCTACGGCTGGGGCCACGCCGAGGAGCTCGTCGCCGACGCTTTCGACGGCCGGCGCGACGAGGTGTTCATCGCGACCAAGCTCGGCATCACCCCTCGCGGGGTGGTCCTGACCCCCGAGCACATCCGCAAAGCCTGCGATGCGTCCCTGCTGCGGCTGCGTACCGACCGGATCGACCTGTACCAGATCCACTGGCCGGCCGATCGGAAGACGCCGCTCGAGGAGTCGTGGGAAGCGATGGCGGCGCTGCAGGACCAAGGGAAGGTGCGCTTCCTGGGCGTCTCCAACTTCAAGGTGAAGCACCTCGAGCGCTGCGAGCCGATCCGCCACGTGGACTCGCTGCAGCCGCACTACTCGATGCTCGTGCGGGACCCTGAGAACGAGCTGATCCCCTGGTGTCGTGAGCACGGCACCGGCGTGGTGAGCTACGGCTCGCTCGCCTACGGGATCCTGACCGGAAAGTTCACGCCGGACGCGACCTTCCCCAAGGACGACTGGCGTTCCGGCGAGATGGGCATCGACTACTACGAGCACCTCTTCGCGCCCAGGGCGTTCCGCAAGCATCTGCGCACGGTGGACGAGTTGCGCGAGATCGCCGACGGGCTCGACCTCACCGCCGCACAGCTCGCGGTCGCGTGGCTGCTCCGCGACGACGCGGTCACCAGCGCGATCTGCGGCGCGAAACGGCCCTCACAGATCGAGGAAACGGCCGCTGCCGGCGACGTCGAGCTCGATCCGTCGACCGTCGACGTGGTCGAGAAAGTTCTGTCCGGCCGGTGACGCCGCTCCGCCGAAAGCCACCGGAACCCGAGACCGCGGCCGCGCGCGACGCGTTCCGACGCGTGGTTCTGGAGCTCGACGCGGCGCAGCGGGTCCTGCTCGGCGCGGTGCCGACCTCACGCGGTTCCGGGGCGCCACTCATGCCGGCGATCGAGGAGTTCCTCGCCGGACTCGGGCGGGCGGAGGCTTCGATGCCGGGATGGCGTACCGATCGGACGGAGCTGCTCTGGACGCGATGCACGCAGGCGCTGATGTTGGCTCGGATCCACGCCGAGCGCATGCGCGACGACCCGGCCTCGGAACGACTGGGCTTCGAGCCGCTCAACGCGCGACTGGGCGACGTGGTCTCGCCGCTCGAGGAGTTCGCCGACGTCGCCGAGGAGATCCGCCGGCTTCGCTGAACATGCGCCGCATTTCGCACTAAATCCCTACGACCCGGCGAGAGAACGCTCTGTCGTCACAGCAAGGTCCTGCCGACCGTTACCTTGTGGATGCTCGTTTGCGACGCGCTCGCAGCGAGCTCGGTCGACAAGGACACAACATATGGAGTCGTTCGACGAGGTTCTAACGGCGGCCCGGGAAGGGTCTGCGGGGGCGTTCGAGGCGTTGTGGCGGGACTTGCAACCGTCCCTCGAACGCTATCTTCGTGTCGCCGCATCTTCGGCGGCGGAGGACCTCTCCTCGGAAACGTGGCTCCAGGTCGCCCGGGACATCCGTGGCTTTCGCGGGAATGAGAGCGACTTCCGTCGATGGTTCTTCACGATCGCTCGCCACCGGGTTCTCGATCACGCCCGGAAGCAAAAGCGCGCCCGGGCCGAGACCGTGCCGCCCGCGGCGTTCGCCGGGATACCCGACCGAGACGATCCGACCGGTGAGTTCATCTCCACATCCGCGGCGCTCGAGTTGATCGCGACGCTTCCGGCTGCCCAGGCCGAAGCGATCACCCTGCGAGTGGTCGCCGGGCTTTCCGTTTCCGACGTGGCGCGCATCATGGGCAAGCGTCCGGGGGCCGTACGGGTCCTAACCAGCCGAGGCCTGCGAACTTTGGCCGAGCGACTGTCGGGCGCCGGATGGGAAGCCGTCGCACCGGGTGGATCAAGGCGGGGAACGTAAGAGTCCCGAGGGTGTAACGAAAGCTTCCCCCCCGGCGCTCTTCGTAGTGATGAACCTTCCCGGCGTCCCCACACTCGATCTCGACGCCGCAGACATGCTGGTCGCAGGACATATTCCTTCTTCCGACGTGCCTCCCCCCTACGATCAGGTCGCGGCCGTCCTGGCGGCCTTGGCCGCCCCCGGCGCTCCTCCGGAGCACGCGGCCGCGATGGCTGCAGGGCAGACTCTCGCGGCAGTGGCTCGAGAGACGCCGTCGCGTCGATGGGTCCCGCGCAGGCTGGGGTCGTTCCGGTTGAGCTTCAAGTACAAGGTGGCCGTCTTAGGGATGACCCTCTTCCTAGTGTTGACGGGAGGGCTCGCCGCCGCGGGCGCGCTTCCCGACGGGGCGCAAGGGGTCGCACAGAACGTGCTGCGAAAGGTGGGCATCCATGTGCCGGGTCCGAATCCCAACGCCGGCAACCATCCGTTCGAGCGCGGGAAGTCCGGCAAGCCGAAGAAACATATCCCCGGCCAGCCGGCCAAGCCGGCCCAGAACCCTCACACGCAGACCAGCCCTTCAGAAGGAGGATCGTCATGATCGATATGTTCCGCCGTGTGCGCACCCGAGTTCCCAACGTTGCGCTCGGCGTGATCATCGGATTGCTCGTAGGTGGCGGCGCCTACGCCGTCGCGCAAACATCCAAGGCCGGGGACGAAGGCGTTCACGGCGGTCCCAAGCCTCGCTTCCACGACGCGAAGGTGTGCGATCTCGTCGACGTCTCGAAGCTCCCCGGCAACTGGACGCACGGCGATTACGTGAGCGCCGTCGAGAAGAAAGATCCGTCGAAGGTGCGCGAGGCCGCGCATAGTCGATGCGGCAAGCCGAATCACGCGGGCCAAGGGGCTGCGAAGGACAAGCAAAAGGGCAGCGACAAGGAGAAGAAGCCGGCGGAGGAGTCGAGCAAGCCGAAAGCGGATCCCTCGCCGAAACCGACTGCTCCGGCGAGCAAGCCTTCGCCGACGCCGTCGGCGACCGGTTCCGCAAGCCCCGTCGTGCCGCTGGAGTCGCCGTTGCCGACCCCGAGCGCGGCCGCCTCGCCGAGCACCGAGAGCGAATAACGAGCGCGCATAGGGTGTCGTTTCTCGCCGCAAGAACGACCACCTGACCGGTGGAACCCAAGCGTCACCTTGTCTGACAATTGTCTGACAATTGTCTGACAGCGCTGGCGGGGACTTCAGCCGGATGACTTAGCTAGTGCGGAGCCCTTCGAGCAGGCCGATAAGCGCGGCGCCGACTTCCTTGCGCGCTTGGACCGGGTCGTCCGCGGCCCCGATCGTCAGCGCGGCCTCGTTGATCGCACCGGCGACGATATGGGCGAGCGGCTCGACCGGCTGACGTGCGATCAACCCGTCGCCCATCGCAGCCTCGAGTGCCATCTGGATCAATGCGAGTCCGTAGGTGCGCTCGATCTCGCGCCAGGTCGCCAGCCCGAGCGCCGACGGGGCGTCGATCAGGATGATGCGCCGGATGGCCGGGTCGAGGCACTCGTCGAGGAACTTGTCGGTCGCAGCGACGATGCCTTCCCAGATGCCGCCGGCACCGATCGCGGCTTCGCCCGTCTTGGCGGTGACCTCCCCTTCGATCTGCTCGACGACGGCGCGGAACAGCGCGGTCTTGTCCTTGAAGTGGTGGTAGAGCGCGCCGCGGGTCACGCCCGCGTGCTGGACGATCTCCTCGGTCGCCGTGTCGGCGAACCCGCGCTCGGCGAAGAGCCCGCGGGCCGCAGAGATCAGGGCGGCGCGGGTGGCTTCGGACTGGTCGGCCTTGCGTCTCTTGACATCCATACTGTCTGTATGTAGCGTACAGGCTGTCTGTATCCTACACCAGCCCAGGCGGAAGGAGTGGAAGAATGGCAACCATGACCCAGACCGGCGCGGACATCATGCGAGAGTTCCTGAAGGCGTCTCCTTTCGTGGGACACCTGGGGATGAAGCTGGTTTCGCTCGAGCCCGATTCCGCAGAGCTGCTCCTCCCCTTCTCCGAGCCGCTCATCACCATCGGTGACACCGTCCACGGCGGGGCTATCTCCTCGCTGATCGACACCGCCGCGATGGCGGCTTCGTGGTCGACCGAGAAGCCGCCGGAGAACCTGCGCGGCACGACGGTGTCGCTCAGCGTTTCGTTCACGACGGCGGCGCGCTCCACGGATCTCACCGCTCGCGCGCGTGTCGTTCGCCGCGGCCGCAGCCTCTGCGCGTGCGACGTGGACGTGACCGACGCGGCCGGCGAGCTCGTCGCGAAAGGGCTCGTCACCTACAAGCTCGGATAAGGAGACCAGCATGCGGACGCTTGAAGAGATCAAAGAAGTTCGGCTCCCGCAGGGAACCGTTCGCTATCGCGACACGGGACGCGGCGAGCCGATCGTGTTCGTTCACGGATTCATGGTGGACGGGCGGCTCTGGCGGAAAGTCGTTCCGCTGCTCGAACGGGATCACCGCTGCATCGCTCCCGACTGGCCGCTCGGATCGCACGAGGTTCCGATGAATCGCGACGCCGACGTCTCTCCGGTCGGCGTGGCGAAGATCATCGCGGACTTCATCGAGGCGCTCGGCCTCGAGAACGTGACCCTCGTGGGCAACGACTCCGGCGGCGCGCTCAGCCAGATCGTCGCGGCCGAGCACCCCAAGCGGATCGGCAGGCTCGTGCTGACCAACTGCGACGCCTACGACAACTTCCCGCCGAAGGGCTTCCGCTGGCTGGTGAAGGCGGCGAACATCCCAGGGTTCGTATTCGAGATGGCGCAGCCGATGCGCTCGAAGGCCTTCCGCAACGGCCCGCTGGCGTTCGGGCATCTGGCGAAACACGGGCTCGACCAGGAGATCTTGAAAGACTGGGTCCGCCCGGGCATCAAGAGTCCCGGCGTGCGGCGCGACATCGGCAAGCTTCTTCGCGAGCTCAAGCCCGAGCACACGCTCTCGGCGATCGAGAAGCTCAAGGATTTCCACGGGCCGGCGCTGATCGCCTGGGCGCCCGGCGACAAGCTCTTCCCGTTCCACTACGCGGAGCGGCTCGCGGCCGATCTGCCGAACGCGCGCCTCGTTCAGATCCCCGACTCGTGGGCGTTCATCCCCGAGGATCAGCCGGAGAAGCTGGCAGACGCGATCAAGACGTTCATGCGGGAGACGGCGGCGGCGTAGGAGCAGAGCGAGCGGCACGAAGAGGAGACCGCGTCCCCGTAGAGAAGTGTCCCGCATGAGCGCGGCGCACGAGAATGGGCCGATCCCGACACGGCGTTGGTTCCGCGTCGGTCTCGTGCTCGCGATCGCCGGGAATCTGCTCGGCGCGGGCGGCGCGATGTATCTCCTGGGCGGCGGCCACGACGTCTCGGTCGACGAAGCGCTGCAACGGTTCCGCGAGCGCGATGCGACGGCGGCAGCAGCGACGTCGACGCCGGGCAGCACGATTCCCACCCAGACGCCGTCTGTCACTACCAAAGCGAAAGCCGGCCAAGCGAAGACGTCCGCGTCTCAGTCGTCGGCTCCGGGCACCTCCACTTCGTCCCGCCCTCCGATGGAGGAAGGCGTCTACGTGTACGCCACCGACGGGTACGAGGAAACCGACGCGCTCTCCGGCCAGCGGCACGACTACCCCGCGGAGACGACGATCACCGTCTCGAAGCAGGGTTGCGGGTATCGGTGGCGGTGGCAGCCGCTGAAGGAGCGCTGGGAAGAGTCCGACGGCTGCCGCACGTCAAAGGGCTACGTGCTCGAACGCTTCGCGATCTATCACGAGTTTTTCAAGCAGGGAATCCTCGAGGACTTCGCGTGCGAGGCCGACGCCGTGGTGATGCCGGAGGTGCCGGTCGTCGGCGCGAGCTGGCGCTGGCAGGGTGCGTCCGACGATTCGACGATCGACACGCTCACGAAGGTGGTGGGCTTCGAGACGATCACGGTCGGCTCCAAGCAGGTGCGTACGTTGCATATGCGGTACGAAACGACGCTGAAGGGAAGCAACGAGGGGACGCAGACACAGGATCGGTGGCTCGACGAACGAAGCAGCCTGCTGATCCGGATGATCAACGCCGTCGACGCCAAAGTCGCGGTCCCGTTCGGCGGAACGGCCAACTACACCGAGCGCTACCGGATCGATCTCACGTCGACGAAGCCGGTCAGCTGATCAGCGCCGGCGCGGACGGCGACCCATCATCCGGCCGCGACCTCGCCCACCCACGTACACGAGCTGCGGCGGAAGCACCTTGAAGCCCGATTCGACGAACTCGGCTTCCAGGCCGAGCTGGCGCACCATGCGGCTCACGTCCGCGCGCTGGTCCGGCGTGACGAGGGTGATCCCCGTGCCGGTCCGGCCGGCGCGGGCGGTGCGCCCGACGCGGTGGATGTAGGACTTGTCGTCGTCCGGCGGGTCGTAGTTCACGACGTGTGTGATGTGCTCGAGGTCGAGGCCGCGCGCCGCGACATCGGTCGCCACGAGCACGTCGGCTTTGCCGGAGGCGAACCGCGATAGCGAGCGCTCGCGCGCCGCTTGGCTCATGTCGCCGTGCAGCGCCTGCGCCCCGAAGCCTTGAGCCTTCAGCGTTTGGGCGAGCCGATCTGCGCCGCGCTTGGTACGACAGAAGATCAAGGTCAAGCCGCGATCGCCCGCCAGCTCGCGCGCGAGGGTGGCGACCTTCTCTTCGCGCGGCACCGAGATGAAGCGGTGATGCGCCTCCTCGATGATGGGCCGGTCTTCGATGATCTCGTGGAGGATCGGCTCGTGCGTGTAACGCGCGGCCAGCCGGCCGACCTCTCCGTCGAGCGTGGCCGAGAAGAGCATCGTCTGCCGCTTCTCAGGAAGCTTGGACAAGATGTCGCTCACGTCCGGCAGGAACCCCATGTCGAGCATGCGGTCGGCCTCGTCGAGCACGACGACGTGGACGCGGTTTAGCGAAAGCATGTGCCGGCGGACGAGGTCGAGAAGGCGGCCCGGCGTCGCGATGACGATGTCGGCCTTGGCCGCGCGCGTCGCTTGTTCCTTCAAGCCGACGCCGCCGTAGACGGTCGCGACCTTGAGCTTCTTCACGTCGGCGATGGTGCGGAACTCCTCGGCCACCTGGCTGGTGAGCTCCCGCGTCGGCACGAGGATCAGCGACGCGGGTGAGGAGTTGTCGTGGGTCAGCCCCTGGACGATCGGGATGGCGAACGCGAGCGTCTTGCCCGAGCCGGTACGCGACCGCGCCAGAACATCACGGCCCGAGATGGCGTCGCGCAGCACGAGCGCCTGGATGGGGAATGTGGCGTGGAAGTCGCGCAAGGCGAGCGCCTCGACGATCGTAGCGTCGACGCCGAACTCGGCGAAGCTTCGCGGGGTCGCCGGGATCGGGGACTCGACGACGACGGGCGGGCCGTTCGGAGAATCAGGTTCCATGGTTCCTTTCGGTCGTTTCTGAACGGGCTTCTGACAGGATAACCGGGGTACACTCGCGCTTCGCCGCGGCTGAGGGGGTGAGGCGGTGACGGGGGCCGAGCAGACAAGCCACGTCTTTCGTGAGCTGCTCGAAGAGGCCCGCCTCCTGGAGCGGAAGCTCCACGAGGGCCCAAATACCCCCCTCGACGACCAGGGCGTGCTCGAGGGGTACCGCTGGATCTTTTCCATCCTACAGGTAGCGCTGGACGTTTACGTCTGGGCAGACGCCGCACGGCCCAGATTCATCGACATCGTCGGCCCTTATAAGAAGTGGGGAGGTGACAATGCGGACGCCTTCTACCAGTTCGCGCCCATCGACCCAACGCGCACGTACCGGGTTCGGGGGCGTCGCGGGGACGCCGTTTACCTCTCTCTGACCGTCTACGGCGGCCCGGACGACGGCCGCTACTCCGAGCGGATCGTCGGCACCATTAACGACCGGACGCTGAAGATCGCGCCCGACGGCACGTTCGAGGTCGTGCTCAGCGCGGAACCACCCGCGTCCGGGGACTGGCTGAAGCTCGAGCCTGACGCGGTGGCCGCGATCACGCGCGACTACCTGGTCGAGCCGAAGCGCGGACGTCGGGTCGAATGGTCGATCGAGGCCGACGACCCGCCGGCGACGCGGCGCGAAGACGACGCGGACCTGGCGCGCCGGTTCCGCGCCGCGCTGACCTGGCTGCGCGAGCAGGCAGGGATGGTTCCGCTGCCGCTCGGCGAGCCGAACACCGTCGACGCCCCGTACCCGGTTCCCGAGCACACCTACGGGTGGCAGGCGGGCGATGCCGCGTACGCGTTCGGCAGCTTCGCGCTCGCCGACGACGAGGCGCTCGTGATCGAAGGGCGCTCCCCCGTGTGCGCGTTCTGGAATGTCTGCCTCTGGAATCAGTTCCTCCACACGTACAACTACGACTACGAGAGAGTGACGATCAACGGTGGGCAGGTCCGTTACGAGGACGATGGCTCCTGGCGGATCGTCGTCGCGCATCGCGATCCCGGGCATCCGAACTGGATCTCGACCGCCGGACATCCGCGCGGGCGGATCTGGTTCCGGTGGTTCTATCCCGAAGCGACGCCGGAGCAGCCGGTCACCCGCGTCGTGAAGATCGACGACGCCCCACGATGAGCCGTCCGTCCGCCGTCCGCATCGACGACCTCGCCGCGCCGCGGTTCCCGGAGGAGATGACGCCGATGCTCGACGGCATGACGGCGATGGCCGAACAGATCGCGTTCGAGCCCGACGCGCTTATGAAGATGGGGATCGAGCAGACGGGCCTTAGCGACTACGGCGACGCGGGGTTCGTGGAGAGGCTGGACGTCCTGTGCGCGGCGCTGCGAAACGAGGCGCGGCTCGGGCCCATCGGGAAGCTCACCGTCGGCGGCCTCATGGTGCAACTTCTAAAAAGCCGGCTGCTGATCGAGGATCTGATCCGCCGTCACCCCGAGATCGAGCAGGTCGAGATCGCGCGGCCCATCATCGTCTGCGGACTGCCGCGCACCGGCACGACGCACCTGCACAACCTGATGGCCGCGGATCCCGCGCTGCGGTCCCTTCCGTACTGGGAGAGCCTCGAGCCCGTGCTCCCAGACGCGGAACGGCCGGCCGCCGGTGAGCCGGACCCGCGCCTGGCGCGCACCGAGATGGCGCTCGGGCTCGTCAACGCGCTGATGCCGCTGTTCGAGCGCATGCACGAGATGACCGTCGAGCACGTCCACGAGGAGATCCAGCTGCTCGCGATCGACTTCTCGTCGATGCTGTTCGAGACGACGGCGCCCATGCCATCGTGGCGCGACTACTACCTCGCCCACGACCAGACGCCGCACTACGCCTACCTGAAACGCGTCCTTCAAGTCTTGACTTGGCTTCGCGGCGGCGACCGGTGGGTGCTGAAATCCCCGCAACACATCGAGCAGTTCGGCTCGCTGCTCGCGACGTTCCCCGACGCAACTTTCGTCGTGACGCACCGAGATCCGGTCGCCGTGACCGCCTCCGTCACGACCATGCTCGCCTATACGGCGCGCATGAGTCGGGCGGAACCCGACCCGCAGGAGGTCGCGGCCTATTGGTCGGACCGCCTCGAGCGCATGCTGCGCGCGTGCGTGCGTGACCGCGACCTGCTGCCGGCCGCCCAGACGATCGACGTCCCGTTCGACGAGTTCATGGCCGACGACGTCGCGATGGTGGAGCGCATCTATGCGTTGGCCGGGCAGCCGATGACCGACGCGAGCCGCGCGGCGGTGGACGCGTTCATGGCCGGTCATCCGCGCGGACGGTTCGGCTCGATCATCTACGACCTCGCCGAGCTCCGCATCGACCGCGACGAGCGCCACAAGGCGCTGGAGTTCTACGTCGAGCGTTTCGGCGTCACGCTCGAGGACGGGACCTGATCGCGCCGGAATCGCGGCTCAGCCGCGGCGCGACTTGCGGGTTCTCGGACGGCGCCCTAGAAGCGCGTCCGTACCGCGCTGCCACTCTCGGCGCGCCTCTTCCATGGCTTCGGGTGGGATAGGTCCAGACTCGTCGTCCATCTCGGCGAGCAGGGCGCGAAGCCGCTCATGCTGGAGATCGAGGCTCATGGCGTCTTCCATGGGGCTATCTTGTCACGCTCGCCGGCGCGGCGCGCCGGACCACGGCTGGAAGTTCAGGACCCGCTCAGGTGGGATGCCCCCCAGGATCGTGGCGCCGATCCCGATGTCGATGAACCCGAGCTCTTCGGTCGAGTGCGCGTCGGTGCCGATCGAGAACGTCACGTCGTAGTCCTTCGCGACCCGGAGCAGTTCGACGTTGAGGTCCTGCCGGTTGGGGTGGCAGTCGATCTCGAGGATCATCCCCTCGTCGGCGGCGGTCTGGAAAACGGCGTCCCAGTCGGCGCTCAACCCGAGACGGAAGTTGAACATCCGGCAACGCGGATGGGCCAGCACGTCCACCGTTCGGTTCCGGATCGCCGCCTGGTAGCGAGCGGTTTGATCCTCCGTCAGCCGCAGCTTCGAATGGAACGCGCCGAGCACGAGGTCGAGTCCTTCGAACACCTCGGGCTCCATGTCGCCGGCGCCTTCCGGATCGAGGTTCATCTCCATCGACTTGAGCACGCGAGGCGGCTCGGAGCGTGCCGCGTTGAGCGCGTCTATCTCCGCGCCCTGTGCCGCGAACCCTTCCTCGTCCATCCCGCCCGCGATCTTCAAGCCCTTCGTGTGATCCGTGATCGCGATGAACTCGTAACGCCGGCAGGCGGCCACCATCTCCTCGAGCGTCGCGTTGCCGTCGCTGGCGACGGTGTGCATCTGGAGATCCGCCAGCGGGACGCGCTCGGGATCGGTTGCCATAGCCGTCCGGGCGGCCGCCAGCGTGATGAAGCCCGCACGCAGCGGCGGCGGGTCGGGGACCTCGGGCGGGTCCTCGAGCCAGCCGTTAAGCAGGCCGCCTGTGTACGGGCCAACCCCGGACAGCTCGGTCGGCGACCCGCCGTCCGCGACCAGGGCGGCGACCTCGACGGGCCACTCCAGCGCCAGGCGAGCCGCCCGGCGCAAGGCCTTGGCCTTCCGGTCCTCCTGGAGGTCCGACTCGAGCGCGCATAGCTCGGAGATCTGCGCGTTGGTCAGGCTCATGTCACCTGATCACGACCCCGTTCGCTCCGCGAGCATGCGGAGGACCTGCTCGCGGGGAGGCGAGAACGCGTCGATGATCACGCAGCCCTCCTCGGAGGCCGTCGCTCCGTGCGGCGTACCGGGCGGCGCCGCGTAACAGTCGCCGGGACCCAGCCGCCAGGTGGACTTCCCGTCGGTGAACTCGCACGAGCCCGACACGACGTAACCGAGCTGCTCCTCGTCGTGCGTGTGCACCGGCGCGACCGCTCCGGGCCCGAGCAGCACCTCCTGGATGTTCAGCCGATCCCCGATCACCGGCTTCACGCTGATCCCCTCGACGAGCGGAAGCTTGGGGAGATCGTCGGATCGCTCGACGCGGAGTTCCGCCTCGCCCTTCGACGTGTCGGTGAAGTAGCTCATCGCTCCTCCTCAGCCGGCCTGGCGCGAAGCGGACTCTAACCATCGACATTCGGCCGAGCCAGCCGAGCCAGCCCGAAAGCATCGTCGGCACACGGTACGCTCGTAGCGAGCGATGAAAGACGCCATCGAGACCCTCCAATACCTGGTCGCCGCGGGATTCGCGATGGTCGCGCTCGCCGCGTTCCGCCGGTGGCGCCGGCAGGGCGGACGCGCGACCGCAGTCATCGCCGTCGCAATCGGGCTGATCGCCATCGTGTCCGTCGTCGGCCGCATCAGCGAGGTCACCGACTACCGATACCGGATCATGTCCGACCTGAGCCTGGTCGCATTCCTCGCCTCGGGCTACCTGTTGCTCCAGTTCCGCCACGAGTTCATCCCCCTCCGGAAGTGGGTGCGGATCGGCGCCCTCCTCGTGTCGGCTGGGGCCACCGGGTTCCTTATCGCCAGGCAGATCGAGTACGGACCGGACGTTCGCTACACGGGCATCGACTCGATCGCGGTCCTGAGCGTGGTTGCCGCCTGGGCGGCGATGGTGATCGAGCCGATCTTCCAGTTCTGGCTGGCATCCCGGAGGCGTCCGACCGTTCAGCGCGCGCGCCTTCGCTCGCTCGCTGCCGGCTACGCCGGGATCATCGTCATCCTCGTGGTGGGCCTGGCGTTCGGGGGCGACTCGTCCGACGCGGTCACGCTCGGAATTCAGATCGCGGCGCTCGCGCTCATCCCGATCTTGGCCGTGGCCATCGCCCCGCCTAGCTGGGTCCGCCGCTTGTGGCGCGCGCCCGAGGAGGAGGCGCTGCGCGCGTCGCGCGACCTCGTTATGTACGCGCCGGACCGTCACACCCTGGCCGCGCGCGCGATGGACTGGGCGACGCGGCTCGTCGGCGGTGACGCAGGCTTCATCGCGACGCCCAAAGGCGACGTGCTCGCCGAGGCGGGGATGCCGCACGACGAAGCGTGCGACATGGCCGCGCGCCTGTACCCGGAGGAGGAGGCGACTTCCATCCCGACGCGAGGCGGCACCGGCAGAGCCATCGTCGCTCCCGTCCGCACCGAGCAGGGAACCGGCTCGATGGTCGTCTTCTCCGGCCCGTTCGCGCAGATGTTCGGATCGGACGAGACCGAGCGTCTCGACGAGTACGCCGACGAGGTCGGCATCGCACTGGATCGTGTCCACCTCACGGAGGACCTGCGACGGCTCGACGAAGCGCGACGCGCGTTCATCGCCAACGCCGCACACGAGCTCCGCACCCCGCTGACGGCGATCCTCGGCTTCTCGTCGATGGTCGCGAACGATCCCTTGGGCATGCCGCCAGAGCAGCTGCAGAAGGCGATGGACGCGGTCCACCGCCATTCGCTCCGGATGCGAACCCTCGTGAACAACCTGCTCGACTTGACCCAGATCGAGGCCGGCAAGCTCACCGTGAACATCACGCCGCTGTCGCTCATGGAGGTCGCACGTCAAGCGCTGGAGAACACGCCCCCACCTGAGGACAAAGCTGTCACGCTGAACGTGCCCGATGTCTCTGTGGTTGCGGATCGCTTGCGCCTCGAGCAGGTGT
>JBKKCR010000154.1:0-3160 GCA_046712825.1 Actinomycetota bacterium | reverse complement strand
CGGTGATAGATCGGCGAGATGAGCGCGAGCATCGGCGTCGCCATCAGCGTCGTGACGAGCGCCATCAGGACCATGATCGTGTAGAGCGTGGTCGTGATCACGCCGAGCTCGAGCCCGACGCTCAGGATGACGAGCTCGGTCAGACCTCGCGTGTTCATGAGGACACCGATCGCCGCCGCGTCCTGCCAGCTCTCACCGGTGATCCGCGCAGCGACCATCGATCCGCCCAACTTGCCGGCGATCGCTACGGCGATCACGAGCAGTGTTACCCCGAAGAGATAGAAGGAGTTGAGCAAGTCGACCCTGGTCGCGAGCCCGACCACCATGAAGAACACGGGCAGCAAGAAGGTGAGCGTCGCCGTCTGCAGCTTCTCGTGGATCTCGTGCTGGATCTTGGGCTTCCGCGGCATCGCGGCCCCGGCCATGAACGCGCCGAAGATCGCGTGGATCCCGATCTGCTCGGTCGTCCAGGCGCAGATCACCGCGAACGAGATCGCCATCCAAACCGGGATGGTGTGTCTCCGGGCGAGCAGCGGCTTGACGATCTTCAGCATCGCGAGGATGAACACGAGGGACAACGCGATGATCTGGATCGCGTCGGCGAACCCGGTCGAGTTGATGATCGCGACTACCCCGGCGAGCACGCACCAGGCGGTCACGTCGTCCACGGCCGCGCAGGTGATCGTGAGCACACCGATCCGCGTGTGGTACAGACCGGTTTCCTGGAGCACGCGCGCGAGGACCGGGAACGCGGTGATCGCCATCGCCGCGCCGAGGAACAGCGTGAAGCCGAGCTGATCCACGCCGCCGCCGAGCCGCGGGTAGAGCCAGACCGCGAGCAAAGCACCGAGCGCCATCGGAAGGATGATCGATGCGTGGCTGATGACGACCGCTTTATGGCCGTGGCCGCGCAGCTTGCCGAGGTCGAGCTCGAGCCCGATGAGGAACATGAACAGCACCAGGCCGATCGTGGCCAGCACCCGCAGGGCGGCGATGACTTCCGTAGGGAAGAGATAGTCGAGGGTGTCCGGCGAGATCACACCGAGAAGGCTCGGGCCGAGCAGGATGCCGGCAAGGATCTCGCCGTGAACGCGGGGTTGCCCAACCTTGGAGATCGCCCAGCCGAAGAACCGCGATCCCGCGATGACGATCGCCATCGCGAGCAACACGCGGACGTTGACCTCCGCAGGTGTAAGAGCTGCCAGCATCCCGAAACCCCTTTGAAGCCCCCGATTACGGATTCACGAAATATTATTCGTATGTTCTGACGGGGAGGCCAGTCGGGGATATCCCTAGTTCTTTGACGGGGATCCCTACGGTCGCGCGATCAGTCCGAGAAGGTCGCCGAGCTGCTTGTGCTGGGTCTGCAGGTGGCGAAGCGGCATCTCGTTGTGGATCTCGTAGTGGTTGCGGCGGCCCACGCGCGTGCGCTGCAGGTAGCCGGCCTTCTCGAGGTCGCCAACGATCCCCTGCACGGCCCGCTCGGTAACCCCTATCCGCTTCGCGACGTCGGACATACGGATCCCAGGGTCCTCCGCGATGCAAAGGAGCACCAGGAAATGGTTCGTCACGAAGGTCCAATGGCTGTCATGTTCGGGCCCGGCCGGCATGCCGTCAGGGTAGCCGCGTCAACGGCCCGAGGCCGAGAAGTGCATGTAGTCCACGGTCCCCGACCACAGTCCTCCCCACCGCCAGCCGATCTCGCGAAAAGCGCGAACGGCGACGTCGTTCGCATGGATCATGCCCGGCTCCCGAAGCGTCCGGTCCACCCACGGAGCCCCGAACGGCGGTTCGATGCGGCCGCTGCGGGAGACGTACGGATTCTGGTCCGGGTTGATGTCGACCGCGGTGCCGAAAGAATGCTCCGACCATTTATGCCCGCCGCCGACCGGCGCGCGACAGTTGAAGCCGACGGTGTTGTTGAACTGCGCCAGCGGAGGGTCGTTGCCCATATATCCGTTGGCCGGCTCCATACGCTCGATCGGGAACCGCGCGTCGAAGAGGGCTTCGAAGACCTTCACGACGCCGGCCGCATGCCCGCGGTGCACGATGAGCTCTCCCTGTGCCACCTCGCCCCCGAACCCCCAGTGGGTCATAAGGATCGATCGGAGATCCTCGAGCGCCACCGGACAGCCCGGGCGCCAGGATGTTCCCATACGCGCGATCGTCTCCGCACCTATCCGCCGGATCAGCGCGTCGAACCGCTGAGGAAGGTTCGGGGTGGGCTCGGCAGCCGGAGACACGCTCGGCGTGGGAACCGTCGCCGCCTCCGCTCGCGGCTCTGCGTCGTCGCGCCCGTCGTACGCAGCGAGCGCGATGAGAAGGAACCCGGCGGCGACCAGCAACCGGGGAACGGGGAAGCGCCTGCGTTCCGGATCCATCGTGCAGGTCGAGCCTACGAGCCACGAGACCGAGCCACAAGGGTCGCTCCGGAGTTAGATACTGACCCTCAGCCGCGCACACAGGGGTCGAGCGCTATCATCTGGCGGGAGGTTGCGGATGAGGCTCACCTTCGAACTTGAGCAAGAGACTGACGGCCGTTGGATCGCGGAGGTCCCCTGAGTTGAACGGGGCCTTGGCCTATGGGGGGACGCGCGATGAGGCAATCGCCAGAGTAAAGGCGCTCGCGTTGCGCGTGGTGGCTGATCAACTTGAACACGACGAGACTGATGCGAACCTGAACGACATCTCCTTCGCTGACGCGTGAGATCGTGGCCCAGTACGAAGGCGCGCCTTGTGCTGGCAGCGCTCCTTCGAATCGGATGGTCGATCAAGCGCGAACGCGGATCGCACCCGACTCCTGGAACGCGAAGGGTTGGCCGAACTTCACCTTCACGTTCCACGACAAGGAGGAGATCGGACCAAAGATGCTGGGACGGATCGCGCGCCGCACGGGGCTGACGCCAGAGGACCTATGAGCGCGGGCGTCCCCAAACTCTCTCGCGTGCAACGAACACCGGGCGGAGGCTCCCCGCGAGCCGCTGATAGAATCGGGAGTCGTACGAGGGGCTGTAGCTCAGTTGGTAGAGCACCTGCTCGGCAGGCAGGGGGTCGACGGTTCGAATCCGTTCAGCTCCACCTTCAGATTCATTTGCCTTGATCTGGTAGGCGCGTCACCAGGTTGCCCGGTTACGGGCAACAGCCAGAGGGATTCGAACTT
>JBKKCR010000153.1:0-15552 GCA_046712825.1 Actinomycetota bacterium | reverse complement strand
GCGAACGCGCTCGGCGCGGAAACGCTGATGGATTGGGCGGAGTTCCTCGCTCCCCGGCTCTTCACGAGCGCGATGCGCCTCTACTCCGGATCGCGTTTGCCCGACCTGCACCCGCCGGCCCTGAACTGCATCGTTTCGAACGTTCCGGGTCCGCCGGTTCCCCTCTATACGGCCGGCGCGCGCATCCAGGCGATCTTCCCGATGGGGCCGCTGCTGCCGGGAGCCGGCATCAACATCACCATCCTGTCCAACATGGGGAACGTCGATTTCGGCATCATCGCGTGCCGCGACACCGTGCCCGAGGTCTGGCGCATCTCTGACGGACTCGCCGAGGGGATCGGGGTGCTGCTCAAGGCCGCCCGCGCCCGGAATGTCCCGTAGCGCACGCTCGCTCTGACCGGTACCGTTCCCCCAGGGGAACCATGACGGGGGAAACGATCGACCGCGCGGGCATCCTTCGCCCGTATCTGCCGCGCCTTGCGATCGAGTGGCTCGCCAGACACCCGAACGAGACCTTCCGCGAGATCGACGGAACGCTGGTCTTCGTCGACATCTCTGGCTTCACGAAATTGTCGGAGCGGCTCGCCCGTCGGGGCAAGGTCGGAGCGGAAGAACTGACCGAAACGATCGGCGCCTGCTTCAAAGAGCTGCTCGCCGTCGCGTACGAGGCCGGCGGGAGCTTGATCAAGTTCGGCGGCGACGCGCTCCTGCTGCTGTTCCGGGGAGCCGATCACCCCGCCCGCGGCTGCGCGGCCGCGGTCGGCATGCGCGCGACGCTTCGGCGGATCGGCAACATCGTCACGCCCGGCGGACGCGTGCGGCTGCGCATGTCGGTCGGCGTACACACGGGCACGTTCCATTTCTTCCTCGTCGGCGACGAGCACCGCGAGCTGCTCGTGACCGGTCCCGCGGCGACACAAACAACCCTGATGGAGCAGACCGCAGAAGCCGGCGAGATCGTCGTGAGCGCATCCACCGCCGAGTGCCTCCCCGCCAAGTGGCTGGGCGCCCAGAAGGGACCAGGCGTGCTGCTGCGCTCCGCCGCGGCGACCGGCGAAGCGACCGCCGATCCCATCCCCGACGAAGCGTTCGATCCCACGCCGAGCCTTCCCGTCGCGATCCGCGAGCATCTCCTCGCCGGAGAGTCCGAGCCCGAGCATCGACAAGCCAGCGTGATGTTCATGCGGTTCGAAGGGAGCGACGATGTCATCTCCACCGAGGGACCGGCCGCGCTGGCCGATCGTCTGGCGAAGCTCGTCGCGACGGCGCAGAGGGCGGCCGGCGCACGCGGCGTGACCTTCCTCGGCAGCGACATCGATCGGAACGGCGGCAAGATCATCATGGTCGCGGGCGCGCCGAGAACGACCGGCGCGGACGACGAAGCGACGCTTTTGGCCGCGCGAGACATCATCGAAGAAGGCCCTCCGTTGCCGCTCCGGATCGGGATCAATCGCGGACACGTTTTCGCGGGGGACATCGGGCCGGAATACCGGCGCACCTACACCGTGATGGGCGACACCGTGAACCTGGCCGCGCGATTGATGGCGGCCGCCGAGATCGGCGAGATATTCGCCTCGACCGACGTGCTCGAACGGTCGCGCAGCCGGTTCGCGACGCGCGCCCTCGAGCCGTTCACGGTCAAAGGCAAAGCCCGGCCGGTGGAGGCGTTCGTCGTGGGACCGGTCATCGAGGAGACGGTCCGAGAGGACGCGGTCTCCGGCGCTCCGTTCATCGGGAGGGAGCGTGAGATCGGGTTGCTTCTCGACGCCCTCGAGGAGGCCCGGGCCCTGCGCGGACGCGTGATCGAGGTGATCGGCGATCCGGGCATGGGCACCTCCCGGCTCGTCGAAGAGGTTCGCAGACGCGCGTCCGGCCTCAAGGTGGTCACGACCGCCGGCGGGCCCTACGCGGAAGGCACACCGTATTTCCCGTTCCGGAGCTTCATGCGGGAGCTGCTCGGGATCCGAACGGCGCGAGCCTCAGCTTCGGCCCTCAAAGGCCTTCGCGCGCGGGTGTTCGCCGACGCGCCCGACATCCTTCCGTGGCTCCCTTTGCTCGGCGCGGTCATCGATATCCCGATCGAGACCACGCCCCAGACGGAAGCACTCGACGAGGGGTTCCGGCGGAGCCAGCTCGAGCGGGTCACCGTCGACTTCATGAGCGTCGTCCAGCCGACGCCCGCGGTGTTCATCTTCGAGGACGTGCACTACTTCGATGAGGCTTCCAGTGCCCTCCTCCGCGCGCTGATCGCCGCCTCAGCCGAGCGCCCGTGGCTCATCCTCCTCACGCGGCGGGCGGGGCGCGGCAGCCGGTTCGTCAACGACCAGCCGCACGCGCGGACGCTCGGACTCGCGCCGCTCGACCAGGACACGGCCACGGCATTCATCGAAGCGATGACCGGCGACGCTCCGCCGTCCGAGAACGAGGTCGCCGCGCTCGTGGCCCGCGCCGGCGGCAACCCGATGTTCCTCCGGGAGTTGCTCGCGGCGTGGCGAAGGGCCGGCACGATCGACGATCTGCCCGACACGGTCGAGACCTTGATGACTGCACGGATCGACGGCCTCCCGCCGGCGGACCGTGCCGTGCTCCGGTCGGCTGCCGTGCTCGGCGTCTCGTTCGATCCCGGATTGCTGGGCGCCGTCCTAGAAGACCGCGCTGCGCCGGCGGATGACGATCCGATATGGCGTCGGCTCGCCGGCCTGATCTCGCGCGACGAGCAGGGCCGGTATCGCTTCGCGAACGTCCTGATCCGCGACGCAGCGTACGAAGGGCTGACCTTCCGGCGACGGCGCGAGATGCACGCCGCCGTCGGCGAGCGGATCCTCGCGTCGGGACCGGCGGCCGTCGACGAGCAGACGGAGCTCCTCGCCCTTCACTTCTTCCATGCCCAGCGGTGGGAAGAGACGTGGCGCTTCGCGCGCATCGCCGCCGAGCGGGCGCAAGCCAAGTACGCCAACATCGAGGCGGAGCGTTTCTACGGTCAAGCTCTCGAGGCCGCCAACCGACTCCCCGCGATCGATGATTTCGAGCTGGCGCGGGTCGCCGAGCAGCTCGGTGACGTCCGGCGGCTGGGCGGCGAGTTCCGCAAGGCCGCGGAGGCTTACCGCACGGCGCGCCGAACTTCGAAGCAGACGTCCGGTGTGTGGCTGGCGCAGGTGTTCCTCAAACACGCGCAGGTGACGGATCGCGTCGGACGCATCACCGACGCGCTGCGATGGATCAGCCGCGGGCTTGCCGCTCTAGAAGGTATCGACGGCGAGGAGGCCGGACGGATGCGCGCGCAACTGTCTGCCTGGTACGGCGCCTTCCGGCAAGGGCAGGGCCGTCACGCCGACGCGATCCGATGGTCGGAGCGGGCCATCGAGCTCGCCCGCGCGACGGACGAACGCCGTGCCCTGGCTCAGGCCTACGTCGTCCTCGACTGGACGAACGTGACGATGGGCCGGACCGGGGACCACTCCTTCTCCCACGAGGCGCTCGAGATCTACGAGGACTTGGGCGACCTGGTCCGTCAGGCCGTGGTCCTCAACAACCTGGGCGCCTTCGCCTACTTCGAGGGACGATGGGACGAGGCTGCGGCCTACTACGAGCGGGGACGGCTCGCTCGCGAGCAGACCGGCGACCCGGTCAGCGCCGCGCTCGGCACGGCGAACGTCGGAGAGATCCTTGCCGACCAGGGGCGGCTCGAGGAGGCCGAGCCGATCCTCCGCCACGCGGTACGGATCTGCCGGGGCGCCGGCGACCGCAGCTACGTCGGGTTCGTGCTCGGCGTTCTCGGCCGCGTGCAGGTGCGGTCGGGCCGGCTCGAGGAGGGACTCGCATCGCTCCGGGAAGCCCGAGCCGGGTACGAGGCCGTTGGCGAGCGCGGCGGAGTGATCGAGCTCGACACGCGGATCGCGGAAAGCCTCGCGCTTCGCGGGGACGCCGCCGAAGGCGTGAGCCTGGCCCGCGACACGCTCGAGGCCGATCGATCGGGCGGCGAGGAAACGAGCGTTCAGGCACCGATCCTCCACCGGGTGCTCGGGATCGGCCTGATGCGCATCGGATCATTCGATGAGGCGCGCGCATCGCTGGAGCAGGCGGTGAACGCCGCGCGACTCCGCGGGGCCGATTACGACGCGGCGCTTTCCTTGCGAGCGCTCGCCCAGCTCGAGCGACGGACGGAACGCGAGGCGTCCGAGCTCGAGAAAGAAAGCGCCGCGATCCTCGAGCGACTGGGCGTCTGCGCGGTCGCCGACCCACCGGGCTTCGGCTCGGTGGCCGGGCCGGCGTCGCTACCGGCCGGCTCCGCGTTCAAACTCGAGAAAAAGCAAGGAGCCCGAGCCATAACGCTCGAGCCCCTTACCGGCGCCGAACCGATCCTGTCCTAGCGCCGCTACTTGAAGATCGCCGGGTCTCCCTCGGGCAGCACGATCGTGAAGACGGTGTCGCCGGGCCGCGTCCGGATGATCTCGGTGATGCATCCGTTGGTCAGGTCGTCGCCGCTCGGCGGGCTGTTGTGGCACCGGTCGAGCTCGACCACCGTGCCGTTCTCGAGCACCTTGTAGAGGGGCTCGCCGTTGCCGGGTACACCCGTGTTGAGACAGATCGAGGAGTCACACGCGATGGTGACCGTCGTCAAGCCCTGCGCGTTGGCCGGCGGGATGAACGTGAACAGATTCGTCTTGCAGATGAATCCCTCCGGGCACGTCTCCTGCTCGTAGACCGTGAGCAAGCACGGGTGCTCGGAGCATTCGCCGGTGTCCACCTCGACCTTGCCGATCCAGTTGTCGCTCGAGCTCGCGTTGCTGAGGTTCCCGCTGTTGCCGGTGCAAAGCACGAACTCGCAGTCGCTCGACATCCCGGTGACGGCGAATGCTCCCGAGGTCGCCGACGTCACCGATGGGTCGCTCGTCGCGACGAGCGTATGACCCGTCACCGTCCCCACCGTCGTTTTGGTGACCATCAGAGCATCGAACGTCGCAACGCCGTTCGACACGGCCACGGGACCGCCGCCGAACAGCGTCGACGATCCGGGGTTGGTCCCGAGTGCCAGTGAAACCGTTCCGCTGAAGCCCGTGATCAGGTTGTTGCTCGCGTCCTCGACGCGCACCGTAACGGGCGACATGGTGGCGCCGGAGAAAACGTCACTCGGCTGCTGCCCGAACGCCAGATGGGCGGCCGCCGGCGCGCAGCCTCCGCTCACCGTGAACGTCAGGGTGGAAGGACCGGTCACGATGTCGTTCCCCTGTCCGTTGAAGCTGTTGGACTGCTTCGCTTGCACGCCGAACCCGTACGCGCCTTCCGGACAGGGCGTCGTTGCGGAGAACGACACAGAGACCGACTCGCCCGGAGCAAGCTGGCTGCCGGAGGCCGAGCGCAGCTCGATCACCCCGCCGTTCAGCGTCGCGGTCCAGGACTTGCCGGAAGGAGCGGAGCTGATCGTGGGGGTCCCGACCCCGGTGAAACCGGCGGGGATCGTGATGTTGGCCGATCCGACGGCGTGCTGGGATGTCGCCAGGTCGGAGATCGTTACCGTCAAAGAGGTCGCGGTTTGGCCCGGCCCCCCGCCCGGCGTGATCGAGGCGTCGAACTCCTTCTTCACGGGCCGAGCAAAGCCGGCCGTCGCCAAGGTCATCAGCGTCACAACGGCGACGGATACGGTGAGCGCGCGCAGCGCGATGCTTCTATTACGGTCGGCCCCCGACATGAGGAATCCCCCCTTGATCACCCGGCCCGGCGGGTTGCTCCGAACCGTTCGAACGCCCGACGCCGGCCACGCGGAACCGGCACCCTTGTAGGTACCATGCGAGTATAGGTCCCGGTCAAACGTCGCGAGTAGCGCAATTGCGCTAGAAAAGGGACGAATCTGTGCCCTCAGTGGAAAACTACACCGTTCAGGGACGAACGCTCTCGCTTCCGATCGTGGTTCGCTCGGCTCGCTCGGGTGCGGCCACCTTCGTCGTCCCGGCCGCCGCCGCGCAGGCTCTGATCGCCCCGACCGGCCTCGAGGTCGCAGAGATGCGCCCGGGCAAGGCGATCGCGAGCATCGCCTTCGTGAAGTACGAGGACACCGATCTGGACGCCTACAACGAGGTGGCCATCGCGTTCCTCGTCCGGCTGCACGACGCGGAGCCGGTCCCGCCGGCGCGGAAGGCGCTGGAGGTCCTTCGCAACAAGACCGGCGTGTACATCCATCACCTCCCCGTGAACCAGGGCTTCACTCTCGAGGCCGGCCGAACGATCTGGGGCTATCCGAAGTTCATGGCCGACATCGACATCGACGAGCGACCCCGCGCGACGAGGTGCACGCTGCGCCACGATGGAGCACACGTGCTCACACTCACGCTGAACAAAGGGATACGACCCTGGCCCCGCGTCCCCAACCTGCCGACCTACACGTTCCTCGACGGGGTGCTGCGACGCACGCCGTGGGAGACTTCTACCGAGGGAACGCGAGGCCGTATCGGCGGCGCGACGCTCGCCCTCGGCGAGCACCCGATCGCCGATGAACTGCGCTCGCTCGGCCTGCCGCGACGCGCGATGGTTTCGACCACCGTCGATCGGGTCGGTGCGCGTTTCGGCGCCGCCGAGGTGGTTCGTCCGGTCACCGCCGTCGTTCGCTGACGGTGACCGAGACCGGCGAGGAACGCGAAGTAGGGGTCGGGCCGCACCCGCAGCCTTGGCCCGGCGATCCCCGATTCGATCCCGAGCTTCTCGCTGCAGGCGACCGTCGTAACGTCGTCGACCGGTATCGCTACTGGCGCCTCGAGGCGATCGTCGCCGACCTCGACACGCGGCGGCACCCGTTCCACGTCGCGATCGAGAACTGGCAGCACGACCGGAACATCGGAGCCGTCGTTCGCAACGCCAACGCGTTCCTCGCCGCAGAGGTGCACATCGTCGGACGCCGCAGCTGGAACCGCCGCGGCGCCATGGTCACCGAGCAGTACCAGCATCTGAGACATCACGAGAGCATCGGCCAGCTGGCCACGTGGGCCGCGACCAACCGGCTGCCGCTCATGGGCTTCGACAACGTGCCCGGCGCGGTGCCGATCGGCTCCGCCGATCTGCCCCGCGCCTGCGTCCTGCTCTTCGGCCAAGAGGGCCCCGGCCTCTCCGACGAGGCCCGTCACGTCTGCACGCAGCTCCTGTCGATCCCCCAGTACGGGTCGACCCGCTCGATCAACGCCGGGGTGGCTTCCGGCATAGCGATGTTCGAGTGGGTCCGGCGCCACGCCCGGTGACGGGACAACGCAGGAGCCCCATGGGGCGGCGCCGAACCAAGCCACCGATGCGTCGCTTCGGGGTTCGCCCGCTTCTCGCTCTCGCCGCCCTGCTGGCCGTTGGGCTAGCGCCGCTAACCGCCCGGCCTGCGACCGGCCCCACCGATGTCGCCGGCGTCCCCGCCGCGCAGGTCGGCCAGCACGGCCCACTCTCCGATTTCACGTCCGGGCCGCTCGAGCTCGTGGGGCACGCCGACATGACCCCAGCAGGCGGGACCGTCCCCCTCGGCAACCACGGCGGCATCGCGCTGATCGACGACTGCGCGTACGTCGGACGCTGGCACGATTACGCGGGCGTCAACGCGATCCAGATCGTCGACGTCTCGAACCCGGCGAGTCCAGCGGTGGTCGGCGGCGTGCCCGGCTCCAACCTGAAGGGCGCCGTCGCGCGAGAGATCCGCGCGATCGACCTGCCAAGCGGCTTCGAGATGCTCACCGTGCTCACGTTCTCGAAGTTCATCGATCAGGGGATCCTGACGCCGGACCTGAACGCGCTCCACTTCTACACGTTCCCGAGCGGCGACTGTACGCAGCCGGTGCATGCCGGGACGTTCCAGCTCCGCAACTTCCGGCCGCACGAGTTCTTCCAGTGGATCGACCCGAACCCCGCGCACGACGTCGACGGGCATCCCCGCATCCTCGAGTACATCACCACGCCGCTGGGCGGCACCGATGTGGTCGTCGTCGACGCGTCGAGGCCGTCCGCCGCGAAGATCGCCGGCCTGTGGGTGTCGGGCATCCCGCTGCTCAGCCTGCGGGAGCGCAACGTCGACCGCGCACTGCCCATCGGGCTCGGCGCGTACACGCACTCGATCTCGCTTTCGGGCGACGGGCGCAAGGCCTACATCTCCCACTGGGACGGCGGCTTCTTCACCATGGACACGAGCGACTTCGCGACGAAGAAGTTGCTCGCGTTCTTCAAGCCGGTCGGCCTCGGGAGCGTCCCGATCCCCTATCCGCTGAGCCAGTTCGGCAACACGCACAGCGCGGTGGTCGCGGCAGGGTCGCCCACCGCCGTCGTCGGCGACGAGATCTACGTCACCACCGACGGCTGCCCGTTCGGCTGGCTGCGGACCTTCGGCACCGGCTCCACCACGATCCGCCCGAAGCAGATCGGCGAGTTCCGCCTCGCGGAGAACCAAGCGACGAACTGCGCCGCCGGTGGCCTTTCTGCTTCACGGAACGCCGCGGGCTTGCCGCTCGACGGAACGTTCACGATGCACAACCAGACCGTCGCCGGGCACCTGGTGGTGACCTCGTGGTACGGCGGCGGGCTTCGGGTGATCGATGTCACGGCCCCGGCCAAGCCGGCGCACGTCGCGGCCTTCGTTCCCAAGCCACTCGCCGAGATCACGAGCATCCCGGACACGCCCGCGCCGCCGTACGGCAAGACGGAGTCCGTCGACGACGACTGGTGGGTCTCGACGTGGTCGTACCCGATCATCCGCGACGGGCTGATCTACGTCGCCGACGTCCGGAACGGGCTCTACATCCTGCGCGCGACTCCGGGGTCGACGCTCGCGGCGGCGATCGACGGGATCGCGTTCCTCGAGGGCAACTCGAACCTCGGGGACTTCCTCGACTAGACGAGCCGCTTCAGCGTCTCCTCGGCCTCGCGCACGATCCGTGCGATGAGCTCGTCAACGCTCGGAAGATCCTCGATCACGCCCACGACCTGACCGCTGGCCATCACGCCGTAGCGGAGGTCGCCCTCGACCATCGCGGCCCGCAGCATCATCGGCGTGTTCGCGGCCATCAGGACCTGCGCCCAGGTGAGCTCGTGTGTCTTGCGCATCGCGATCCCCTCCCGGAGCATCGCGCGGAGCGGGGTCCCGGTGAGACGGCGGAACTCGAGCGCGTTCCGCAACGCCCGGAACAGGCCGGTGGTCGCACCGCTCCGCTCGAGCTGTTCGACGAAGTCGGTGCGGAGCACGCGATGCGGGACGCCGTCGACCTTGTTCGTCACGACGGTATCGGTCACCGCCTTCGACAGGTAGAACGCCTTGACGGCTTCGGGCACGGGCGACTCCTTCGTCAGGAGGAAGCGGGTGCCCATCGCGATCCCCTCGGCCCCGTAGCTGAGCGCAGCGACGAGGCCGCGTCCGTCGAAGAAACCGCCGGCCGCGATCACCGGCACCGACCCGCCGAGCGCGTCCACGACTTGCGGCAGGACCAGCGACGTGGGCACGGGCCCGGTGTGGCCTCCGCCTTCCCCGCCCTGAACGAGGACCGCGTCGACGCCCATGATCGCGACCTTCTCCGCGTGGCGCCGGGCGCCGATCGAGGGGACGACGAGCACGCCGCCGCGGCGCAGGCGCTCCATGACCTCGACGCGGGGCGCCATCGCGAACGAGGCGACGCGTACGCCCTCGGCTGCGAGCAGGTCGGCGCGCTCCATCACGTCGGGCTGGTCCGCCCGCATGTTGACGCCGAACGGCTTGGCCGTCAGCGACTTGGTCTCCTTGATCGCCGCCCCGAGCTGGTCGATGTCCATGGTCGCCGCGCCGAGGATCCCGAAGCCGCCGGCGTTGGACGTCGCGCCGACGAGCGACGGGCCGGCGACCCAGCCCATCCCCGTCTGGACGATCGGATGCTCAACGCCGAGCAGCTCGCAAACGCGCGTACGCAGAGCAGGATGGGTCACGGTTTGACCTCGGTCTTGCGGAGGTCGCCGGGGTCGAGCACCTCACGGATCAGGCTCAGCTCCTCAGGCGTGGGCACCCGCGTTTCCGGCAGGTCGTCGGGGACGACCGGCGAGAATCCGGTGTTCGTGAGCACCTCGTCGACCGCCACGCCGGGATGCAGCGAGCGAACCCGCATCGCGCCGTCCGGCGTGTCGAAGTCGAAAACACACAGGTTGGTCACGACGCGGCGGAGGTCGGCTGCGCCGCGGTCGGTTCCGACACCGGAGACTACGTCCACGCGCTCGACGAACGTCCGGGCGTTGTGATTCTGGATCCAATACGAGGTCGCGTGGTTGATCGTGTTTCCCGGCGCGCCCCGCACACCGATCAGCTGCACCTTCGGCCGGGCGTGATCCCCGAGCGCAGAGATGTTCTGGTTGCCGTGGAGATCGATCTGTGTCGCGCCCATCATCACGTGCCGCCGGCCGGACCACACCAGATCGAACACGGTCCTGAACGGCACCCAGCCTTCGACCTTTTTCTCGTTCGAGCCGATCGGAAGGTCGTTCGCGACGAGGAGCGCTTCGCCGTCGGAGATCAGCAGATCGGGCTCGAAGGTCGCACGAGCGAGCCGCACGCCGAGCGTCGGGATCACGCCGAACGCGCTGGCGAGCACGGCTCCGTCACCGCGCCACGACTCGGCGCAAGCGACGACGCAGACCTCGTCGCGGGTGGCGTCGCTCACGAGGCCACCAGGGCTCGGTAATCCTCGTCGCTCACGTCGACGAAGCGCTTACGGTAGGCGCTCCAGGCGTCCGGGTCGGCGGCCGCGCCCGCGTACTCCTTCAGCCAGCGGCCGGGCACCGGATAGTCCGGTTCGCACGAGGTGAAGTGCGCGCCGAGCGGAACCTCGACGATGCCGTCGACCATCGTGCGATTGATCCGCAGCGTGTGGACCGATCCCTCGTTCAGCAGATCTTCGGTCTCGACCAGGCGCTCGCACGTGACGAACCGCCGTTCCGCGGCGCTGAGGAACAGGTCGTCGAAGTAGAGATCGGGGCCGAGGAACTGGGCGTTGCCGCGCCGGTCGCCGCGGTTCAGGTGGACGAACGCGGCGTCGAGCCGTAGCGGCGGCACCGCGACGACCTCTTCGTCACCGTAGGGGGAACGCACGGTCTTCAACGACGGGTTGATCCGCATGACATCCGAGCGGAGCCCCGCGCGCGTCGGAAGGAACGGCACGCGCCACGACGCCGCGAGGAGCGAGAGGTAGAACATCCCCTCGTCCATCTCGGTCGCCTGGACGGCGCCGGACTCGCGCGCGGCACGGAAGTGCGGGTCGAGCGGGATACTGTCGAGCGTCACGAAGCCGAACACGACGCGCTTCACCTTCCCGGCGGCGCACAGCATGCCGACGTCGGGTCCCCCGTACGACGCGACGGTAAGGTCCTTCACCGGGGAGCGTGCGATCGCGCGGATCACGGCCATCGGCTTGCGGCGGGAGCCCCAGCCACCGAAGCCGATCGTCATCCCGTCGCGCAGCTCGGCGACGGCCTCGTCGATCGTGGTGCGCAGGTCCGGTGTGGTCACCGGTCGAACCGCGCCTCGCGCTTGTCGATGAACGCCCGGCGCGCCTCGTCCGAGACGCCGGAGAGGTTCAGCTCGTAGGTGAAGCCCTGCTCGAACCGGTAGGAGCGCTTGACGTCGACGGGATCGATGCCGTTGAGCGACTCCTTGGCCCGGCGGATGATCGTCGGGGACTTCTCCGCGATCGTCGCGGCCAACTCGCGCGCGGCGGCGACCAGCTCGGACGGCTCGACGACGCGATACACCGAGCCGTACGCACGCAGCTCGTCGGCGGTCGCCTTCTCGCCCGTGTAGACCATCGCGCGCATCCGGTGCTGCGGCACGAGCCGCGCGAGATGGGTCGCAGCGCCGAGCGCGCCGCGGTCGACCTCGGGCAACCCGAACGTGGCGTCGCTCGACGCGATCACGATGTCAGCGTTCCCGGCGATCCCGATCCCACCGCCGAGGCAGAAGCCGTGCACCGCCGCGATCACCGGAACAGCGCACTCGTACACGGCCGCGAACGCCTCGTAGCATCCGCGGTTCACGCCGACGATAGCCTGAGGATCGGCCTGAAGCTCTTTGATGTCGACCCCGGCGCAGAAGCCCCGCCCTTCGGCGCGGACGATGACGACGCGAACCTCCGGGTCGGCACCGGCCGTGCGCACGAGGTCGGCGACCTCGAACCAGCCGGCGACGGGAAGCGCGTTGACCGGAGGAACGTCGATCACGACGTCGGCGATGCCGTCCTTCACGTCGCGTGAGATGCCCACGGCCACAGTTTCTGACACTCCGTCAGATTTTGCCAGCTTCGTGGTTCGAGCTGCTCAGCCCTCGGGGCGTTCCGGTAGGACGATGACCGAGCCGGTCGCCGTCGCGACCTTCTTGCCGTCGGCGTTGACGACGTCGGCCAGCGCGACGGCCAGCGTGCGGCCGCGATGGATCACGCTCCCGCGTGCGGTCAGATCGCGGCCGTCTGCGATGCCCGGCCGCAGGAAGTTCACCTTGACATCGATGGGACGGTAGGCGGCGCCGGCCTCGAGCGTCGTGGTCACGGCCGTCGTGAGCGCGGCGTGCGCGAGCATCGCGATCGCTCCGCCCTGCACCGTGCCGTTGGGGCTGGTGAGCCACTTCGTCGCCGGCATCGTGAACGCGACGCGGCCCGCTTCGGCCTCGCGGAGCGTCATCCCGGTCAGGAAGTGGATCGGGGGCTGCGGAAGATCGCCTTTGATCTGGCGCCCGAGGATCTCGAGGCCGGGCATCGTACGCCACAGGTCCCACGGGATCGTCTCCCCCATCACCGGCCGCTCCCAGGGGTCGGGCGTCGCGTCGACCGGCTCCTCGACGTCGGGAAGCTCGCCGGGGTGCTCGAAGCCTTCGAGGCGGGGAAGCACCATGTTGGCGGACGTCCCGTGCGCGACCCGCTCGCCGTTACCGTCCTCGATCCACACCTGCGTGATCGCCAGCGGGCGCCCGTCGTGCAAGGGGTAACCGACCGCGCGGATCGTGCCGCCTGCCGGACACGGCTTCAGGAAGCTCATCGAGAGCTCCCAAGTCGTGAACGGCGTGGCCGATGGGAGGTCGATCATGAGCGCCGTGCCGAACGCTGCGTCGGCGAGCACCATCAACGGCCCGGCGGAGACGTGCTCCTGCGACGAGAGGAACCAGTCGGCGCCCGGCAAGGTGAACGCGGTGTGATCGTCGTCGGCCTCGGTCCAGAGCAAACCCATCAGGCGGGAGATGGGCGGCCGGACGCCTCGGCCTTGGGCGGCGAGCCGGCCGATCTCGCGTCCGGTCAGGCCGAAGCTCCGCGGGTCCGGATACCCGCCGCGAACAGGCTCTTGCCAGGGGGCGATGTCCATCTCGATGATGGCGAAGATACCAGGGCGGTACACTCACCCGGGAACCGGCAGGGGGGCTGCGATGTTCGACACCGACGCGCTCGTGGCGGATTGCCTGACCGCGGTGCGGGAAGAGACCGACGCGCGCCGTGCCGTGCGCGAGATCCTGATGCGCGCCCTCGCGAAGCCGGAGCCGGTCGCGAAGGCGATCGGCAAGGACGTCGGCGGCATCGACCTGGTCTACAACTCGGAGGAGCTGACGGTCCTCAACGTCATCTGGGCGCCGGGGATGGCCATCTATCCGCACGATCATCGGATGTGGGCCGTGATCGGCATCTACGGCGGCGTCGAGGACAACACGATGTACCGCCGGGGCCCCGAGAACATCGTGGAGGCCGGCGGCAAGAGCCTGCGAGAGAGCGACGTGATCGCACTCGGGGCCGACGTGATCCACGCGGTGGCGAATCCCGAGCGCCGCTTCACCGGCGCGATCCACATCTACGGCGGCGACTTCGTGAATCAGCCGCGGAGCCAGTGGGACCCGGACACCCTGGCGGAGCAACCCTACGACCTCGAGCAGGTGCGAGCGCTCTTCGCTCAGGCCAACGCCGATTGGGCGGCGCAGCTGGGGCACGATCTCGACGAGAAGATCGACTAACGGCTTCTCGTTCTGCCGTTTCGACCGATTCTCTTCCGTGAAGTGAGAAACCTCACACCGATCCAGTGACACACGCCACCACAGAACGGACACTTTGCCTCTATCGTGACGACGACGTCAGTCCGATCACGGCTCGCGCTTCGATCGGCGTTCGGCACGATAAGGGGAGGGGAAGCGATGAATCGCCCAACACGTCTGGGGATCTTGGGGTCGCTGGTAATCACGTTGCTGTTCGCCAGCGTGGCCTATGCCGGGCCGGTCAAGAAACTGTACACGGTGGAGGTCGCCGCCGCCGCCGCGCCCGTCACGGCCGGGCAGGCCGAGACATTCAACGTCACGATCACGAACAAGACCGCGACCCAGCAGCTCGGGTCGTGCAACCTGACATTGCCGTCGACGCTGACCGGCATCAGCGCGACCAATCCTGAGGCCGGGACCGCGACCGTCGTCGGGAACGTCATCCAGCTGCGGGGCCTTGCGACGCCGCCGCTCGGCTCCCGGACGTTCACGTTCACCGCGACCGCACCGACGCCTGGCACGTACACCCTGGCCGTCGACTGCCGTCAAGCGAACAACTACTCACCCGATCAGCCGAGCAACAAGTTCACGCTCGACGCGGCGAACAGCACGCTCAGCTTCACCGCCTTCACCGCCGTGTCGCCGCTTCCGGACGCCGATCTGCAGATCGTCACCGCGAGCGCTACACCGGACCCCGATGTCTACGGTGGGAACACCGTCCAGTACATCCTGGTCGTCACCAACAACGGCCCGTCGCCGAGCGGGACGACGGTCACCGTCAACGATTCGGTGACGGGTGCCGGATCCATCACCTACATCGCCGGGGACGGCTGGACCTGCAGCGGGTCCGGAACGTCGGCCTCCTGCACCGGCGGCCAGCTCGCGAGCGGCGCCAGCCGCTCGATCGAGGTTCGCGTGAAGGCCAACGTCGTGTCCTCGCAGACCACGGTGACCAACACCGCCACGGTGTCCCAGAGCGCGCAGGCGAACGATCCTGTGTCGGGCAACAACACCACCACCAAGACCACGACGGTCAAGCCCGGCGGCTCGAACGGATCGGGGTTCATCTCCAACGTCTCCGGCGGAACCGTGATGACCGAGCCGTACGCGACGCCTCTCAACGGATCCGTCATTTCGGTGACGTTCCCCGCACAGGAAGGAGCCACGGGCGGGGGGTTCCTCTACTCGATGCACAAGGACACCGAGACCTGCGGCTTGTTGCCCTGCAACTTCGCGTGGTTCATCGACGACATCCTGGACGGGTTCGACAACCCTCAGACCGAAGGGGTCCGCGTCGTCGTGAAGTGCGACGCCACCGTCTGCCAGGGAACGAGTACGGCGATCCAGATGTTCGTGCGCGACGAGACCGGGCAGCAGAAGCTCGTCTTCGGCTGCGCGATCGCCGGCATCGTCGACCCGGTCCCATGCGTCGAGAGTGTCCGACGTCTGACCGGAGGCGAGGATCTCGGCGATCTCGAGGTCACCATGCTGTTCCTCGCCGGTGACCCGAAGATCGCGGGGCGGCAGATCGGGTAGCCCCCGCCGACGGAACCCGGTCGCGAGGGGCCGCTCCCGGAGGG
>JBKKCR010000152.1:0-13137 GCA_046712825.1 Actinomycetota bacterium | reverse complement strand
CTGGTAGCTAGGGCCTTTCACGCCTTTGCTCGACCGAGCGGGCTGGTCTAGGCTCTCGCAGTCCCAGGGGCGTTCCGACTGGAACGGTTGAAAGGGAGGGGAAATCGTGGCCGAAGCGGGCAGCATCAGTACGCCCAAGGAAGTCCTCAAGTACGCCAAGGATAACGAAGTCCAGATCGTCGACTTCCGATTCACCGACCTTCCCGGCTTGACGCAGCATTTCTCGGTGCCGATCAAGCAACTGACCGAGGACGGCTTCGAAGAGGGTTACGGCTTCGACGGCTCGTCGATCCGCGGGTTTCAGCAGATCCAGGAGTCGGACATGCTCTTGATGCCCGACCCGAAGACCGCGGTGATCGATCCCTTCATGCAGCACAAGACGCTGCTGATCAACTGCTTCGTCAAGGATCCGGTCACCGGCGAGTCGTACACGCGCGATCCGCGCTACATCGCCAAGAAAGCCGAGGACCACCTGAAGGGGTCGGGCATCGCCGACATCTCGTACTGGGGCCCGGAGGCGGAGTTCTACATCTTCGACGAAGCACGGTTCGATCAGAACCAGCACTCCGGCTACTACTTCATCGACTCCTCCGAGGGCGCCTGGGGATCCGGCGACCCCGGCAGCCGGGGGTATCGCCCGCGATACAAGGAGGGCTACTTCCCCGTCCCACCGATGGATCAGTATCAGGACCTTCGCACCGAGATGGTTCTGGTGATGCAGCAATGCGGCATCGAGATCGAGGTTCAGCACCATGAGGTCGGTACCGCCGGCCAGGCCGAGATCGACATGCGCTACGACACTTTGCTGGCAATGGCCGACAAGGTGATGCTTTACAAGTACATCGTCAAGAACGTCGCATGGCGGGCCGGGAAGACCGCGACGTTCATGCCGAAGCCGCTCTTCATGGACAACGGCTCGGGCATGCACACCCACCAGTCGCTGTGGCGCAACGGCGAGAACCTCATGTGGGACGAGACCGGCTACGCGCAGCTGTCGGACCTCGCGCGCTGGTACATCGGCGGGCTTCTGGCCCACGCGCCGGCGTTGCTCGCGTTCGCGGCCCCGACGACGAACTCGTACCGCCGGCTCGTGCCGGGCTACGAGGCGCCGATCAATCTGGTCTATTCGCAGCGCAACCGCTCGGCGTGCGTCCGGATCCCCGTCTACTCGAAGTCGATCGCGGCCAAGCGGATCGAGTTCCGGACGCCGGACCCGTCGTGCAACCCGTACCTGTCCTTCGCGGCGTGCCTGCAGGCGGGCCTCGACGGGGTGCGGAACAAGATCGAACCGCCGGAGCCGCTCGACAAGGACCTCTACGACCTCGAGCCCGAGGAGAAGGCTCAGGTGCAGCAGGTCCCCGGCTCGCTGGAAGAGGTCCTCAACGCTCTCGAGGCCGACAACGAGTGGCTGCTCGAAGGCGGCGTGTTCACCGAGGACGTCATCGAGACCTGGCTCGATTACAAGCGCACGAAGGAGCTCGACGCGATCCGTCTGCGTCCGCACCCGTACGAGTTCGCGTTGTACTTCGACATTTAGGGCATAGCGGAATAAATCGGCCCACAGGTTTTACGGAGCCGTCCCTCGTGGGCGGCTCCTTCATTTCGTGAGCGAGCTACTGTCTTACCCGCGTGACACAATCGTTTCGTGGATCACCTTGAGCGACTCGCCTGGGCGGCTGGTTTCGTCGATGGCGACGGGAGTATCTCCTGCAACCACGAGCGCTACGTATCCGTCCATGCGGGTAGCGTCGATCCAGAGCTACTGGTGCGCTTGCAACACGCAATCCAATGCGGCAACGTCACCGGTCCGTACGATCGCCTAGGCGGCGCGGGCGGATGGTCCAAGAGGCCCCGATATTTCTTCCAGGCTTACGTGGGCGGCGAGGAAGCGGTCGCGAAACTGTGGTTCAGCCTCGGTGCATCGAAGAGGCAACAAGCCCAAAGCGCATTTCGCAAGATCCATGGAGAGTCATCCGACATCGCGCGGCTCGCGTCACCATCAATAGAAGACCTCGGTGGGAATCACGTCGTGCAGCGTTCACTCAGGCTCCCGCTCGCCTGGGCCGCAGGGTTCTTCGATGCGGAAGGTTGTTTCAGCACCACCCCAAGCACCGGCGTCAGCGCATCGATAACGCAAACCGACTGAGAGCTGCTCGACCGGTTTCAGAGCATCGTGGGACTAGGCAAGGTGTACGGCCCCTACGAGACACGGGCTTCCGATCGCTACCCCAGGAAGCCGCACTACTTCTTCAAGGCACACGGACGCGAGCGAGTTCAGGCGCTTCTCGCGATGCTGTGGATCTGGCTCGGAACCGCCAAGAAGCTACAAGCGCTCGAGCGCCTTCACTGGACCAGCACATGCCGTAAGGGACACGCGAAGAAGTTGGGGCATACCGGGTGCGCTGAGTGCACCCGGGCCTACTGGGCTGGGTACCGTGCGGATAAGCGAGAAGGCGGCGTCCGCGAACCCGCGTTCCCTTATCTTCTCGCCGGCTAGCTCCAGAACTCGTCGAAGGCGTATTGGTCTTCGGGGACCAGCCAGACTTCCGAGAGCTTGCCGTCGTGCGCGTGCGCGATGACGAGGCGGTTCATGTCGAGCGTTCGGTCACCCCGTCGAGCGGTGACTCGGTCGAGCCCGACCACGTGGTTGCCGTCTCCGAGTATCTCGTGCAGATGGAACGTGAGCGTCCCGTCCGTCATCTCCCTCAACCGGCCGAATCGGGCCACGATCTCGTCCGCGCCGGAGAACGCCCCAGAGATCAGGCTCTCACCGGGCGTGTGCCATACGCAGTCCGCGAGGAGTTCGCGCAAGACATCGTCGTTCCCGCTCTCGAACGCGTCGTAGAACCGTCGCATCGTCCGGATGCCGGCGTCGTTAGCCATCAGTCGGCCCAGAAGGCGTCGGCCGCGCGGAGGTTCTCGAATGAGAGCCACCCGTCGGTGATGACTGCGTCGTCGACGTGACACACGAGGCAGCCGCTCTGGTTCAACACGCGCCCGGGCCGCGAAGCCGTGATGTGATGCAGCCCGACGACGTGCTTTCCGCCGCCGAGCAGCGCGTGGAGCTCGATCTTCACTGAGTGACCCGTCAGCTCGCCGGTTTCCCGAAAGACCTTCAAGATCGCGTCGCGGCCCCTGTGTACTCCGGCGAACACCGAGCGCCCCGCGATGTGGAACTCCATGTCCGCACCGGCGATCTGGTACAGGCGGGCGGTATCGCGAGCCATGAAGGCTTGGTAGAAGCGCCGAACCACGGAGACGTTCGGATCCTCGAACACGTGGCGGAGCCTACCCGACTCGCCACTCCTAGCTCCAGAACTCGTCGAATTGGCGCAGGTTCTCCAGACCCACCCAAACTTCGACGAGAACCCCTTGGGAGACGTGACAAACGAGGAAACTGTTCTGGTCCAGAGCACGGTCACCGCGGACGCCGCTGATGTGGTGCAGACCTACGACATGCTCAACTCCGCCCAGAAGGGCGTGCACGTCGAGCTTGAACGAATGGGTGGCGAGCTTTCCGCTCTCGTGGAAAACCTTCAGGATCTCCAGGACGCCGCTATGCACGCCGCCGAACGGGGATCGGCCCGGCACATGAAGGACGAGATCCTGTCCGATGAGGCTTCCCAGGGTCGCGGTGTCGCGTGTGATGAACGCCTGGTAGAGACGGCGAACAACCGAGACGTTCGGGTGCTCGGGCACGGTCGGAGCCTATCCACCTTTGCCGCCGGGTACACCTCCCTTCGATGTCGTCCGCCCAGATCCTGACTCATCCGCGCCGCATCGGTTGGCGGGGAAGGGAGTCAACCTCGGCGACGCGTTTGAGCGACGCGACGAGGGCGCGGACGTCGGCGGCGCGGAAACGACGATGCCCGCCCGGCGTCTCGATGAACGGAAGGAACCCGCGCTGAGCCCAGGCGGCGACGCTCCGGCGACTCACCTGGAGCAACGCTGCGACCTCACCGGCGCGTAGGAGTCGCGCCTCGAGGAAACGCGGGCGGTCGGGAGCAACGGGGTACACGCGACGCAGGACGCGGCGACGCGACTCCGCAGCGCTGCGCGGCCGTCTGGTTCCGGATGCGTTGGACACGATGCGACATCCTCTCACCGACGATCGCGGAGTCCAGTGGAGCGAAACGCGCCGCTCAGCCGCTGGTGAGGAAGGACTCGATCGCGCCCGCGGTTTCGTCGGGGCATTCCTCAGGCACGAAGTGGCCGCAGTCCGGCAGACGGACTGCGCGGGCCTGCGGGATATCGCGCTCGATCCCGGCGAGGATCGACTCGGGCAGCACAGGATCACGCATCCCCCAAACCAGAAGCGTCGGCGCTTCGATACGTCTCGGCGTTCTGGACGTGGAGCCACGTCCTCCCGGCCGCATCCGCCGCGCGATGATCCTGCGCGTGATCGTCCGGTAGTACGCGAGCGCCGATCGAACGTTCGCCGGATCCGCGTACGCCTTCCGGTACGGACGTGTCGTCTCCTCATCGAAGACGTCCTTGCGGGCCGCCCCAGCGCGCAGCATGAACGTCACCAGCCGGTCCCCGGCGAGCCGGAACGCCAGCTCCGGCACGAACGGGACGTTGAACGCGAGGAAGTGGAACCCGCGCTTGAGATCGATCTTCCGGAACGGCGCGTTGATCACGACGAGGTTCGACACCCGTTCCGGATGTGCCAGCGCGAGAGCGAAGGCAAGCGAGCCGCCCCAGTCGTGCCCGACGATCGTCGCGGGGGACGCACCCAGCTCATCGAGGAACGTCGCAAGAACGCCGGCCACGGCCTCGGCTTCGTACCGTGGAGGGGCGCCGCTCCGGCCGAAACCGGGGAGATCGGGAACGATCACTCGGTACCGCTTCGCGAGCCGATCTGCGACGGCACCCCAGCAGGCCCCCGTCTGCGGGAACCCGTGCAGGAGAACGACCGGGTCGCCGGCGCCCTCCTCGCGGACGAACATCCGAACGCCGGCCGTGACGACGGTGCGCTCGGTCATGAGCCGCCGTAGAAGACGTCTTCGCAGACCTGACGCGCACGACGGGTGACGCGGCGGTAGTCCTCGATGAACTGGACGCGAGCGCCCGGGGCCGCGTAACCGAGCGCCCTCGCGAGCACTTCCTGATCCTCGGGCGTCTGGGGGAGGGCGTCTTGCGGCCGGCCGCGGATCAGGTAGAGGACGTTGCGGGTGCGGTTGAGGAAGCGGTAGGCGTCGACGAGCCATCGAGCCTTTTCCAGATCGAGCAGGGCCATGTCGGCGGCCGCGGCGATCGCCTGAACGGTCGTCTGCGCGCGGAGTCGCGGGTCGCGGTGACCGTGCATCAGCTGGAGCAGCTGGATGGTGAACTCGACGTCGACGAGCCCGCCGCGCCCGACCTTCATCTGGAACATCGGATCCTCACGAGGACCGAGGCGTTCCTTCTCGATCCGTGCTTTCATGCCGCGGATCTCGCGGATCGCTTCGGGCGACAGACGCTCCGGGTACACGTACGGACGAACCAGATCCGTGAACTGCTGCCCGAGCGTCGGATCCCCCGCCACCGGCCGCGCCTTGATCAACGCCTGGAACTCCCACGGCTGCGCCCGCCGCTCGTAATACGTCCGGAAGCCCGCGATCGAACGCACCAGCGGGCCGTCTTTTCCTTCCGGACGTAGCCGCGAGTCCACCCGGAACGCCTGGCCCTCCTCCGTCGTCGCGGCCAGCCGTTGCAGCAGCCCCTCGCCCATCGCCGACGCCCACGCGTATCCGGTCCGGTCGTCCGGCGCATCGAACACGAACATCACATCGACGTCGGACGCGTAGTTCAGCTCCTCGCCACCGAGCTTGCCCATCCCGACGACGGAGAAGCGAGCACCGGGCGGAGCAGGATGCTCCTCCTCCAACGATGAGGTCGCGGCGCGCAACGCTCCTTCGGCAAGGAACGCCAGCTCGCGGCCGACGTCTTCGACCGAGACGCCGCCCGCCAGATCACGACACGCGATCCGTAGCACCTCGCGACGCTTGAGGCGGCGGATCGCCGCGTCGCGCGTCTCGGGCTCGGAGCGCCATTCGACGTTCTCGATGGCTTCGGCGTGGAGCTGCTCGCGTGTCTTGCGCGCGAGCGTTCGTTCGTCGGCCAGCGCTGCGACGAAGTCGGGGACGTGCAACAGATACTCACCGAGCATCTTGCTCGTGCCGAGCACCCGGCACAGCAGCTCGACGACCGGCGGCGCGTCGCGCAACGCGGCGAGCGCGGCGGGGTTGCTCCCGACGCGGAGCGCGACGTCGCGGAACGCGGAGACCGCGAGATCGGGGTCCGGCGCGTCGGCCATCCAGTCGAGCATCACCGGGAGGAGGTTCCGCATCAGCTGCGCGCGCCGCGACAGGCCGCTGGTCAGGTCCCCGAGGAACTTGAGCGAACGGCCCGGCGACTTGAACCCCAGAGCCGACAGCCGTTCCTGCGCGGCGTCGGGGTTGAGCGCCGGGGCCTGCGCGAAGCGCTCGAGCAAGGGGCGGTAGAAGAGCTTCTCGTGGATGCGGCGGACGAGCGTTTGCGTGCGTCGCCACTCCTCCTCGAAGGCTTCCAGCGCCGTCTGTGTCGGGGAGTCGCGGAACCCCAGCGATCGCGCGAGCGTCCTGCGCCGTCCTTCGTCCTCGGGAACGGTGTGGGTCTGACGCTCCTGAGCGAGCTGCAGCCGGTGCTCGATCTTGCGGAGGAACTTGTACGCCTCAGCCAGGTCGGCGGCGTCGTCGTCACCCACGTAGGCGCCGTGCGCGAGAGCGGACAACGCCTCCAGCGTGTTGCCGCTGCGGAGCGACGTGTCGCGCCGCGCGTGGACGAGCTGGAGCAATTGGACGGCGAACTCGATGTCGCGGATCCCGCCGGGTCCGCGTTTCACCTCGCGCTGCGCGACGCCGCGCGCGGCCAGGGCGCGTTCGGCGCGGGCCTTCATGCCGCGGATCTCGCGGATCGCTTCGGGCGACAGTCGCTCGGGATACACGTACGGACGAACCAGATCCGTGAACTGCTGTCCCAACGTCGGATCCCCCGCAACAGGACGTGCCTTGATCAACGCCTGGAACTCCCACGGCTTCGCCCATCGCTCGTAGTACGCCCGGAAACCGGCGATCGAACGCACGAGCGGCCCGTCGCGCCCTTCGGGTCGCAGCGAGGTGTCGACCCGGAAGGCCTGGCCCTCCTCCGTCGTCGCGGCCAGTCGCTGCAGGATCCCATCCGCAACCGCCTGCGCCCATGCATGCCCCGCCCGCTCGTCCGGAGCGTCGAACACGAACATCACGTCGATGTCGGAGGCGTAGTTCAGCTCCTCGGCGCCGAGCTTGCCCATCCCGATCACGGAGAAGCGAGCACCGGGGGGCGCGGGGTGCTCCTCCTCGAGCGACGCCAGCGCGGCGCGCAGCGATCCCTCGGCGAGGAAAGCCAGCTCACGGCCCACATCCTCGACCGACGCTCCACCCGCCAGGTCGCGACACGCGATCCTGAGCACCTCGCGACGCTTCCAGATGCGGAGCGCGGTGGCCGGATCGTCCGAGGAATGGACGGCGCGGAGCGCCTGGTCGGTCAGTCCCTTCCGGGTTCGAGGCTTCAGCAACGCGGAGGCGTCGCGGAGCACGTCGGCCTGCGCCGGATGCCGGGAAAGGAAGGCGCCGAGCGAGGTCGAAAGGCCCAGCACGGCGGCGAGCCGCTCGAGGAAGGCGCTGGACGGAACGCGTCCGGTCATCGCTATCCACCGGCAGAGCTGCGCCGCGGCGAGGTCGGCATCCGGCGCTTCCGCGCACGCTGCGATCACACGGCGGAGCGCCTCTCCGTCGAGCGCGCAGGCCGCGAGATGACGCGCCGCGTCTTGCGGGCGCAGGAATCCCGCGCGCGCGAGTGCGTGCGAAAGCTCGTCGGTTCGGGTTGGCGTCGCCAAGACGTCTAACCCTATCCTTCGCGCGAGATGGCCGTCTTCGTGCTGCTCGGGTCGGGAGAGTTCCTCCCGTGGGCTCGCGACGTCGATCGCTGGGCCGCCGAGCAAGCGACGGCGTCGTCCGATCGCGCGTTGATCCTTCCGACCGCGGCCGCACCGGAAGGCGACGACGTGTTCAACAGATGGGCCGGCATGGGCGCCGAGCACTTCACGGCGATCGGGCTGACCCCGGAAGTCCTGCCTCTGAAGACGCGCGAGGACGCGCTGCGCGCCGAGCTCATCGACGAGGTGGCCGACGCGCGCTACATCTTCTTCTCCGGAGGCAACCCCGGTTATCTCGCCGACACGTTGCGCGACACGCCGTTCTGGGATGCCGTGCTCGACGCGCTCGCGCACGGAACCGCGTTCGGAGGATGCAGCGCCGGCGCCAGTGCGGTGGGTTCCGTCGCGCCCGACGTCACTTCGGCGACGATCGACCTGAACGACCTGCGCTGGGTGCCGGGCCTGCCGCTGTTCACTCGCGCGAGCATCCCGACCCACTTCGACGCGGTGGAATCGTTCTTCCCGGGATTGCGTCAGTTCATCATCGACTCCGTCCCGGCGGCCAACGTCATGTTCGGTATCGACGAGGACACCGCGGCGTGCGGAGACGGCGAGACGTGGACCGTCATGGGCAAAGGCGCGCTCACGATCATCGGCGCCGACGGAGGCGACCCCGTCGAGCACCGCGCCGGTACGTCGGTCGAGTGTCCGCTCGGGCTCGCGCTCGGGACGCGCTTCTAGCGACGTGAAGATCCGCGTCGGACTCGGCCTGTCGAGCTTCTCCCTCGCCGGATGGGATCACGACACGTTCTGGGCGATCATCGACGCGACCGAACGCGACGGATGGGATTCGATCTGGTTCTCCGAACGCGTAACGCTCGACGCGCCCGACCCGCTCGTCGCGATGGCGGCGGTCGCGGGACGAACGCGAAAGCTCAAGTTCGGACCGAGCGTCATGGTTCTGCCGGGCCGCAATCCGGTTCTGCTCGCGAAGCAACTCGCGACGCTCGACGTCGTGTCGAACGGACGGCTCATCGCCGCGTTCGGGCTCGGCGTGGACGGCGGATCGGACCGCGGCATCTTCGGCGTCGACCGGGCTGAGGGCGCGGCTCGAACCGAGGAAGCCGTCCGGCTGATGCGTATGGTCTGGACGCAGGAGCGGGTCACGTTCGACGGCCGCTTCTTCCGGGTCGACGACGTGGCGGTAGGCCCGAAACCGCTTCAAAAACCGGCTCCCGACGTCTGGTTCGGTGGGGTATCCAAGCCGGCCCTGCGCCGGGTCGCGCAGCTCGGCGACGGGTGGCTCCCCTCGTTCATCGCGGTCGACGAATACGCGGGGATGGCGGCCTCGATCCGCGAGCAAGCCGCCGAGGCCGGACGGGTCATCGACGAAGAGCACTTCGGCGCGCTGATCCCCTACCTGCCCGACGGCGCCGCCGATCCCGAGCAGATCCTCGCGGTCATCGGCGCGAGGCGCCCGGGCATCGACCCGCGCGAGCTGGTCGTGCTGGGCGGGACGGCCGAGCTCCGCTCACGCCTCGAGCGTTTCGTCGAGCAAGGCGCGAGCAAGTTCGTCGTCACCCCGGTGCTTCCCCCCAAGGACTGGGAGACCGAGCTCGCGAGCGTTCGCGCCGAGGTCGCGGTGCCGCTCGAGACCTGACCGCCAGCGCAAGCCCGCGGCCGATAGACTGGCCGGGAGCCACCAGGCCGGGAGCGATGGGATGCGCTGCTCCAACTGTGACCACGAGAACCCTCTCGAGGCTAAGTTCTGCATGGAGTGCGGGCGCGATGTCGCCGCCCACGACGCCGCGGCCTCACGAGGGCGCTCTCCATTGGAAGTGACGCCACCGCATCTCGTCGAGAAGATTCGAAAGGCCGGCGCCGACCTCGTCGGCGAGCACAAACAGGTCACCGTCCTCTTCGCGGACGTAGCCGGCTCGATGGAATTGCAGGAGGGCGTCGATCCGGAGACATGGCACGCCATCCTGGATCGCTTCTTCACGATCATGTGCGAGGGCGTCAGCCGCTTCGAGGGAACGGTCAACAAGTTCACGGGTGACGGCATCATGGCGCTGTTCGGCGCCCCCATCGCGCACGAGGATCACGCCCAGCGGGCCTGCTACGCCGCGCTCCACCTGGCCGGTGCGCTCGCTCCGTACGCGCTGGAGCTCCGGCGCGAGCAAGGCCTCAACTTCCACGTCCGCATGGGACTCAACTCCGGAGAGGTCGTCGTCGGCGCGATTGGGGCCGATCTCCGGATGGATTACACGGCGCTCGGTCATACGGTCGGGCTCGCCTCACGCATCGAGCAGCTCGCGGAACCGGGAAAGGCATACCTCACCGAAAAGACCGCCGAGCTGGCATCGGGCTTCTTCGAGCTGGACGATCTCGGCGAGTTCACGATCAAAGGCGTCCGCAAGCCGGTGCGTGTGTACGAGCTCTCCGGCGTCGGTGCCGCCCGCTCCAGGCTGGACATCTCCCGCGCCCGGGGGTTCTCGCGCTTCGTCGGGCGCGATCGCGAGATGGAGTCGCTCGAAGAGGCACTCGCGCGCACGATGGAGGGAGACGGCCGCGTCGTCGGTGTCGTCGCCGGCCCCGGCGTCGGCAAGAGCCGGCTCTGCTTCGAGTTCGCGGAGCGATGCCGCGCTCGCGCCATCACCGTTCGAGAGGCGCGTGGCGTCTCGCACGGCAAGGGGATCCCGTTCCTGCCCGTGCTCGAGCTGCTGCGCGCCTTCTTCGAGATCACCGACGCCGACCCCGACGAGAAAGCCCGCGAAAAGGTCGCCGGCCGGTTGGTGCTGCTCGATCCCGGGATCCAGGAGTGGCTGCCGCTCCTCTTCGAATTCATGGGCATCGCCGACCCCGACAACCCGCCGGCGCGGATGGACCCCGAGGCACGGATGCGCCGGCTCCTCGAAATGGTCAAGAGCATCGTGCACGCCCGGAGCCGCAAGGAGACGAGCGTGCTCATCCTGGAGGACCTTCACTGGATCGACCCGGGGAGCGAGGCGTTCCTCTCCTCGCTCGTCGAGGCGGTACCGGGCACGCGGTCGCTCGTCGTCGCCAACTTCCGTCCCGAGTATCGATCGACATGGATGGACCTGCCGCAGAACCGCTCGATCGACCTCGAGCCGCTCGGAGCCTCGGCGATCGAGCACCTGCTGGACGACCTTCTGGGGAACGATGCATCCGTTGCCGAGGCTGCCGACCGGATACGTGATCGCACGGGCGGGAATCCCTTCTTCATCGAGGAGGTCGTTCAAGCGCTGGCGGAATCCGGGAGCCTGGTTGGGACGAGGGGCGCGTACAAGCTTGGGCGGCCGGTCGACGAGAACCTCGTACCGCCCACGGTCGAAGCCGTCCTCGCCGCCCGCATCGACCGCCTCGGCGATCGGGAGAAGTCGCTTCTGCAGACCGCCGCCGTTATCGGCAGGGAGTTCTCGGAGCCGGTGTTGCAGCGCGTCGCCGGCCTCGACAAGGAAGACCTCGGCCGGGCACTCGCGGCGCTCGTCGGCGCCGAGTTCCTCTATGAGGTCGCGCTGTACCCCGAAGCGGGGTACACGTTCAAGCATCCGCTCTCGCAAGAGGTTGCGTACCGGTCGCAACTCGGCGAGCATCGCGCGGGAGTGCATCGCGCCGTCGCGCAGGCGCTCGTGGCGCTCTATCCGGACAAGCTAGAGGAACGAGCCGCGCTGATCTCACATCACTTCGAGGCCGCCGGGGAGGCGCTCGAGGCTGCGCGGTGGAGTGCCACGGCCGCGTCGTGGGCGGGCCGCAGCAACCACGCCGAGGCCTACCGCCACTGGATGCGGGTCCGGTCGCTGCTTGGGGGGCTCGAGTCCAACGACGACACCGAGTTCCTGACCCTCCTCGCGTGCGTGCAGGCCGGAGCGCACGGCTGGCGGCTCGGGATCAAGCCGGAGGAAGCCCACGAGATCGTCCTCAAGGGAAGCGCGATCGCGGAGCGACGAAACGATCTTGCCTCTCTGACCCTGCTGACCATGCTCCACGGTGGGATCACCGCGCTCGCGGGCGGCGTACAGGAGGGATATGAGCTTGCACTCGAAGCAGACCGGATCGCGGAGCGCGCCGGCGATCCGCTGCTTCGCCTCATCGGCGGGCCGGCGCTTTCCTATCTCGGGTTCCAGGCGGGACGGCTGGACGACGCGCTCGCGGTGCAGGAGCGGCTGCTCGCCGACCCGCCGGCCGACCCGATGCTCGGCGCGGATCTCCTCTACTACAGCCCCTACATCTTCGTGCTCATGGCACACGGCTTCCTTCTGCCCTTCCTCGGTCGCCCACTCGAAGCCGTCGGCCATCTCGAGCGCGCGCTGCAGCTTGCGCGCGATCACGGCGACCTCGAGGTCGTGGGCTGGACGCACGGCGCGTTCTCGCTCGTAGCCCGCTTCACCGGCGAGCGAAGCTACCTCGGAAGTCATTCCGAGCAGGCGGTCGTCATCGCGGAGCGGATCGGCAGCAGCTTCTCTCAGGTGATCGCCTATGCGACGCATGGGAACGCGCTCACGCTACGAGAGGAGTGGGGTCCGGCCGAGGAGGCGTTGCGGCATGCCATCGAGATCGCACGCGAGCGTGGCGTCGGGATCGAACTCACGGCGTGGACCCTCAGCCGTGTGGCCGAATGCTACCTCGCCACGGGAGATCCTCGGGCACGCGAGACCGCAGAGGAATCGGTCGCCGAAGCCCTCCGCTTCGGCACGAAGACGTATGAGATCGAAGCCCATCACGTCCTGGGTCGTATCTTGCTTGCCGAGGGATCGACAGAGCTCGCACGCGCTGCGTTCCACGAAGCCCTCGAGGCGATCCGGGGGACCGGCGCGGCGAGCTACGAGCCGTTGGTCCGAGAGGACCTCGCGGCGCTGGCCGCCCACATCGGTGACACGGCCGAGCACGCCCGCGAGCTTCGCCTGGCTCACCGCCTGTACACCGAGATCGGCGCCACCGGCCATCTCGCTCGCCTCGACCCGTTGGTGTCGGCGCTCTCCTGAGGCGCCCGGCCTACAGCAGCGGCAGATAGCGCTCGATCTCGAAGGGCGACACGTAGGACTTGTAGGCGTCCCACTCCGCTTGCTTGTTGCGCAGGAACTGCTCGAAGACGTGTTCGCCGAGCGCTTCGGCGACGAGCTCGGAGCGCTCCATCTCTTTCAACGCGACCGACAGATCGTCGGGCAGCGACTGGATGC
>JBKKCR010000151.1:0-7326 GCA_046712825.1 Actinomycetota bacterium | reverse complement strand
GCGGGGGGTTGGGAGCGGTGCTCGGGGTGACGCTCGGGGCACAGCTCGCCGTCGCGCCGCTGCTCGCGATGCAGTTCCACCAGTTCTCGGTCGCGTCGTTGCCTGCCAACGTGCTTGCGGTCCCGGCCGTCGCACCGGCCACCGTGCTCGGCTTCGCGGCCGCGGCCGCCGGGGCGATCCACGAGCCGGCCGGGGTCGCCCTTGCGACCGCCGCGCGGCCGGCGCTCGCCTGGATCTCGGCGGTCGCGGCCACGTTCTCACGCGTTCCGAACGCCTCGATCGGCCTGCCGGGAGGCGTCATCGGCGCCGTGGTGATCATGGTCCTGACCGTCCTCCCTCTGGTGGCCTTGCGGGTCAGGCATCTCCGCGGTGCCCCGATCCTGCTCGCGGTCGCGTTCCTGGTCGCGACCACCGCGTGGGCGAGCGCCCTCGGACCGCCGCCGCCCTCAGGCATGGTGCTCACCGCGATCGACGTCGGACAGGGGGACGCGTGGCTGGTGCGGACGCCGAGCGGCGCAACGATGCTCGTCGACGCCGGGCCCGACGAGCACGTCATCCTCGCGAAGCTCCGGACGCTCGGCGTGCGTAAGATCGATCTGCTGGTCCTGTCCCATCCGCACGCCGATCACGTCGAGGGTCTCCCGTCCGTGATCGCCTCGATCCCGGTCGGCCGCGTGATCGAGCCGGGCCTCGAGGCGGAGATCGCGGCGCTGCCGGCGCTCCGTGAGGCCGCCCGTGAGCGCGGCATCCCCATCGAGGTGGTGCGCCGCGGGGCGCGCTACGCGCTCGGCGAGGCGGAGATCGACATCCTCGGGCCGCGCGACCCGTTGTTCACCGGGACCGACTCGGATCTGAACAACAACTCGATCACGATGCGGATCCGCTACGGCTCGACCTGCCTGCTGATGTCGGGCGAGGTTCAGGAGGACGGTCAGGAGGTCCTCCTGGAGCGGCCCGACCAGCTGCGCTGCCCGGTGATGACCGTTCCGCATCACGGCTCGAAGCGGATGGTGCCGGGCTTCTTCGCTGCAGGTGGCGCGCGTATCGCCGTGATCTCGGTGGGTCGGAATGATTTCGGCCACCCATCGGGCGAGACGCTGGCCGCGCTCGCCATGGCGCGGATCCGCGTGCTCCGCACCGATCTGTCCGGCGACGTGAGCGTCGGGCTCGCGGCGAACGGCGCCGCCGAGATCCGGGAGGAGCATCCCGCACGCACTGCGGCGTAGGATTCGATCCCGTGAAGTCCGTTCGCATCATCGCCGCCTCCGACGACTTCCTCGCCGACCTCGAGCTCGGGCCGCTGCGCGCGAAGGCGCGTGAGCGTGGGTTCGCGGAGGAGGAGATCCCCGCGGCCGAGGCCGCCGCGCTCGCCAACGCGCTCGAGACCATGTCGTTGTTCGACGCCGGCAAGCTCGTCATCGTGCCCGACGCCGACGAGGCCAAGGAGCCGGCACTCGCCGTGATGTCTCGCTGGGCAGCCGATCCGCAGCCGGACGTCCGGCTGGTGCTCATGTCGGGGACGCCCGCCGGCACGAAGCGGCTCGTGAAAGCGCTCGGCGACAACGCCGAGGTCCGCACGCCCGACAACGTCCCGCCCTGGGAGACGCCGGGATGGGTAGTGAAGCGCGCCAAGGCGCTGGGCAAGCGGATGACGCCGGACGCCGGCAAGGCGCTGGTCGAGGCTCTCGGAACCGACCTCCGCGAGCTGGCGAGCGCCGTCGAGCAGCTCGCGACGTCACTCCCAGACGGCGCGATGATCGACGCGGCCGCCGTGGCGATGCAGTTCCGCGGGATCGAGTCCAAGCTGCACGAGTTCGTCGATGCACTCTTCGACCGCGACCGCGCGCAGGCGCTGAGGCGCCTGCGCGCTCTGGTTAATCACGGCGAGCATCCGCTGGTGATCCTCGCGACCGTCGCGAATCAGCTGCGCATCCTCGCGGTGCTGTCGGGCGGGGAGCGCAGATCGGCGGCCGCGGTCGCCAAGGAGCTCGGGATCAAGGAGGGGAGGGTCAAGCGCGCGATGCGCCGAGCCCGCAACTTCACGCCGGATGAGATCCGCGTCGCTTACCGGCTCGCCGCCGACGCCGACCTCGCGCTCAAGAGCGAGGCCGACGACCCTCTGGTGCTCGAGTTCCTCGTCGACGAGATCGCCGGGCCGGCGCGCGCTTCGCGCGTCTAAGCCGTTCCGTCCCCGTTCGGCGACGGCGCCGCCGTGGGCGGTGACTGGGACGGGCGTCTGGCTCGGCTCCGGAAACACCTCGAAGGCGGCAAGTGCCGCTAGAGCGAGGTCGGGAGCGGTCTAGCTCGCGATCGCGTTGAAGGCCTTGGAGAGCTTGGCCTTGTGGTTCGCCGCGTTGTTCTTGTGGATCACGCCGTCGGCGGCGGCCTTGTCGTAGGCCCGGCAGGCTTCACGCAAGGCGACCTGGGCCTTGTCCCGGTCCCCGGCCTTGACGGCCTCCTGGAACCGGCGGGCCTGCGTGCGCAGCTTGGAGCGCGTCGACACGTTGCGAACGCGGGCGCGCTCGTTCGTCCGGATGCGCTTGATCTGACTCTTGATGTTAGCCACGGCGCGCGATCATATCAGCGGCCTGATCGGGCGGCCATGCTGGGCCGTTCCAAGGGTCGGGCCATCGCCGACCCCTCCCGGATAGCGAGGCGAGCGCGGGTACCATGATCTGAGTCATGAGTGCCCCGGCGAAGGACGGTTCCGGACGCGGGCCCTCCGCGGACCGGAACGGCAACGAGCCGGACTTCCGGCGCTTGTTCGACGGCGCCCCCGGCTCGTATCTGGTGCTGGATCCGAACCTCACGATCGTCGCGGTGAACGATGCGTACCTCGCCGCGACGATGACGAAGAGGGACGACATCATCGGGAGGGGGATCTTCGATGTCTTCCCCGACAACCCCGACGACGCCGAGGCCACCGGCGTGAGCAACCTGCGCGACTCGCTGGAGCGCGTCCGCACGCACCTCGTCGCCGGCACGATGGCGGTTCAGCGATACGACATCCGGCGTCCTGCGGAGGAAGGCGGAGGTTTCGAGGAACGCTTCTGGAGCCCGCTCAACGCTCCGGTCATCGACGACGACGGCCGCCTCGCGTACATCATCCACCGCGTCGAAGACGTAACGGATTACGTCCTGCTTCAGCGTCGCGGCGCCGAGCAGGCAGAGCTGACCGCCGAGCTTCGGGAACGGAGCACGACGATGGAGCGGGAGATCTTCGCGCGGTCGCAGGAACTGCGGGAGCTCAACAAGAGGCTCGAAGCGGCGAGCAACGCGAAGAGCGAGTTCCTCTCCCGGGTGAGCCACGAGCTCCGTACGCCGCTGACCGCGATCCTCGGGTTCAGCGAGCTGCTCGAGATGAGCCCGATCGGCGAGGACGAGAAGCGGTTCGTCTCGCCCATACGCCGAGCCGGCAAGCACCTCCTGCTGCTGCTCGATGAGGTGCTCGACATCGCGCGCATCGAATCGGGTCACCTCTCGATGTCGGTGGGCCCCGTCGGGCTGGCGCAGATCCTCGAGGAGACCACCGAGCTGATCCGGCCGTTGGCCGATGCCCGGGGCCTAACGATGGACATCGAGCTCGGCCCCGCCAAGGCCCTGTACGTCTCGGCCGATCCCCAGCGCCTGAAGCAGGCGTGCATAAATCTTCTCTCGAATGCCATCAAGTACAACCTGCCCGACGGACGCGTCGTCCTCGAGGTCGAGCACATCGGAGAGGAGCGGATCCGCATCTCGATCTCCGATACCGGCATAGGCCTCTCCTCCGAATCACTCGCCAGGCTGTTCACCCCGTTCGAGCGCCTGAGCGCACCGAGCCTCGGCATCGAGGGCACCGGCCTGGGACTGGCGCTGTCGCGGACTCTGATCGAGGCGATGGGCGGCGCGATGGGCGTGCACAGCTCCGTCGGCGAAGGGTCGACCTTCTGGATCGAGCTGCCGCTCACACAGCCTGCATTGCTGATCGAGGAAGAGCGAGGGACCGGGCAGGTCGCGTCGGTCCGACCCTACACCGGGTCCCCATGCGTGCTCTATATCGAGGACGTCGTCGCCAACGTTCAGCTCGTCGAGGAGGTCATGCGGCGGCGGCCCGGGGCGCGCCTCATCTCGGCGATGCTCGGAGGCGTCGGCCTCGACCTCGCCCGCGAGCATCACCCGGATCTCATCCTTCTCGACCTCCATCTTCCCGACATCGACGGGGCCGAGGTGCTCCGGCGCCTCCGGGCCGACGAGGCCACCCGGGGGATCCCGGTCGTGATCCTCACCGCGGACGCCACCATGCGCCAGCTCGAGGAGCTGCTCGCCGCGGGCGCGGCGCGGTATCTCACCAAGCCGATCAGCGTCGCCAAGCTCCTCGAGGTGCTCGACCAGTTCCTCGGCGGATAAGCCGAACCTTCGCGGCCCGCCGGGCGCCGTGGGTGCCTGGCGATATGCTCTTCGCTCATGCCCGAACAAGCCCGTACCCGCAACTTCTGCATCGTGGCGCACATCGACCACGGGAAGTCGACGCTCGCCGACCGGATCCTCGAGATCACCCACGCCGTCGCCGACCGCGACATGCGCGCCCAGTACCTCGATCGGATGGACCTCGAGCGCGAGCGGGGCATCACGATCAAGGCGGCCGCCGTGCGGCTGTCCTACGACTCCAAAGACGGACAGAACTACGAGCTGAACCTGATCGACACGCCCGGCCACGTCGACTTCTCGTACGAAGTGTCGCGCGCGCTCAACGCTTGCGAGGGCGCCGTGCTGCTCGTCGACGCGAGCCAGGGGATCGAGGCGCAGACACTCGCCAACCTCCACCTCGCGATCGAGGCCGACCTCGAGGTCATCCCCGTCGTCAACAAGATCGACCTCCCATCCGCCCAGCCGGAGAAGGTCGCGCAAGAGCTGCAGCAGGTGATCGGCTGCGAGCTCGAGGACATCCTCTTCGTGTCCGGCAAGACCGGCGAGGGCGTCCAAGAGCTGCTCGAGACGATCGTGCGGCGCGTCCCGCCACCGACGGGGGATCCCGTCGCCCAGCCTCGCGGGCTGATCTTCGACTCGACCTACGACCAGTACCGCGGCGTGATCGCGTACGTGCGGGTCGTCGACGGAAACCTTTTCAAGGGCCAGCGGATCCGGATGATGGCGACGGGGGCCGTGCACGATCTGGAAGAGGTGGGAGCGCTCGCGCCCGATCCGACGCCGCTGCAGTCGCTGGGCGCCGGCGAGGTCGGCTACTTCATCGGCGGGATCAAGAACATCCGCGACGCGAAGGTCGGCGACACGATCACCGACGCGCAGCGTCCGGCCACCGAGCCGCTCGCCGGCTACCTCGAGCCCAAGCCGATGGTGTACGCGGGGCTGTTCCCCGTCGCCGGCGACGATTACCCGGACCTTCGCGACGCACTCGAGCGGCTCGCGTTGAACGACGCGGCGCTCGTCTACGAGCCGGAGACCTCGAAGGCGCTCGGCTTCGGATTCCGCTGCGGGTTCCTGGGCTTGCTCCACATGGAGATCACCCGCGAGCGCCTCGAGCGGGAGTTCGACCTCGAGCTGGTCACCACCGCGCCGAACGTGGCTTATCGCGTGATCCTCACATCCGATGAGGTCATCACCGTCCGCAACCCATCGGACCTGCCCGACCCGAGCCACATCGAGAAGATCGAGGAGCCGATGGTCTCCGCGCTGATCCTCGCGCCCGGCGAGTACGTGGGCACCCTCATGGAGATGTGCCAGTCGCGACGGGGGATCCTCGACGGCATGAACTACCTGTCGGCCGACCGCGTCGAGCTGCGGTACCGGCTCCCCCTTGCGGAGATCATCTTCGACTTCTTCGACCAGCTGAAGGCTCGGACGCGCGGCTACGCCTCGCTCGACTACGAGCACGTCGGCTACCAGACCGCCGAGCTCGTCCGCGTGGACATCCTTCTGCACAACGACCCCGTCGATGCGTTCAGCGCGATCGTGCACCGCGAGCGCGCCTACACGTACGGCCGGGCGATGGTGTCGAAGCTCCGCGAGCTCATCCCTCGTCAGATGTTCGACGTCCCGCTGCAGGCGGCGATCGGCAGCCGGATCATCGCGCGCGAGACGGTGAAGGCGAAGCGCAAGGACGTGCTCGCGAAGTGCTACGGCGGCGACATCACGCGGAAACGGAAGCTTCTCGAGAAGCAGAAGGCCGGGAAACGGCGCATGAAGCAGATCGGCTCCGTCGAGGTGCCGCAGGAGGCGTTCATCGCTGCGTTGCAGGTAGGCGGCGGCGGCGTCACCGACGACAAGAAGGGGGACAAGTGACCGCGGTCTCCCCGGCCGTCGAGCTGCTCGAGCCGCGCGCCGATGTGCTGCACCTCGCGCCGGCGTTCGGCATCTACGTCCACATCCCGTTCTGCATCTCGCGTTGCCCGTACTGCGACTTCAACACCTACGTCGGGATCGAGGACACCGCGCCCGAGTACGTGGACGCTCTTCTGCGGGAAGTGGGCTCGTGGGCGGAGCGCGCAGGAGCGCGCGAAACCGGCTCGATCTTCATCGGCGGCGGCACGCCATCGCTGCTCGACCCCACGCTGATGCGGAGACTGCTCGACGGGCTGCGCGCGACGTTCCGCGTGAGCGGCGACGCGGAGGTGACGATCGAGGCCAACCCGGAAACGGTCGACGTCGAGCGGCTGCGCGGGTTCCGTGACGCCGGCGTGAACCGTATCTCGTTCGGGGCGCAGTCGTTCCGCGCCGACGTGCTGGCCACCCTCGGCCGCGCGCACACGGCGGAACGAACGGAGGGCGCCGTGCGCGAAGCGCGCGCCGCCGCGTTCGACAACCTCAACCTCGACCTCATCTACGGCACGCCGGGCGAGAGCCTCGACGACTGGCGTGCCTCGCTGGACAAGGCGATAGCACTCGGCCCCGAACACCTGAGCGCATACGCGCTCACGATCGAGGAGGGGACCGCTTTCGGCGCCGACGTCGCCGCCGGACGCATGCCGTCGCCGGACGACGACGACCAAGCGGCGAAGTACGAGCTGGCCTTGGATCTGCTCGCCGGCGCGGGGTACGAGCACTACGAGATCTCGAACTGGGCGAAGCCCGGCCGCGCGTGCCGGCACAACCTCGTGTACTGGACCCAAGGCGAATATGCCGGGCTCGGCGCTGGGGCGCACGGGCATCTCGACGCCGTACGGGTGTGGAACGAAAAGGTGCCGCGCACCTACATCGAGCGGGCTCCGGACGCGCAGGCGGGGGAGGAGCGCCTCTCCGAGGCAGCCCGGCACGACGAGTGGCTGCAGCTTCGGCTGCGTCTGGTGGCCGGCCTCGACCTCGACGAAGCGGCCCGTCGGATCGGACGCG
>JBKKCR010000150.1:0-6981 GCA_046712825.1 Actinomycetota bacterium | reverse complement strand
CGATGTCGACCGCGTGGTCGCCGATCCGCTCCAGCTGCCGCGAGACGACCATCATCCGGATCGCCCACTCGAGCATCTGCGGATCCCACGCGCAGGACGCGACCTCCCGGTACATCCCTCGGTTCAGGCGATCGACCGGGTCGTCCATCTCCGGCAGCTTGAGGGCGAGCTCGATGTCGCGGCGCGCGAGCGCGTCCATGGACGCGCGGAGCATCTGCCGGGCGATGTCGCCCATCTCGGTGAGGTGGGACAGGATCGTTTGGTTGACCGGCAGGCCGTGGACAACCTTGACGATCTTGGCGATGTTGACGGCCATGTCGCCCACCCGCTCGAGATGCACGTTCGTGTGCAGGATCGCCGAGATCAAGCGAAGATCGATCGCGACCGGCGTCTGCAGCGCCAAGAGCTCGAGCGTTCGCCGCTCCACCATCATGTAGCGCGAGTCGAGGTCGTCGTCGGATTCGATCACACGATCGGCGGCGGCCAGGTCGTCGCGGGTCAGCGATTCCATGGCCGCGGCGAGCATCCGCTCCCCCACCTCGCCCATGCCGAGCACATCGAGCTCGAGCCCGTCGAGCTCTTCGTGGAAGTGCCTCTTCGCGGGCTCCGCCATCAACCGAACCTTCCGGTGATGTACGCCTCGGTCCGTGAGTCGGAGGGCCGCGTGAAGATCAGCTCCGTCCGGTCGAACTCGACGAGTACCCCGGTGCGCATGTCGCCGTCTTCCGTGGTCTCGGCGGTAAGGAACGCGGTCATGTCCGAGGCTCGCGCCGCTTGCTGCATGTTGTGGGTGACGATCACGATCGAATACTTACTCCGCAGCTCGCGCATCAGATCTTCGATCTTCGCGGTGGCGATGGGGTCGAGGGCCGAGCAGGGCTCGTCCATCAGAATCACGTCCGGCTCTACGGCGATAGCACGCGCAATGCACAGGCGCTGCTGCTGACCGCCGGAGAGCGAGTAAGCGTTCTTCTTCAGGTCCTTGCGGACCTCCTCCCACAGAGCGGCCGCCTTCAGAGCTTCTTCGACGCGGGCCGGTATGTCGTCGGTGAGCCCGTGAACTTTGAGGCCGAACGCCACGTTATCGAAGATCGATTTCGGGAAGGGGTTGGGCTTCTGGAAGACCATCCCGATCCGGCGGCGCACCTCGACCGCGTCGATCTGGGGGTCGTAAAGATCCTCACCGTGGTAGAGCACCTTTCCCGAGACCTTCGCGCCCGGTATCAGGTCGTTCATGCGGTTGAAGGTCCTGATCAGTGTGCTCTTCCCGCAGCCGGATGGTCCGATGATGGCCGTGATCTGCTGGGCCGGCACGTCGAGGGTGACGTCGCGAACCGCGACGTTGGAGTCGTACGCGACCGATACGCCCTGAAGCCGGAAGACGACCTCACGGACCTCGGGGAGATCTGAGGGCTCGGAATGCTGGGTCTCGATACGCACGCCCAGGATATTGCCAGTTCGGGCCATGTCTTTCACGGTCACCTCGGAAATGGCCACGTCAGGATCCCCCCCACCCTCGATGTTGACTCACCACCGTTTCTCGAACCTGTTCCGCAAGATGACGGCTACCGCGTTCATCGCGAGGAGAACGGCCAGGAGAAGAATGATGCCGGCCGCCGCCACCCGCTGATACTCGGCCTGCGGACGAGCAACCCAGTTGAAGATCTGGATCGGCATCGCCGTGAAACGGTCAAGTGGCCCCGGGACGAAGTTCACGTACGTCAGCGCTCCGAGCGTGATGAGGGGCGCCGTTTCCCCGATCGCCCGAGAAAGGCCGAGGATCATCCCCGTCAGGATGCCGGGCATCGCCGCGGGGAGAGTGTGATGCCACACCGTCTGCAGCTCCGTCGCTCCGACTGCGAGCGAGCCCTGGCGGATCGAGGGTGGGACGGCGCGAAGCGCTTCGCGCGCCGCGACGATGATCAGCGGCAGGATCAGAAGGACGAGTGTCAGAGCGCCGGCCATGATCGTGCGGCCCATATGCATGAACCGCACGAAGACGGCGAGACCGAGGAGGCCGTAGATGATCGACGGGACCGCAGCGAGGTTCGCGATGTTCACCTCGATGAAGCTGGTGAAGCGGTTACGTGGGGCGAACTCCTCCAGATAGACGGCGGCTCCTACTCCCAAGGGGAAGGAGGCGACGGCTACGATGCCCATGAGCCAAAGCGACCCTACGAGCGCGGGCTTGATGCCGGCGCGGGACGGGATCCGCGAATCCAGGCTGTTGATGAAGTTGCCGTCGAGTCGCCCGATGCCGTCCCGAACCACGTCTATCAAGAGCGTGGCGAGGGCGAGGAGTCCGATCAGAAGGCAGAGCATCATCAACAGGGCGAAGACGAGCGATCGCATCGATCGCTCGGCCCTCTTCCCGGTTGCGAGTGAGGATCTGATCGCTTGAGCAGCACTCGTCATTCGTAACGCTCCCTGAAACGCCGCACGATCCGAGTCGAGATGATGTTGAGCGCGAGTGTCATCAGGAACAGGGTGCTTCCCACGGCGAATATGGTCTTGTAGGCGATGCCGGTCTGGGGCGTGTCTCCGAGCGAGATCTGCACGATGTAGGCGGTCATCGTGGCCATCGACTCGGTGGGGTTGGGGCTGAGGTTGGGGTTGAGTCCGGCTGCGATCGTGACGATCATCGTCTCACCGATCGCGCGGGATAGCCCGAGTATCACAGCCGCCGCAATGCCCGAAAGCGCCGCAGGCACGACCACCTTCGTTGCGACGGTTCGTCTGGTGGCGCCCATGGCGAAAGCGCCCTCGCGCAGACTCTGGGGCACCGCCCGCATCGCGTCCTCGGCGATCGAAGCGATGAGCGGGACGATCATGATGCCGACGACGATGCCGGCGGCCAGGGCGTTGAACGGCGGCAACCATGGGATGAAGCTCTTGAGGAACGACAGTGAGATGAAGTTCAGCGCGAAGTAACCGAGCACGACGGTTGGGATCCCTGCCAGGACTTCGAGGATCGGTTTGAGGATCTTCCTGGCACGCGGGCGCGCGTACTCCGAAAGATAGATCGCCGAACCGAGCCCGAGCGGGACGGCTACCACGATCGCGATACCGGCAATGAGCATCGTGGCTGAAACGAGTGGAAGAACGCCGAACTTGGGCGGCCTGAAGGTCGGCGCCCAGTCCCTACCTGTGAGGTAGTCGAGGATCGGTATCTGGCGGAAGAACTCGAAGCTCTCGAACGCCAGCGACAGGATGATGCCGGCCGTGGTGGCGATCGATACGACGCCGCACGCGAGGAGCGCGCCCTTGATGGCACGCTCCCCGGTGCGGCGCCGATGGACCCTAAGCGAGCTCGTCGCCATGCGGCTGGGACGATACCGCTAGGCCGCGGCCGCGGACCAGATCGTCTTCGAGGCAGTCAGGTCGTCCGAGTGGAGCGGCACATAGCCGACACTGGGCAACAGACCGTTCACCTCTGCGAGATAGAAGTCGATGAAGGCCTTCACCTGTGGCTTCGCGATCGACTTCTTCGCTACGTAGACCAATAGGGGTCTCGAGAGGGGCTTGTACGTCCCATCGACGATGTTGGCGTCGTTGGGGGCCAAGCACCCGCTGCCGCTGTCGACGCCGAGAAGCTTGAGCTTGTCCTTGTTCTGAACGTAGTAGCCATAGCCGAAGTAGCCGAGCCCATTCGGATCCTGGGAGACGCCCCGCACAAGGTCGTTGTCGTTTTCGCTCGGCGTGTAGAGCGGGTCCGAGCGACCGACGCCCTCCTCACCGTTGATCTCCTTGGTGAAGTAGTCGTAGGTGCCCGAGTCCGTCCCCGGTCCATAGAGCTTGATCGGCTGATCGGGGAAGCCGGCACGCACCTGCTTCCAGTTGGTAACCGTGCTGTCCTTTTGGAAGATGTTCTTCAGTTCCGCCGTCGTGAGGCAGTCGACGAAGGTGTTGTCTTTGTGGACCATCACGGACAGACCGTCGATGGCAACCTCGAGCTCGACGTACTCGATCCCACCCGCCGTGCAAAGGGTCTTCTCTTCGTCCTTGATCGCGCGGGAAGCATCAGAGATGTCAATCTCGCCTGCACAGAACTTCTTGAAGCCGCCGCCAGTACCGGAGGAACCGACCGAAACCTTCACGCTGTCTGCTCCGGCCAGCTTGAACTCCTCGGCCACGGCCTGAGTGATCAGGAACACCGTGCTGGAGCCATCCGCGACGATGTCGCCGGACAGCTCCTTGAGCGCCTCATTTGTGCCTGCGCCGTCGCCACCACATGCGGCTACGACGAGCGCCAGAGCAGTCAGGGCCACCACAAACGGGACCAAGCGGTGCTTCCTCATACTTCCTCCCCCCTATTCGCTTCGCCGGAAGTGCCGTCAGAGCCGCGGAGCGGGGCCGCCGGGGACAGGCCGGCGGCCCCGAGCGGGTCCGCGGGTGTGGGGATCTGTCCGACGGAGCGGTCCTCCATCCGGGGCGAACATAAAGGACGCTTATGAACGGGCTTCATGGCGAAGTTGAACGGAAGATGAACGTTCCGAGAAGTTCGCTTCGCCATCGCGCACGAACGCGAGTCGAAGGCGTGCTCAGAGTTAACCGAACCCTCACCAGATCGACGTCGGCGGTTCCTTCGGCGGTCACGTCGCCTCGTTAGCGTCGCGATCAACCGAACGCGACTCGTCGACGGGGAGGGAATCGTGCCCAAGAAAGCAGCGGTCATGAGCAGGGTCGAGCGCCGCTCGTTCCTCAAGGGCATCGCGCTCGCCGGAGGTTCAGCGATCGGAGCTTCCGCGTTCCAGGGCTTGGGCCTTCGCGTCGCGAAGGCGGCTGCCGGGTTGCCGACGAAAGAAGCCGGCGAGACGTCGGGCGGATACGGGCCGCTTCAACCGAGGAAGCCGGTAGCCGTCGGCCCCGGAGCCGACCCGGATCTCGAGTGGCTGGCGCTTCCACGGGGATTCAACTACTCGGTGTTCGGCGTCGCATCCACAACGATGTCGGACGGCAACGCTACGCCCAACGCGCACGACGGTATGGGCGCCTTCCCCGCGCCGGATGGGAAGGTCAGACTCGTTCGCAACCACGAGAACCGCGACGCATTCGGCCCGCCGATCGCCGGCCCGGGGAGGGCCTACGACCTCAACGCAGCGGGGGGAAACACCACGCTCGAGCTCGCTTTCGTCGACCGGGTACCGGTGCTGATGCGCGACTTCGTGAGCCTCAACGGGACCATAGTCAACTGCGCCGGCGGAACCACACCTTGGGGTAGCTGGATCTCGTGCGAGGAGACGGTCGAGACGCGCGAGGGTGTGAAGCACGGGTACAGCTTCGAGATCCCGTCGGCCGCCAACGGACCCGTGGTCCCGATCCCGTACAAGGACATGGGTCGGTTCTCGCACGAGGCACTCGTCGTCGATCCCGCGACGGGCTACGTCTACGAGACCGAGGACAACGGTCCCAGCGGGTTCTACCGTTTCATCCCGAGGCGTCGCGGAAACCTCGCGCTCGGAGGAAAGCTTCAGATGCTCAGGGTGAAGGGCGCGCCGAACTACAACACAAGCACCGGCCAGTCGGTCGGCCAGGCCCTTCCGACCGATTGGGTCGCGATCGAAGACCCGGACCCGCGTTCCGGCGGAGAGAGCGCCGTGTTCGATCAGGGTTACGCCAAAGGCGGCGCGGCGTTCAGCCGGCTCGAGGGCTGCTGGTGGGGCGAGGACTCGGTGTTCTTCACCGACACGAACGGCGGTGACGCGGGCCAAGGTCAGGTGTGGCAGTTCACGCCCGCCGGCGCATCCGAGGGCGTCTTGAAGCTCGTGTACGAATCGCCCGCTGCCGAAGTGCTGTCGTTCCCCGACAACATCACGTTCACGCCGCGCGGTGGATTGCTCCTTTGCGAGGACTCGCCGAACGACCAGCAATTCCTGCGGGGCCTTACCGTCGAAGGCGCGATCTTCGATTTCGCCTTGAATCTCCTCGACAGTAAGGAGTGGGCCGGTGCGTGTTTCAGCCCCGACGGTCGATACCTCTTCGTCAACAACCAAGGCGAGACGCGCACGGTCGCGGACCCGGTTCTGGGACGCACCTACGCGATATGGGGCCCCTGGGAAAGCGGAGCGCTGTAGACACCGCGCCCGCAAGGTGAACGGCCTGAGCGGAAGCTTAGGCCGTTGCCGTTCGGTGACCCAGCCGGTCGAGCAGATCGGCGACGCGCAAGCCGATCTCGTCGATCAGTTGCGCGAGGTCCGAAACGGACATCAGCTTCGGATCGGGGAGCGCCCAGTCTTCGGTGGGCTTGCCGGTCGCAGGACATTGATCGCCGCATCCCATCGTGACGACGACGTCCGCCCATTCGGCGTCGGCCTCGGTGAGCCGGTGCGGGATCTTTCGGCTCACATCGAAGCCTCGGTCGGCGAGGGCGGCCGCGACGTGTGGATGGACCTCATCGGCCGGCTGGGTGCCCGCCGAGCGGGCCTTACCCGCGCCGCCGCTCAGCGCATCGAACATCGCTTCCGCGATCTGGCTCCGGCCCGCGTTCTGAACGCAGACGAAGAGGACGCGAGGCTCACTCATGACATCCGACATGGTAGCCACGGCCTCAGCGATGCGCCGCGGGATCGTCCTCGCCGGACCAAGGCGCGGCAAGCGTCAGGACCCGCTCGACGACATCGCCCTCGAACGCTTCCGGGACGTGATCGTGGTAAGCGATCCGCCCCAGGTGGTGGAGAAGGATCTCCCCCATCGCGCGGTTGGTCGCGATCGGGATGGGCTCGAGGTCGCAGACCTTGAGCATCGTCGCCGCCGAGGGCTCGCAGGGAAGGGAAGCCAGGGGATCCACGAAGAAGATCACGGCGTCGACTCGGCCTTCGACGACCGCGGCCGCGATCTGCAGATCCCCGCCGAGTGTGTCCGGCGCCAAGACCTCCAAGTCGAGGCCGGGATCGTCCACGGTGCAGGCGGTGTCCTCGGGAGCCATGAAACGGAACTCGCGAGTGAGACCCAGGTGGGCACGCATGAATCGCGCGAGCTCTT
>JBKKCR010000149.1:0-8875 GCA_046712825.1 Actinomycetota bacterium | reverse complement strand
GTGTCCGGCGCCAAGACCTCCAAGTCGAGGCCGGGATCGTCCACGGTGCAGGCGGTGTCCTCGGGAGCCATGAAACGGAACTCGCGAGTGAGACCCAGGTGGGCACGCATGAATCGCGCGAGCTCTTCCTTCTTCGCGTCGTGCGCGATCAGCGCAACCGTGATCGCGGGCCGCTGAGACAGATGGCCATGGGATGGCCGTCTCCCGATCTGCCGGACGGTGCCCACGGAGCCGACCCTAGCCGACGCAGATGGCACCGATCCGAGGCAGAGGTGACGTCCGGGTGAACTCTCCGAGAACGGATCCACGCCCTGGCCTTAGACTGCTTGGCGGTGAACGCGACGAGCGCCCGGGGGCTTGGATGCTGATCGCCATCCTGGTAGCGGTTGCCGCCTCCCTCGGGCTTGCATTGGCGTTGCTCGCACGACGACAACTCGCGCGACGCCTGACGGCCGAGCAGAGCACCGCATCCAGGAAGGACTCCGAGCTCGCCGCGCGCATCGAGGAGGCCGAGTCCGACCGACGAACGCGCGACCTCGTGCTCTCGGCGCTCGATGAAGGCGTCGTCCTGATGGACGATCGCGGCGGCGTGCGATACGCGAACCCGGCGGCGATCCGCCTTCTCGGTCGGATGGCGAGCGACTTCCCCCTCGCGGAGCCCGGCACGGCGCCGGACCCCTTCATCTCGCCGGTCTTGCGACGCCTCGTCGGCCTGGCGTTCGACATGGGATCCGTTCAGGAGCAGGAGCTCGAGATCGGCCAGCCTCCGCGCACCGTTCTGGCCACGGCCTTCCCGGCCGGTGGAGAAGGTTTGGTGCTGCTCGTGCTCCGGGACGTGACCGAGGCTCGCAAGGTCGACGCCATCCGGCGAGACTTCGTCGCGGCCGCATCACACGAGCTGAAGACACCGGTCGCTTCGATCCAGGCCGCGGCAGAGACCTTGTCGCACGCGATGGACGAGGATCCGGAGGCCGCGCGGCGTTTCGTCGCCAACCTGCAGCGCGACTCTGAACGCCTGTCGCGCATCGTCATGGATCTCCTCGATCTCTCGCGGCTCGAGAGCGAGCGGCCCGCGCTCGAGGAGGTACGTCTCGACCTCCTCGCGCGTGAGGTGATCGACAGGGTCGGCCAGCTCATGCGCGACGCCGGACTGAACGTCGAGGTCTCAACGGCTCCCGTCACCGTGCGCGGATCTCGGAAGGATCTCGCACTCGTGTTCAGCAACCTGCTCGACAACGCCGTGCGGTACACGCGTGAGGGCGGAACCATCCGGGTTCAGGTTGCCGCCCAGAACGATGACGCCCGCGTCGAGGTGTCGGACACGGGCATCGGCATCCCGTCCCGCGAGCTGCCTCGCATATTCGAGCGCTTCTACCGAGTCGATCGCGCCCGTTCCCGCGAAACCGGCGGCACCGGTCTCGGACTCGCGATCGTCAAGCACGTCGCCGAGCAGCATGGCGGGCACGTCGAGGCCCGGAGCGAGTTAGGCAAAGGCTCCACGTTCGTCGTCACGATCCGCTCTTCGGCCGCAACCGCCTAGTTCGCAGAACGTTCACCCGGCGTTCACCCTGGCGGACCGGGCGTATTTTGTTTCACATCCACGCGGGAGCTAGGCTCGCGGGCCTACCCGATCCGAGGACCCCCGTTGGCCGACCAACCGCTCGCCGTCATCGACATCGGATCGAACTCGGCGCGCATGATCGTCGCCCGCTCCCCGACCGGAGAGCACGTCGAAGTACTGTCCGAAGAACGCGTGCCGCTGCGCCTCGCCCGGGAGCTCCGCGATTCAGATCGCCTCGGCGACGACGCCATCGATCGGACGGTCGACGCCGTGCGCGACTTCCTCGCTATGGCCGCCGCCGCGGGCGTGGTCCGCACGCTTGCCGTAGCGACGGCGGCGGTACGCGAGGCGTCGAACGGCCGCGACCTTCTCGATCGGATCCGAGTCGAGACGGGACTCAACGTCGAAATCGTCGACGGCGATCGCGAGGCGGCTTTGGCGTTCCTCGGCGCCGTCCATTCATTGCCGGTGGATAACGGGATGCTCGTGGACGTAGGCGGCGGAAGCTTGGAGATCGCGCGATTCCGGGATCGTCGGTTCGAGCGAGCCTGGACGATGCCCCTCGGAGCCTTGCGACTCTCGGATCGATTCATCACCAGCGACCCCCCGGGGCGGGGCGACCGACGCCGTCTCGTCGAGCATGTATCTGAGACGCTTCGCGCAGCGACGATCCCCCGCCTCGGCGCCGATCAGCGGCTGGTCGGCACCGGCGGCACGGTCCGGACGCTCGCCAAGATGGACCGGCGCGAGCAGAACTACCCGATCCCGCGACTCCACGGCTATCTCCTCGAACGTGCTCGCGTCGACGAGCTCGTCGAGCTCTTAGCCTCCCGGCCGCTGACGAAGCGCGAGACACTTTCCGGATTGAACGCCGATCGTGCCGACTCGATCGTCGGCGGCGCCCTGGCACTGCAAAGCGTCATGGAACTGCTCCAAGCCGCTGAGCTGACCGTGTCCGGCCGTGGCTTGCGCGAAGGGATCGCCCTCGATGCGCTTACCGACGGGCCGGCTCCGGCGGCCTCGGTTCGCACGGCGTCGGTGTCCGCGCTGGCCGGCCGCCTAGCGTCCTGGGACGTCGAGCGTGCCCATCGTCGGGCTACGCTCGCGCGGGAGCTCGTCGCTGCCGCGGCGCCGGACACGGCTCCCGAGATCACGGAGATGCTCGGTCACGCAGCGACGCTCCTAGACGCAGGCGGCGCGCTCGACGCCTACAGCCGACACGAGCATGCGGCCGGGGTGGTCGTCGGCGGCGATCTCGTCGGGTTCTCTCATCAGCAGCTGGCGCTTGTCGCCGCGATCGTACGGCGCGCCGACAAAGAGGACGCCGGCCTCAAGCCGCTCAAGGCGTTGCTGCGAGCATACGACCCGCTGTCGGTCACCAGAGCGGCCACGGCCCTCGCGGTCGCCGACGCCGTCGAGCGTCGGCTGCCGGCCGGGGCAGAGCCGGCCGCGGTTCGGGCGAGCGCCAAAGTGGTGACGATCGCAGCGCCGATCGCCGCGGGGCGATGGTCGAAGCTGCTCGGAGACCGCGTGCGTATCATCTACGGCCGCCGGCTCGTCATCGACGCGAAGGAGACTCCGTGACTCCCTTCCGGGCCGAAACACTCCCCGGCCGCCTGTTCATCGTCGAGGGCATCGACGGGTCCGGCAAGAGTACGCAACTCGACCTCCTGCACAAGTGGCTCGTCAGCCAGGGCTATCTCGTCGTGTTCAGCGAGTGGAACTCGTCTCCGATCGTGAAGGGAACCACCAAGCGCGGCAAGAAGCGCCACCTGCTGTCGCCGATGTCGTTCAGTCTGATCCACGCGGCCGACTTCGCGAACCGCATCCACGCGCAGATCCTGCCGGCTCTCTACGCCGGCGCGATCGTTCTCGCCGATCGTTACGCATACACGGCGTTCGCTCGTGACGCCGCGCGGAACGTCAACCGGAGATGGCTCCACGAGCTGTACTCGTTCGCGGTGAAGCCGACCGTCGCCTTCTACTTCGACGTGCCGCTGGACGAGTCGATCCGGCGCATCTCGGAAGGACGCCCCACGTTCAAGTATTACGAGGCGGGGCTCGACCTCGGGCTCGCGTCGGAGCCCGAGGAATCCTTCCGGCTGTACCAAGGACTGATCCAGAAGGAGTACGAGCAGATGATCGACGAGTTCGACCTCGTCCGGATGGATGCGACCGAACCGCTCGTCACCCAACAGAAGAAGATGCGCGAGATCGTGAAACCGCATCTCGAAGGAGTCATGCGCGACATCGGCGGTTCGATCCACGACGCGCTCCGCGAGTCGGGCCTACACGGTCGCTATCTCGAGGAAGCGTCAGCGCGAAAGAGGGATGTGCAAGCATGAGCAAGCTGAAGTTCTTCGGCGAGCCGCCGCCGGGCATCGAAGGCGAGGATTTCCCGGGCCGGCTCATCGTGATCGAAGGAACCGACGGCGTCGGACGATCGACCCACATCGCGCTCCTAAAGGAATGGCTCGAGGATCGCGGCTTCGCCGTGCTCGACACGGGGCTCACGCGATCGGAGCTCGCCGGCCCTGGGATCAAGCGCGCGAAGCAGGGACATACGCTCGATCCGTTCACACTGAATCTCTTCTACGCCACCGACTTCTGGGACCGACTCGAACGTCAGATCGTGCCGGCGCTGCGGGCCGGGATGGTCGTGCTCGCCGACCGCTACGTCTTCTCCTTGATCGCGCGCGCGGCCGTGCGCGGAGTCGCGCTCGAATGGATGGAGAACCTGTACGGGTTCGCGCTCGTTCCCGACAAGGTGATCTACCTCGACGTGGACGTCGACAGCGTCCTTCCGCGCGTGCTCGGCGGGCGCGGCTTCGACCACTGGGAGTCGGGGCAGGACTTCCTCCGGGGGCCCGACGTTTATCACACGTTCGTGGAGTATCAGACGCGGCTTCTTTTCGAGTTCCGTTACCTCGCGTCGCGCCACAAATTCGCGGTGATCGACGCGCGGCGTTCGATCGGCGATGTCTTCCGGTCCATCCGGTTCGAGATCGATCCGATCATCGCCACGATGGGAACGGAGGATGCGCGGCCGCCGGCGAAGCGACGTCCGCCCGCCAAAGGCGGCGTGCGCACGACCGCCTGACGCTCGCGGCTCAGCCGCGTATCGCCCGCAAGATCTTCGGCGGCATCAGCCAGCGAAGGACACCCTCGCCCGGCATCGGCTTCTCGAGCTCCAAGCGCGCGACCCCGCCCTTGCGGAGCTCGAAGGCAGCACCGTCGTCGGCGCCGGTCAGAAGGAGGGAGATCAACTCGCCGAGATGGGGCTCGTGACCGACGAGGGCGACCGGGCCATTCGATCGCGACCGCAGGATGTCGAACATCTCGGCCGGTTTCCGATCGGGTTCAAGCTCTTCGCATTCGACGGGCGCAGGCCAGGCGGCTTCCTCCTTCAGGATCTGCGCCGTCTGCCATGCTCGCGTGAGCGGGCTCGACAGCACGACGTCGACGGATGGAAAGAGCCTCTCCAAACCGCGCGCGGCCTTTCGGAACCGTTCTTCACCGTTTCTGGTGAGCGGACGTTCGCGGTCGTCGGGCCAGCGTGCGGGATCGCGCTCGAAGGCGATCGCGTGACGAACGAGGATGAGGTCCATGGGATCAGCTCACGATCGTAACGACGCCGGCGCGACGCCGGCGCTCCATCTGACGTTTCAGCTGCTTCCAGCGCTTGCCCTCGATCGCCGCGAAAGCGCCCGGGAGGCTCCGGCGGAGCCGGGCAGCCTTGTGGCCGTGGCGCTCGGCGACGCGCCCCATCGCGAACAGCGCGTCGGGCGGAAGCTTCCGGCCTGTCTCCCCCCTGAGCGAGCGAAGATGCACGATCGCCACTTCCGCGTCGTTGATCTCCCCAAGGACATCTTGCAACCGGCTCAGCCGGAGGATCATCGTCCTGGACGGGGCGGGATACAGCGGCGCGACGAATTCCAATGCGTATCGGAGGCGCTTGGAACGGATCCGGAACGCGTGAAGCTCGTCCGCTGTGGAGGACTTAGTCGCCCGTCGCCCGGCCTTGCGGAAGGACCGATAGCGCTTGGCGAGGAGCTCGGGTACGGCCACCACCGCGGGAAGGACCGCAGCCGGGAACCGCGCCGAAGGGCCACGGCCGAGGAACGTCGCAAGGCTTTCCACCAGGTCCGCGTATCTCCTGGAGTCCAACGATCGCACGAGCCGCGCGTGTGCCGCGCCGCGTCGCTCGGAAAGGAGCCCGTCCAGCGCTTCGAGTCCTGCTCGTTCGTCGGGGGTCGCCTCCTCGACCCAACGCGCGACCTGCTCTCGCAACACGTCTAGCTCTCGCACCGGACCGAGCGATCTGGTGAGCCAGGAGAGCTCGGAGCGGTAACGAGCAGCTCGTGGAGGGAGCGCTTCCTTGAACAAGGCCGATGCGGCGCGCAACCGCCGGACGGCTACGCGGATGTCGTGAACGGATCCCGGTCTACCCTCAACGCGAACGATGGGTCCGAGGGATACGAACGCAACGAACTGATCGCGCATCACCGCGAACGCAACATCTCCCACTGTGGATGTTGGCTCGATCGATCGCGCGGGCGGGAACTGATGCTCGATCGTCGGCTGGGTTTCTGTTGCGATGGGCCACGCGATCACGTTCTCCACAGCGACAGCCTACGAGTCGGGGCCTCACCGTGACCACGTTGGTCAAAAACTACATTCACCACTCTGCGTGAGCATCTTCTCGACGCGTTCACGTGAACGCGCAGGTCGGGCTTGGTCGAGAAAAGTAGGCCTAAAGTCACGCTACGTAGGGTCCGAGTCCCCCATGGATGCAGGACACTCGATGCACTTGCTTAGGACCTTCGGCATCCGTAGGGTACCGCGCGGTGTCTGGGGGGAAGACCCGATCGCGGGTCCTCGCAGCCCTCGTCGGCGCTCTCGTCTTCACCGCATCTTCCCCCTTCCCTAAGGCGAATGCGCTCACGTCCGACGAGGGCTCATTGCTGTCGTACACGAACGCTTCGCGGGCGCAGTACGGGAAGGCGAAGCTCACGCTTTCGAGCGATCTGGTTTCCGTTGCGCGCAAGCACAGCGCAGAGATGGCAGCCAAGGGCGCCATCTACCACAACTCCAGCCTCGGCAGCGACGTCAACAACTGGCGCAAGATCGGGGAGAACGTCGGTCGCGGAGCGTCGGCGAAATCCGTGCATCAAGCGTTCATGGGGTCGAGCTCGCACCGAACTCACATCCTCGACGGTGCCTACGAACGGGTCGGCGTCGGGACGGTATGGAAGGGCAGCACGCTCTACGTGACGGTGATCTTCGTGGACAGGGTCGGGTCGACTTCGGCTCCAAAGCCCGCGCCGAAATACGTAGCCAAGAAGTACGTGCCGGTGCACGTGCCGGCGAAGCCAAAACCCAAGGCCAAACCCAAGCCGCCGGCTCCCGTCGCCACGCCGATGACGCTCGGTCTCCTCCTGGAACTGCTCGCGATGGACGCCGAAGCCAGCCTCGGCCCGGTGCCGGCCCCCGAAACCCGACCGGTGCGCTGACCAGCACGTTCACCACCTGGGATCCCTCTCAGGGAGGGAACCGCCCCAAGCAAGGCGAAATCGTTTCCAACCCACTGACCGCAGGGAAGGAACGACCGTCATGCCTCGACGCACGCTGCTTGCAGGAGCACTAGTACTCGCGATCTTCGTCCCCGGGCTGGCCTCGGGACACGCGGAGCGTCCTACGCTTTCGCCCGCCCGCGAGGGCTCAGTGCCGGACCCGAACCGGATCCCGACGGAGATCCTCAACGTGTGCAAGACCGGCGAGTGCGCATTCGAGCACATCCAGGCTGCGGTTACGGCGGCGCATGACGGCGCCTTGATCCAGATCTGGCCGGGCCTCTACAAAGAGGAGCCGAGCCGGCAACAACCGCATCTCGACCCCGACAACCCTGACGGAACGTATTCGTACGAGCATCACCTCGAGCACCCCAACTCCCAGAATCTGATCGCCATCGTCGGCAAGAAGAACGTCACGCTACGCGGCATGGGATCCAAACCGCTCGACGTCGTGATCGACGTTGAGTTTCGCAAGCACGTCGGCATCCGTATGGATCGCGCCGATGGATCGATCGTCCAGAACCTCTCCATGTTCCACGCGTTCGATCACGGCATTTACGCCATCGACCTGAGCGGATACTTGTTTGACAACGTGGTGTCGGGGTTCAGCCGGGACTACGCGTTCCTGATGTTCGCCACCGACCACGGTCTCACCCAGAACTGCGAAGCGTTCGGCGCAGGCGATGCCGGGATCTACCCGGGTGGCGCACCGAACACGCCGGGACGTTTCTCCAACGAGATACGCAACTGTAAGAGTCACCACAACGTGATCGGGTACTCAGGAACGCACGGTAACTACGTCTGGGTCCACGACAACGAGTTCTACGACAACGCGACCGGGATGACATCGGACTCGGAGACCGACCACCCGAACTACCCGCAACAGAACCTCCAGGTCGAGCGGAACAAGATCCATGACAACAACTTCAACGTCTACGCCGCCGACTCCGACGTGTTCTCGGTTTTTGGCGACGGGATCTACATCCCCGTCGGCACCGGCATCTTCGTGCCGAGCGGGAATCAGAACCTGGTTCAGAACAACGACATCTGGGGCCACGATCGGTACGGCGTGTGGCTCGGGGCGGGCCAGGGGATCGTCGTCGGCCCGACGAGCGACCCAGCGGCCGCGCCCTTCATGAGCACCGGCAACCGCTTCATCGCGAACAGGATGTACGCACCGGCGGGTGCGACGGAGAAGCCGAACGCTATCGACTTCGCGTGGGACGGGATGGGCTTCAACAATTGCTGGGAGGCGAACGTCAGCTCCCCCGACGGCGACCCGGTCTCGAGCGACGCGCCGTTCCTCCCGCCGTGCAACGGACCGGCAGGCCCCCTGCCGATCACTGCCGGAATTCCTTACCCTCCGAACTTGGTGGCTCAAGCCGGGTCGTTGTTCCTCAACGGCGAGCCGATTGCGTGTGTGATCGACCTCGGCGGCTGCGTGTGGGGGCCCGGCCCGAAGCCCGAAAACGCTCGCAACACTCCCGAGGGATACCAGCCGCCGCCGACCCCGCCGACGTGCGGCCCGAGCACGTGCCCGGCGAGCGCGGCATCCGTGAAGGGAACGAAGACGACGTTCACTGTTCGCGGCAAGGCGGTCGCCGAACTTCCGGCGACCGGTGTGCCCGCGACGACGAGCGCGGCGCTGGCGATCCTCGGCTCGGCCGTTTTGATCGGCTCGCGGGTGCGGCGCCGGCGCTGAAACGCGAGCTCGAAATGATGGCGGCGCGGGCCTTCGGCC
>JBKKCR010000148.1:0-6333 GCA_046712825.1 Actinomycetota bacterium | reverse complement strand
ACGGCCTCGTTTCGCGGAAGACGATGGCGCTGATGGCGGCGGGCTTCTACGCGGCCGGCATCGGGATCGGGCTGTGGCTCGCCGTGACGAGCGGGTTCTGGCCGCTGTTCTGGCTCGGCGTGGTGGGAGTGTTCATCTCGATCGCGTACACGGCGCCGCCGCTGCGTCTGGTGCACCGAGGGATCGGCGAGGTCGTCGTGGCACTGGGCTTCGGCCCGATCGTCACGCTCGGCGCCTTCTACGTGCAGGCGCAGCGCTACACATGGGAGGCGCTGTACGCGTCGTTGCCCGTCGCGCTGTTGATCGCGCTCGTGCTGTACCTGAACGAGATCCCCGACCGTCCGGCCGACGCCGCCGCGGGGAAGCGCACGCTGCCCGTGCGGTGGTCGAAGCCCGCGGTACTGCGTGGCTACGCGCTGGCGGTGGCGGCGACGTACGGGTTGATCGTCGGGGGCGTGGCGTCGGGCCTCATGCCGGTGCCCACGGTGGCCGCGCTGCTCACGATCCCGATGGCGATCGGCGTCTATAAAGGCGCGCGCGACGCGTACGACGATCCGTACGCGCTGATGCCCGCGATGGCGAAGAACATCCAGCTGCACCTGGCGACGGGGATGTTGCTCGTCGTGGGGTTCGTCGCCTCGGCGGCGGCGCACCATCTGGCGGACGACGTGCCGAGGCTGCTTCGATAGGGCTCTTTCCCTCGTTCTCGTATGGATCTGGCGCCATATATGACGCCGATCCGTTACCAGAACGACGACCGCGGCGACGTGGGTGGAGCCGATCGAGCAGGGGTCCTCCCCCGCTTTGGTCTCAGAGGGTTTAACCTCCAGATCCTCCCCATGTTCCGTCGCGCGAACCTGGGCACTTTCGTGTGCTCCGATGAAACGTAAGGGTTCGGTAGCGCCTCTGTAAGGACCTCGAAAGATTTGCCGTCGAGCATCGACTCGTCCGCGTGCGACGAGAGGAGGAGCGATGGTTCGACGGCTCATGACGGTGATCGCGCTCGCTGGTGCGATCGTCGGCTCCACCGCCGCGCTCGCATCGGCCGGCGTCACGGGTCCCGCGTTCTACGTCGACGGCGTGGTCTATCGCACGGTCAACACGCCGACCGATCTGTCCGGCACCGGAGCGCCCGAGAGCAGCTTCGACACGATCTACAACTTCTTCGGCGCTCAGCCGTTGAACGTTGCCACCGCTGCGCCGGGTGACCCCGGCTACAACGGCGGACGCTGGATGGTTCACGGCCTCGAGTTCGACGACTACGACGCCGCGGTCGCAGCGTTCGACGCCAACGACAGCGGCGACTTCGACAGCGACGAGGAGGTCCTTGCGGCGATCGACGCCGGAGCGGCTACCGACATCGGTGTGATCAAGCAGTTCGTGTGCCCGGTGATCAAGCAGCCCAAGGCCCAACCGGCACATCTGGAGGGGGCCGCGGGGGCGGCCCCTTCCGTCTCGTAAGGGTTCTGTAACAGATCGGCTCTAAGGTCGGACGTAAACACAAGGAGGGACCGATGGCGGAAACTACGACTCGTGCCCCGCGCAAGGGGATCGCGTCTCGAACGCTCGCCGCCGCGAGGGCCCACCGCGGCGTTACCGCCGCGATCGTGGTCGCGCTCCTGGGGCTGGCGGTCTTCGTGCTCGTCTGGTTCGAGCCGCAGAAAGCCTTCATCAACCAGACCGTCGCGGAGGACCTGCCCGCCGCGGCGGCGCCGGGGTCGCAGAGCTCGGTGCTCGCGACGGGAGAATTCCGCGGGCTCGACCACGACGCCTCGGGAAGCGCCTCGCTGGTCCGGGTCGACGGCACGCTCTACGTTCGGTTCGAGAAGGACTTCCAGGTCCTGAACGGCCCGGACCTCCTGGTGTACCTCTCGAAGCACGACGCCTCGAGCGACGCCTCGCGCTTCGCGAACGGTTTCGTCTCGCTCGGCGAGCTCAAGGGGAACCGCGGCTCGCAGAACTACGCGATCCCGGCGAAGGTCGACCCGGCCGAGTACCGGAGCGTCGTCGTCTGGTGCCGCCGGTTCAACGTCGGCTTCGCGGTCGCCCCCCTCGAACAGGGGACCTGATGGCCGAAGCCGCGATCGACCTCGCGCGCTATGGTCCCACCATGACGTCGGTGCTCGTCGTCGAGGACGAACCGGTTGTACGCGAGGTCGTGGTCCGCTACCTGCGCAACGCCGGCTATACGACTTCCGAAGCGGCCGACGGGCTCGAAGCGCAGCGGATGCTCGAGGCGGAGACCCCAAGTCTCGTGATCCTCGACGTGATGCTGCCCGGCCTCGACGGCCTCGAGCTGTGCCGGTGGCTGCGCGCGCGCGACTCGGTCCCGATCATCATGCTGACCGCCCGCGGCGAGGAAGCCGATCGCATCGTCGGGCTCGAGCTCGGCGCCGACGACTACGTCACGAAGCCGTTCTCCCCTCGCGAGCTCGTCGCGCGCGCTCGCTCGGTCCTGCGCCGCTCCGACGCGACGTCCACCTCAGGAGAGCGGCTCGAGGTCGGCGATCTGACGATCGATCCGAGCACGCGCGAGGTGACCCGCGACGGAACGCTCCTCACCCTGACCCCTCGCGAGTTCGACCTGCTTTGGTTCATCGCCTCGAACCCGCGCCGGGTGTTCTCGCGCGAGCAGCTCATGGACAACGTCTGGGGCTACCACGAGGCCAACGACACCGGCACGATCACCGTTCACGTCCGACGTCTGCGAGAGAAGATCGAGCGCGATCCCTCGTCGCCGGAACACATCGAGACGGTCTGGGGCGTCGGCTACCGGTTCGTGCCGTGATCGAGACGACCGTCGTAGCGGTGCTCGGCGTCCTCGCGATCGGGGTCGTGGTGGCGTTGATCCTTCCCCGGCTGCCGCGACTCCGCGAGCAGATCGTGCTGCTATGCGTCTCGGCAGTGGTCGCGCCCGTAGTGGTCGTGCTCATCGCCGGCGCGGTGATGTTCAACGGCCACGACGCGGCCGTCCTGGCGATCGTTACCGGAGCGTCCGCGCTGGCCGCCGTCGTGGTGGCATTCATGCTCTCGCGGCGCGTCGTGCAGACCGTGGACCGGGTGCGGGAAGCGGCTTCCCGCGTCGCTGCCGGCGACCTGAGCTCGCGGCTGCCGGTCGAAGGCCCCTCCGAGATGGCCGCGATCGCCGCCGCGTTCAACGACGTCGTGGCGTCCCTTGCCCGGTTGATGGACACGCGGCGGAATCTCGTCGCGTGGGCGAGTCACGATCTGCGCGCACCGCTTTCGTCGCTGCAGGCGATGATCGAGGCGACCCAGGACGGGCTCGGGTCGAACGAGTACATGCCCGAGATGGCGCGGCAGGTTCGCACGCTGTCGCTGCTGGTCGACGACTTGTTCGAGCTGTCCCGCATCGAGACCCGATCGCTGAACCTCGAGCTGGTCGTCGTTCCGATCGCCGATCTCGCCGCGGGATGCGTCCGATCGCTGCAGGCGCAGGCCGAGGCGGCGCGCGTGCGTCTCGAGGTCTCCTCGGACGGGGACGGACGAGCGCGCTGCGCGCCGGAAAAGATCGAGCGCGTGCTGATGAACCTGCTCTCCAACGCCTTGCGGCACACGCCGAACGACGGATCCGTCGCCGTCTCGATACTCGGCCGGAGCGGTTCGGTCGTTGTCGCCGTCGAGGACACGGGCTCGGGCCTGCCGGCCGGCGCGCGCGATCATGCGTTCGACAGCTTCTGGCGCGCCGACGCGGCGCGGACGGGCTCGTACGACGCCGGCGCCGGCTTGGGGCTCGCCATCTCACGCGGTTTGGTCGAGGCCCACGGCGGACGGATCTGGGCCGAGGATCGCGAGGGCGGGGGAGCGCGGTTCGTCTTCACCTTGCCGGCTGCGTAAGAATGGGAGCGAGATGGCAGACACTTGGCGAGTGAGCGGGACCGTTCTCATCGCGTGTAACTGCGATTGGGGCTGTCCGTGCAACGTCAACGCCCGGCCCACGCAGGGCTACTGCGAAGGCGGCTGGGCGTGGGTGACCGACGAGGGCCGGATCGGAGACGTCGCGATCGACGGGCTGTCCGTCTCGGTGTTCTGCAAGTGGCCCGGCGCGATCCACGAGGGGAACGGCACGGCGATCTCGTTCATCGACGATCGCGCCGACGAACCGCAGCGCGAGGCGTTGACCCGGCTCGTGCGCGGCCAGGTTGGAGGGCCGTGGGCGATCTTCATCAACACCTACGCCCTCGCCGGGCCCGAACCCGCCCACTACGAGATCACCCTCGCCGACTACGCGACGACGCTACGGATCGGCGACACCGTTCATCTCGAGCTCAAGCCGATGAGCAACCCGGTCACCGGCGTCGAGGCGCACCCCGAGTTGCACATGCCGGAGGCGCTGGTGGTGAAGCGCGCGATCCTCGCGACGAACAAGACCTTCCGAGTCGCCGACCCCGCGATCGACTACGACTACTCGGGTCGCTACTCGGCCTTCGGCCGCTTCGAGTACGAGGGCTCGTAAGGGCTACGTTGTTTCGCGGCGCCACATATGGCGTATGGTAACATCAGAGCGTGGAGAAGACGACCCTCTATCTGCCCGGCGACCTTCAGGTCGCTCTTCGCAACGCCGCCAAACGTGCCGGCAAGCCTCAGGCCGAGCTCGTGCGCGAAGCGCTGACTAGATACTTGGCAGAACAGCCGAGGCCCATGCCGAAGTCGATCGGCAGCGCGGCCGACGGCACCCTCGACGCGACGGAGGTTGATGAGTGGCTCGAGCGAGAGTTCGATCGTGATTACGCTCGACACGTCGGGGATGCTGGCGCTCCTCGACAAGAAAGAGCGGCACCACAACGCGGCAAAGGCCGCCCTGCTCGCTGACGGCGGACCGCACCTCGTTCCGGCCGGGGCACTTTGCGAGCTCGGATATCTGGTGAAACAGCGGCTTGGGCTGACCGTGCTCGACGGGCTTCTCTCCGACATCGAGACGGGCTCGTACACGCTGGACTGTGGCGACGACGATCTCGGTCGTATCCGTGAGCTGCTTGCGCGATACGAAGACCTCGGCCTGAGCTTCACCGATGCCGCGGTGATCGCATGCGCTGAACGCAGCGGCGGCAAGGTTCTAACGTTCGATCACCGCGACTTCGACGTCGTCGCCCGCGAGGGACGGATCACGATCCTGCCCGCCTGAAAAGAAGAGGCCCCGGCTTGCGCCGGGGCCCTCTGGGGAGGCTTCACTGAATTAACGGAGGATCACCCTCGGCTGGTTACGTTGCCTCGAGGCAATCGGGACCGGGGGCCCATACCTCTTGCGGGCCTGTCTGACATGTCAGACGCGTCAGACATTTCTGAGGTGATCGGGAATGCGCGAGCCTGCGGCGGGTAAGAGGTATCCAACTCTGACGCAGGGGGGGACGAACATGATGCTTGCGCTGGTTGTTCTGGTGATCGCGGTGGTAGCGATCGCGGCGATCGTGCTCGCGGACCGTTACCAGTACCGCGTGCTCCGCTACAAGAAGTACCGTCGTGAACTACCGAGGCGTCTCCGCAAGTCCTTGGACTGAACGCCTAAAGCCCGCGGCGCGCGACGAGCGCGCAGCGTTTCAGTGTCGCCTCGACGGCGGCGCGCGACGCCATCGGGATGATCCCCGCCCGCGAAGCCCGAACCAGCAGATCGGCCGCCTCCACCGATGCCGTCAACGGCGGCAGCGGAACGTGGGGCGGCGGCGGCCCGGCGTAGGTTCCGGCGCAATCCGTCAGCATCCCCGGCTCGAACGCGGGGACGTCCAGGGTCGGCGCGGCCCGCGGCCCGGCATCGAAGTCGAACGCCTCCAAGAAGAAACGGTTCTCCGCGAGCGCGGCCGCATCGCGCATCGTCAAAGGCGTCAGCCCGAACCGCCACTCGGCGAACGCGAGGATCGAGGTGTGATCCACGGCCGGCGCCGCAGCGCCGAACGGCGTGGGACGATGAACGGCGCCGCGTCCGACCCACGGCGAGATCACGACGCTCGGCAGCCGTCCGCCCGACTTCGAGAAGTCCAGCTCCAGGTCGGCGTTGGCTCGCTCGTCCGGGAAGAACGTGTGCGGGACGTGGTCGTAGAACCCGCCGTCCTCGTCTTAGGTGATGAACAGCGCGGTGTTGTTCCACAACGCCGACGACGCCAGCGCCGCGTACACGGCCGCCAAGTAGATCTGCCCGAGCTGCACGTTCTGCGGAGAGTGATCCGACGCGGTGAAGTAGCCGGGGTCGAGCGTGACGTAGCTCGGGAGCGTGCCGAGCGCGAGATCCGCGAAGAAGGCCGCGAACGGCTTGAAGCGCTCGGGGTGGCGCGTGCGCGGCTCGCGGTAAAGCATCGTGAACGGCGCCTCGAGGTAGTACAC
>JBKKCR010000147.1:0-15081 GCA_046712825.1 Actinomycetota bacterium | reverse complement strand
TCTCGCGGGGGGCGCGGGTGTGGCGCGCGGGGGTATGGCGGTGTATGTGGTCTTCGCCCGGGCGGCCGGGGCGGGGGCGGCGTAGCTCGAGGCGTTCGAGCAGGACGAGAGGCAGATGGATGTCGCTCGCCGCCGCCACGATGAGCTGGCCGGGGAGGTCTCGTCGCTCGTTTCACGCATCGAGCAGGAGAAAGCCCGCCTCGAAACCGAAGCCGCAGGACATGAGCGCACCGTGGCCTCCCTGGATCGAGAGCTCGCAGCCGAGCCGGCTGCGCGGGAGCTGCTCGAGCGTGCCCAGGAAGAGATCGCGGCGCTCGACCGTACCGCCGCCGAACGAGAGTCTCTTCTCGCCCGCCGATCGGAGATCCGTGAGCGAGCCGGCGCCCTGGCGGCGAAACACGATGCGCGGGAAGCCGAGCGCGTCGAGATCGACGAGAAGCGTTCGCTCCTGGAGCACACCGAAGCCGCGTGCCCGCTGTGCGGCCAGGAGCTGACCGCCGCTCACCGCAAACAAGTGCGGGCCGGCTTCGCTGCGAAGCTCAAGGAACTCATCGAAGCAGGGGCGGCTGCCGCCAAGGAGCAGAAAGCGCTCGACGCCGAGCTCAAGAGGATCGAGAAGCAGGACGCTGCGCTGCGTGACGCACTCCAACGTCGCGAGACGCTTGCGGGACAGGTGGCGAAACTCGGCCAGCAGCTGGAACAGCTCCGCACGGCACGGACCAAGATCTCGGCCGATAGGAAGACGTCGGCCGAGATCTCGTTACGGCTTCGATCGGACGACTACGCGGCGGGGGAGCGAGAGAAGCTCGCGCGCGTCCGCGAGGAGCTCGGGCGCGTAGGTTTCGACCCCGACGCTTACGCGACCCTGAAGGACTTGTTGCGCGCCGCACGGGAGGCCGAGCGTGCGATCGCGGCTGCCCGGCGAGCGGAGATGACGCTGACGGCGACTCGCAAAGAGGCCCTCGCCGCCGAGAAGCGCGCCGCACGTGCACGCAAAGCTCATGCTCAGGCGGAGAAGGATCTCGCGGCGATGGGGGAGCGGCTCGCCGAGCTGCCTGCGCTCAAGGCGCAGCTGACGGCGGCGGAGCGTGTGAAAGCCGATGCTCAGCAACGCTTCGAGGAGGCCGGCCGGACGCTCGGCGCGACGGCTCACGTGTTGGAGGCGCTCGACGTCAAGGAAGCCGAGGCGGTCAAGGCCCGCGCGGCCCTCGCCGCCAGCAAGCGAACCGCCGGGCTCTACGACAAGCTTGGCAAGGCATTCGGTCGAGACGGGATCCCCGCGAGGATCATCGGGAACGCCATCCCAGATCTGCGCATCGAGGCCAACCGGCTGCTCGGGCTGCTCACCGACGGTCAGCTCAGCGTCTCGATCGACCCGGTCCGGGAGACCAAGTCTCGCAGCATGAAAGAAACCCTCGAGGTCACGGTCTTCGACGCGCTCGGCGGAAAGCGACCGTACGAGATGTACTCGGGTGGCGAGCGGCTCCGCATCGATTTCGCCTTGCGCGTGGCGCTATCCCGGCTCCTGGCGAACCGAGCCGGCGCCAGGCTCGAAACCTTGGTGGTGGACGAGGGGTTCGGTACCCAGGACGCCGAGGGTCGCAGCCGGCTCTTGGAGGCGATCCTGAAGGTCCGCACCGAGTTTCGGACGGTCCTGGTCATCACCCATATCGACGAGCTGAAGGAGCACTTCCCGGTGCGGATAGAGGTCAGGAAGGACCCCGAGCAGGGCTCTCTGGTCACCGTCGTCTGAGCAGGGAATACCCGAGCCCGCGCGGGCGTTGCGGGGACTCCCTGGCTGGGGTATAAAGCGCGGGCCTCGACCGATTGAGAGGAGCAAGGGGTGCGGGACGAGGAAGAAGAGTCCGTGGGCGAGACTAGTCTGGAAGAGCTCCTCGCCCGCCGGACGGAGGACAAGGCCGCCGAGGAGGAGGAAGAGTCTCTCCTTGATCTCGCGCGCGGCGAGGAGCGCTCCGAGACCCTCCCGATCAAGGTCCTTCCGCAGCAAACCAACGAATTCACCTGCAGGAACTGCTTCTTGGTGAAGCACAAGAGCCAGCTCTCGGACAAGAAGAAGATGATCTGCCGGGACTGCGCGTCGTAATCCACTCCCCGTGAAACCCGACGCTTGGCGCCTCCATATGCGCCTTGCAGCAGCAGTCCTCTCCGGCGGCCTGCTGTTCTGCGCCTTCCCCCCTGTCGACATCGGATGGTTCGCGTTCGGCGCGTTGATCCCCCTGCTGCTCGCGCTGCGGGGCGCGCGCGGCAGGACCGGCTTCCTGATCGGGTTCGTGTTCGGGCTGGCGTTCTTCGGGCCGCTCATCTGGTGGATCTCGTTGTTCGGATTCCTCGCGTGGGCCGCACTCGTCGCGTTGCAGGCCACGGCCACGGGTTTGTTCGGCTGGTTCGCCGCATGGGCATCCGGATCTCCGGCAGGCAGGCTCGTCGGCGTGCCGCTGATGTTCACGGCCGCCGAGATCCTCAGGACGGCAGTCCCGTTCGGAGGGTTCGCGTGGGGAGGCGTCGGATACTCCCAGTACCAAAACGGTCCGCTCTTGCCGCTGGCCCGGATCGGTGGGGTCCACCTGGTCACGCTCGGCTTCGTCGTCATCTCCGCGCTCGTGGCGCAGGTGGTCACGTCCGGGCGGGTTTGGCGGCGGGCGCTGGCGCTCGTCCTGGCAGGCGGCGCCGCGATCGGGCCCTTCTATCTGTCCCTCGGTCTCGCCGGATCCTCGCGGGGCACTCTCGACGTCGTGTTGGTCCAGGGCAATGTTCCCGAAGGCTCCTTCGCCGGATTCGCCGACCGGCTCGGCCGGAGCGGCCCCGAGGATCTCGCCATCATCGACAACCACATCCGCGCAACCGAACCCTTGGCGGCCGACCCTCCCGACTTGGTGGTGTGGCCTGAGAACGCCATCGACCGCGATCCGTTCGCCAACCCCGCCATCGGCCTGCGGCTCGAGGAGGTGATCCGCAGCGTCGGCGCCCCGTTCATCGCCGGCGCGATCCTCGACGGGGAGGACGGCGAGGGATTCCGCAACGTGAACATCCTTTACTCATCCACGGGACAGGCGGAGGCAACTTACGACAAGATCCACCTCGTTCCGTTCGGCGAATACGTGCCATGGCCGGCACTGCGGCGCTACGTGAGCGCGCTCGAGCAGATCCCAGAGGATGGGATCCCCGGGGCGGCGCCGGTCGTGTTCGAGATAGAGGGAACCAAGATCGGAACCGTGATCTGCTTCGAGTCGACGTACCCCCGCCATGTTCGGGAGTTCGTCGAGGACGGCGCTGAGGTCATCATCGTGACGACCAACAACGCGTCGTTCCGAAGGAGCCCGGCTGCGCGCCAGCACGTTCAGATGAGTGCACTACGAGCCGTGGAAGAGGGACGGTGGGTGCTGCACGCGGCGATATCGGGGATCACCGCGGTCATCGCGCCAGACGGGCGGATCGTCGAACGTACCGGCTTGTTCGAAGAGGCCGTCGTTCGCCGTGAGGTTCAGCTAACCGGTGCGCGCACCATCTACGGACGGTTCGGTGAGCCGATCGAACTCGGTTTGGCGGGCCTCGGGGGAGTTGCGGTGATCGTGACGGTCGCTCGCAAGATCGGCGCCCGGCGCAGTCGTCGTTACGAGAAGGTCGAGGTCGAGATCTGGGGCGCCGAGGACGCGCTTCATCGCTACGTCGACCCCGTTCGGGTGAAGGAAGTCCCGGGGGTCCGCCCGCCGGACATAACCGGGCCGCCGCAGTCGACCACCGACCCCGCGGACGAAGCGTGAGAGCGCTCGTCATCCTCCCGACGTACAACGAGGCAGGCACGATCGCCGAGGTGATCGAACATACGCTCGCGTCCACTCCGTCGGTCGACATCCTCGTCGTCGATGATGCATCACCGGACGGCACCGGCCAGATCGCGGATCGGATCGCGGCGGGGGAGTCGCGCGTTCGCGTGATGCATCGTCCGGCGAAAGGCGGCCTGGGCCCGGCATATCTCGCGGGATTCCGCGATGGGCTCGACCGGGGCTACGAGGCTCTGCTCGAGATGGACTCGGATCTGTCGCATGACCCGGCGGACGTCGCGCGCCTCGTTGGCGGCGCGGCGACCGCTGATCTCGTGATCGGTTCGCGATACGTACCAGGCGGCAACACCGTGAACTGGAGCTCCTTTCGTCGCAAGCTCTCACGCGCCGGCACGTTGTACGCCAAGGGGATGCTGGGGTTGCCGCTCAGCGATGCGACGAGCGGGTTCCGCTGCTACCGGCGAGCGGTCCTCGAGGCGATCCCGCTCCACGCGATCGGCTCCGAGGGCTACGCGTTCCAGATCGAGATGGCCTGGCGGACGTGGACGCTCGGATTCCGGACGGTCGAGATCCCCATCGTGTTCACCGAGCGGCGGGAGGGCGCGTCCAAGATGTCGCGGCGCATCGTCGCCGAAGCCTTGTGGCGTGTCTTCTTGTGGGCTTTCCGACGAGCGCGGCCCCCGAAACAACCGCATGAGCGCAGCGTCCTTCGGGAGCCCTGAACGCCGCACAAGAAGTCCAGAACGGGCGAATTTTTCCGGTTCACACCGGTCGGGAGCGTGAGTACAATCCGGACAGGTCTGGGGATGGTGCGGGGAGGGGGAACGCATGAGTCTCGGCGGGAGCCGTTCTTCGTCGCTCAGTCTTTACTACCAGCTCGTCGAGCTCCAACGGAAAGTCCCTCAGGAACGCGTCCGTCCGACGAGCGTCCTAGCCGATCCTGAGGCCGGACTTCGGATCCAACTCCTGCGCGCCGGCGCCGCCTGGCTGATCGGCTGGGCCTCGCTGATGGTGCTGATGACCTGGGTCCAGTAGGGCCTACATGAACCCGCCGGGAGCCCCGTTCCGGCCCGCTTCTGTTAACGCCCATAATCCTCCTTACGTTAACTTGATATATCTGCGCAGGTCACGGGGCAGGCTCGATCGCGCTCTCCCGGCTCCGATCCAGAGCCGAAGTACGGCGATCCACGTGGGGTTGATCGGATGCCAGGACCCGTGCCGAGGCGGTCGCCCCAGCTAGCATCGCTGCATGAGCCGGCACCCGTGGGATCGTCTGGTCGCTTGGCTCATCGATTGGATGTGTGTCTTAGCGTGGGTGGCAGTCACCGCAGCCGTGGGCGTGCCGTTGTTCTTGGCTGGGGTCACTGATGGTTTGAGTGAAGGTGCCCTCAACATCATCCCGGCCGTCATCGTCGTCGTGCCGGTGACGATCTCTCTTGCCCGGCTCGAATCGGGTGCGCGGGAAGCCACCGTTGGAAGCGTGCGCGACGCCTTCAGGTCGTTGACGCGGGCACCGGCTCACGGGTGCCGTTCCGGCGCACGCTGCTCCGGAACACCGTGAAGATAGCCGTGCCGTGGATTCTGGGACACGCGGTGGCTAATGGTAGGAACGGCAGGCGCATATATTCGACCCGCTGTCTACGTGGTGTCACTCTTCGTGCGTCGAGGCCGCACACCTTACGACTGGATATCTCGCACCAGTGTTATTCGGTAGCGCCGGGCCTCCATGGCCAAAGACACGATCGTTTACGGTTTCCTAGCCGACTGCATCGAGGTCGCGCTCCTCCCCCACCACACAGTCGCGGCTCGGCCGCTCGCGTTATTCATGCCTGCGGTCGGGCGGCATCATCACGTCTACGGCCAGTTTGAGGTAGGCGTCGAGCTCTTGGCCTGCTGGACCGCCGTCGGGGTCGGCGCGGCGCAGCTCGCCGATCCCGAGGTCGAGGGCGTAGGCGAGGCGGGCGTGGAGAGCTGCTTGTCCTGCCGCTAGGCCGAGCTCGCTGTAGAGCTGTTCCAGGAACGCCAGTCGAGTTCGGGTGACGCGCTCGAGTACTGGCCGGACGCGCGGGTTGGAAGCGCCCGCGAGCACCGCGGCGTAGGCGTTGCCTCGGGCGGCGCCGGAGTAGGTCTCGGCGCCGAGCGCGCTCATCCGCTCACGCGCGTCGGGGATGGCTTGGAGGCGGTTGATCACCTCAGTGGTCTCGCGTTGTTCCCAGAGCTCGAGCGTCGCGGTGATCAGTTCAGCCCGGTCGGCGAAATGCCAGTAGAAGCTGCCTTTGGTCGCGCCCAGCCGTCGTGCGAGGGGTTCGACCGCGACGCCGGGGAGCCCGTCCCGGGCTAGGGAGACGAGGGCCGCTTCGGTCCAGTCGGCCTTTGACAACCGCATGAACCATACGCTACCGTATGGAACATGAGACGACAACCTAGCCTCTCCCCATCGAGTCGTTGAGCGCGAGGTCGTCCGACCTCGCCGCGCCTCCACCTTTTCTCGTGGCGGCCCCTCCTTTTCCTGGCCGTACGTCCGGTGATGGGTGGTCTCCTAGCGAAGCGCCGCCGGGTGCGAGCTCGAATGGGCTCAGGCTCGCGCAGGCAGCGTTCGTCGTCGGAATGCTGTCCGCCGCGGTCAGTTTCTACTGGGCTCTCGGCGGCACGTGGCTCTTGGACACCATTGGTGGATCGCTCGAAGAACAGGCGCGCGCAGGCAACGTGACCGTGGCCTGGGCTGCCGCAGCCCTCAAGATCGCCGCCGCCGTCGTGCCATTGCTGGTCATGCGCCGGCTCAAGAGTCTGAAGTGGACTCGGATATGGCGGGTGTTGGCGTGGTCTGAAGCAGCGATCCTGACCCTCTATGGTTTGGTGCTGACCGCCGCGGGCTTGCTGGTCCAGGCTGGTGTTGTCGACGCAACGGACCCTGATCATCGGGCGCTTGCCTGGCACGCCTACCTCTGGGACCCTTGGTTCCTGTTCATGGGACTTCTCGTCACCGCTGCCCTGATGCGGCGGCGACGCAGCCGGGCAGCAGAGTCATCGGCTTGAGCAACTCTTCTCTCGCCCGCTCTTTGTGGCGTGGCCTGATCGCCGTCGCTCTGATCGTGACCCTCGCCTCATGCTCGTCGGCGCCCGGAAACGCTTCGACCGATCGGCAAGCAGCCGAGGCAGCGAACCGGATCAGCTGGCCGAGGCAGAGCTCAGCGGACGCGCTCGTCCGCGCCGCGGTGGGCACCTCGGAGATCTCTGCCGGCTTCCAGGTGGTCGAGGCCGATGATCTCGACGCAGGCAAGCTGGGCGACCCGCTCGCCCGCCTCGTCTTCCGGATCCACGATGAAGGTTCGTTGAGCGGCTTCATCCGCAGCGATCCGGTCACAGCCTGCTACGAAGCGATGTTCAGCTTCTACGGCGTCATCGGAGGTCCTCGCCGCATCAACTGCCCGGTCGGCGCGAAGGCGATCCTGCCAGATCCGCTCCCCTCGAAGCCGCACGTTGTGATTCCGATCGGCTTCGAAAGCACGCTCGCGAAGCTGCTTGCGGCTCTACCTGCTGCGCCGACGGCGGCGGACGTCCGTGCACGTCTGTCCGGCGCGCTGGCCTCCCCCGCAGTCGATCCGGCCACGGGGCTCCGGGATCTGCTGCCCGCCGTCGAGACTGCTGTAAGTGGGTTCGACATCGGGGTTTCGTTGTGGGAGGCCGACGATCGGGACTGTCTCCTGGGTGCTCGCATCGGAGGCCAAGTAACGGTGTGGCGACCGACCCGAGTGCAGCTGATGCCGGGCGAGCTCACCTGCGACCCGCAGACCGCGCTCCAATCGGGAGGGCTCCACCCACCGCATTGACCGGCGATTGCCTTGAGATCGGGGCTGCTGTACCGATGCTATCGAAGAGGACTCAAGAGAATGAGATGATGGACTCCCAAATCCGGGGCACGGATGCGCTCACCTTCTTGGCCGAGCTCGGGGTGTACGTCGCGGTGCCCTGGTGGGGATTCACGCGGGACGTACCCGTCGCGATTCGAGGACTTCTCGGCGTCGTCGGCATTGTCGTCTTCGCTGCGACGTGGGCGATATTCGCCGCGCCGAAAGCCTCACGGCCACTTCAAGGCATGGCCAACGTCGTTTTCCGCATCGCCTGGTTCGGCTTCGGTGGGGCCGCCGGGCTCATCCTCCTCCTGAGCCGCTAACCAGTACGCAACCCTCCGCATCGGCTGGTCGGTGCCCGAAGGTGCGGCTGAAGCCCTGCGAACACTAGACTTCAGGTCTATGAACGGCATAGAAAGCTAGGTATGGCAAGCTCTGGGTACCGGATCGGTGAGGCTGCGGAAGCTCTCGGGGTCCGCGTCGAGACGCTCAGACGTTGGGAACGCGACGGCCGGATCAAGATGACCCGGACCAAAGGCGGCCAGCGCATGGTGCCCGCCTCCGAGCTCAAGCGCTTGCGAGCCGGCCGGAGCCGCACCGAGCCCAAGATCATCGGACAGAGCACGCGCAACCGATTCGCGGGGGTCGTCACCGAGGTGAAGCGGGACGGGCTCGTCGCAACCGTCGAGATCCTCGCCGGGCCTCATCGCATCCTTGCCCTGACGACGCGGGAAGCGGTGGACGAGCTTCGGCTTCGCCCGGGGATGCGTGCGGTGGCGGCGGTGAAGGCCACCAACGTGATCGTGGAGGTCACCGCGTGAGACGCCGGGTGCTCGCCTTCGCCGCGGTCCTCGTCCTCGGCGCCGGCGGGTGCGGAGGATCGACGGGCTCCCGTTCTCAGGGGATCCTCGTGTTCGCCGCCGCCTCGCTCACCGAGACGTTCATGCGGATCGAAGTCGAGTTCGAGCAGACGTTCCGGGACGTGGACGTCCGACTTAGCTTCGGACCTTCCGACGGGCTCGCCACCGGGATCAACGAGGGCGCTCCCGCGGACGTGTTCGCATCGGCCAGCCCACGCTGGATGGATGCGGTCGAGAAGGCTCGGGGCATCATTGGCGAGGCGGAGGTATTCGCGCGCAACAAGCTCGCCGTGATCGTCCCCGACGAAAACCCGGCCGGGATCAAACACTTCGAGGATCTGACGCGTCCCGGCCTGAAGCTCGTCTTGGCCGTGCCGGCGGTACCGATCGGCGGATACGCGCGGGAAGCCCTGGCGAAGGCCGGCCTCCAAGCCGCCGAGCGAAACGTGGTGTCCAACGAGGAAGACGTCAAAGGGGTCGTGCAGAAGGTCCTGCTTGGTGAGGCCGACGCTGGGATCGTCTACGCGACCGACGTCACACCTGCCTTAAGGGCGCAGGTTTCCGTCATCGCCATCCCGGACGAGGTGAACGTGATCGCCTCTTACCCCATCGCGGTGGTACGAGGAACCCGCCGGCACGTTCTCGCCGGGGCGTTCGTCGGGTTCGTGCTCCGGCAAGGGCAAGCGATCCTTCGCGACGCCGGGTTCCTCGAGCCGTGAACGATCCGGCGCCGCGCGGGCTGAAGATCCTCGCCGGCCTTTGCGTGGCGTTCGTCGCGCTTCCCGTGGTCGGGCTGGCCGCGCGCGCGCCGTGGAGCGACCTCGATCGCATCTGGAGCCCGGGAGCCCGAACGGCATTGGGCCTCTCGCTGGTCGTGGCGGCCGGGGCCGTCGCCATCGCTCTCTTGCTCGGGGTTCCCGCGGCCATCGTTCTGGCACGCGCCCGGTTCCGCGGTTCGTCGCTCGCTCGCGGGATCGTGCTGCTTCCGATGGTTCTGCCGCCCGTTGTGGGCGGCGTCGGACTTCTGATGGCCCTCGGAAGGCGAGGGATCCTGGGGCGGCCCCTAGCCGCGCTCGGGATCGAACTCCCCTTCACGACGGGCGCCGCCGTACTCGCCGCGGCGTTCGTGTCCACTCCCCTGCTGATCCTCGCGGTCGAGGCCGGTGTCCGCTCGATCGATCCCCGGCTCGAGCAGGCGGCTGCTGCGATGGGAGGTTCGCGCTGGTACGTGCTGCGCCGCGTGACACTTCCGATGCTGCGACCCCAGATCGCCGCCGGCGCGGTCCTGGTCGCCGCTCGGTCGCTCGGCGAATTCGGCGCGACGATCACGTTCGCCGGCAACCTCGCCGGCGAAACCCAGACGCTCCCGCTTTCCGTGTACGAGACCTTCCAGACCGACCCCGGTGGCGCCGTCCTCCAATCGCTCCTGCTTGTCGCGCTCTCGCTCGTTGCGATGGTCGCGCTTCGGGGAAGGCTGTCGGCACGATGAGCCTTGAGGTCGACGTGCGGGCACGGCGCGATGGGTTCACCGTCGACGCCGCATTCGCAGCGCGGCCCGGCGAAACGGTGGCGCTGCTCGGCCCGAACGGCGCCGGGAAGTCCACGCTCGTTTCCGTGCTGGCGGGATTGCTCGTGCCCGACTCGGGCCGGGTCGTCCTCAACGGTGAGGTGCTGGACGATGCCGCGGTCCACCTTTCCCCGGAGGATCGTCGCATCGGCGTCTTGTTCCAGGGGCTGCTCCTTCTCCCCCACCTCAGCGCGCTCGAGAACGTTGCCTTCCCGCTCCGGGCTCGTGGGACACCGGCCGCCGAGGCGCGCGACCGCGCAAGGAAAACCCTCGCGCTCGTGGAGGCGCTTCCCCTCGCAGATGCGAAGCCGGCGTCGCTGTCCGGCGGCGAGGCGCAGCGCGTCGCGCTTGCTCGCGCGCTCGTCACCGAGCCGCGCTTGCTCCTGCTCGACGAGCCGCTCACCGCGCTGGACGTCTCGGCGAAGACTCGGATCCGAGCGCTGCTGCGCCGCGTCCTCGCCGGATTCGGAGGCGTCGCGCTGATCGTCACGCATGATCCCGTCGACGCGATGACCCTGGCCGAGCGGCTGGTGGTGATCGAGGGCGGACGGGTTACGCACGACGCGACACCGGAGCAGGTTCGCGCGGCGCCGCGAACTCGGTACGCGGCCGACCTGGTCGGCGTGAATCTCTTCGTCGGCCGGCTCGAGCCTGGCCAGGGCGCAGCGGTGCTTCGAACCGCCGACGGCGACGTCGCATGCGGGGCGCCAGAAGGATTCGACGAGCCGGTCGACGACACGCTGGGCATCCTGCGCCCGGCCGACGTGTCGCTGTTCCTCGAGCCGCCGTCAGGATCGGCCCGGAACGTGTTCGCAGGGCTGGTCTCGTTCATAAGCGTCGAAGGTGACCGGGCCCGCGTCGGGGTCGGATCCGCTCCGCCGGTCGTCGCCGAGATCACCGTCGCGTCGCTGCGAGGGCTCGGACTCCTCGAGGGGATGCGGGTTTGGGCGTCGTTCAAGGCGCTCGAGGTGCGGGTGGTGCTCCCGTGAAGGTGCGACGGTAGCATTCCTGCGATGCCGGTCCGCGTCGAACGTACGGGAGCGGTGGTGGTCGTCACCATCGACCGTCGGGAGGTCCACAACGCCGTCAACGCTGAGACGGCGCAAGCGCTCGAGGACGCCGTTCGCGCCTTCGATTCCGACGCGGACGCCCGAGCCATGGTGCTGACCGGCGCCGGAGGGAAGTCGTTCTGCGCCGGCGCCGACCTCAAGGCGCTCGACCTCATCGCGCGTCCGGGCGCCTCCGAGTCGGGGCCGATGGGGATCTCGCGCATGGAGGTCTCCAAGCCCACGATCGCTGCGATCGGCGGATACTGCTTCGCCGGCGGGCTCGAGCTCGCGTGCTGGTGCGACTTTCGCATAGCCGACGAGACATCGACGTTCGGCGTCCTTAACCGCCGATGGGGCGTCCCGCTGATCGACGGCGGCACGCAGCGCCTGCCCCGGATCGTCGGTCTCGGGAACGCGCTGTACCTCATCGAAACCGGCGTGCGGATCGATTCCGCGACGGCACTGCGCATGGGCCTCGTCCAAGAGGTCGTCCCTGCCGGGAGTCATCTCGAACGCGCCCTGGAGCTTGCGACGCATCTGGCCGCGTACCCGCAGGCCTCCCTCGTAGCCGATCGCTCGTCCGCAATCGCCGGCGACGGTATCGACGCCGAGGCCAAGCGTGGCGAGGCGACGCTGGCGGACCTCGACATGGTCGTAGGGCTCGAGCGTTTCCGAACCGGCGACCGACCCGCTCCCCCATCGGGACGATCTGCGCCATGATGTTCCGGCTGCTCATCCCGTTGCTTGTGATCTTCCTGATCGGGCTGTGGATCCGTACGATCATCGACATCATCAAGGGCCAGGACTACCGTTTCCGCGCCGGCAACCAGATCGTGTGGCTGCTCGTGGTGATCCTGATCCCGATCGTCGGCGTGCCGCTCTACTGGATCATCGGCTCGCCCGAGCGCTGATTCCGGCTTAGTTCCTCAGCTCGATCCAGGTCGCCCGGGAAACGGCGCAGGGATCGCCGTCCGCAGACAGGATCGCGCCCGTCGCGTAGTGCTTGCGCCCATCGCGTCCGGTCGGCCAGGCGGCGGCCACATAGGTATTCCCCACCTCCACCGGCCTGAGGATCTGCGCTGCGAGGCGTCCGAGCAGCATGAGCCCCGCGTCGGGAGCCGCGGAGAAGGTAGCCCACCCCGTCGGACAGTCGAGCGCCGCCCAGACGAACTCGGGACGCACGATCCCGCTCGAGTCGGCGAGGTTCGGGTGCGGTGCCCACGGCGCGGCGGCAGCGCCTGCGTCCAGCTCACCGGCGAAGATGCGCAAGCCGTCGCCCTCTTCCCGCTCGGGTCCGCAAACGAAGCATGAGGGAAACGCGTGGTTAAGGAAGCCTTCGAACCGCGTCGCGGCGTCTTCGGCCTCGGCGAGCGAAACCGTGACGGGGATCGACGCGTCGAGCTCGATGGGGACGGCCTCCATCACGAGGGTGCCGTCGTTCGTGGCCGCGAGTCCGCCGTCGGGCCGCTCCTCCACGATCAGGACCCTGTCGAGCGGCGGAGGAAGGCGCAGCGTGACCTCCGCCGGGCCGGGCATCCGCGCTCCCAGCAGCCCGCACGAGTATCCGCCGTTGCCGGAGTCCGGCGGGCCGCGGAAGCGGCGTTCGATGACGAGCCGGTCGTCCACGCCGCTTAGACGGAAGGCTTCTCGTCGGGCCCGGCGTCCTCGGGATCATGCGCCGGCTCCGTCGGACGCGGGTACCACCGCGGGACGAGGTTGCGCGCGGCGCGAGCTTCGTCGGGTCGGCTGATCGGCGTCGTGTGCGGCGCCGCCTTGAGAGTGTCGAGGTCGGTGTCGATCTCGCGGTCGATGGCGATGAACGCCTCGGCGAACGCGTCGAGGGTCTCGACCGCCTCGGTCTCGGTGGGCTCGATCATCATCGCCTCGTCGACGATCAGCGGGAAATACACGGTGGGTGCGTGGAACCCGTAGTCCAGAACTCGCTTCGCGACGTCCATCGCCTTCGCGCCGCGGGCTTTCTGCTTGCGCGCGCTCAGCACGAACTCGTGCATCGGCTGCGCCGGGAAGGCGAGGTCGTAGGTTCCGCGCAGACGGTGGGCGAGGTAGTTCGCGTTGAGCACCGCACGCTCCGCGACGTGGCGTAACCCGTCGGATCCCAGGGTTCGCGCGTACGACGAGGCGCGGACCAGGATCCCGAAATTCCCCCAGAAGGTGTGCATCCGTCCGATCGAGCGCTCGTCGACGTCGTCCCAGCGATAGATCTTGGAGGCTTCGTTGTAGACGGGACGCGGGCCAGGCAGGAACGGGACGAGCCGCTCGGAGACGGCGACCGGTCCCGCGCCCGGTCCTCCTCCGCCGTGCGGCGTCGCGAAGGTCTTGTGCAGGTTCATGTGGACGATGTCGAAGCCCATGTCGCCGGGCCGAGTGCGGCCGAGGATCGCGTTGAGGTTGGCGCCGTCGTAGTAGAGAAGCCCGCCGACCGAATGGATCGCGGCCGCGATGCGCTCGATGTTCTCCTCGAATAGGCCGAGCGTGTTCGGATTCGTGATCATGAACCCGGCCACGTCGTCGCCGACCATCCGCTCCAGGGCGTCCACGTCGACCAAGCCGCGCGAGTCGGACGGAACCTCCTGGGTCTCGTAGCCGGCGAGCGTAACCGACGCCGGGTTCGTCCCGTGTGCCGAGTCGGGGATGATCACGCGACGCCGCTGCTGACCGTTGTTCTCGTGGAAGGCCTTCATGAGCAGCAAGCCGGTGAGCTCGCCGTGGGCGCCTGCGGCCGGCTGGAACGTCACTCCGGCCATCCCCGTTATGGCACACAGCGCGCGCTCGAGCTCGACGAGGAGCTGAAGAGCGCCTTGGGTCTGCGATTCGGGCTGAAGCGGGTGGAGGCGCCGGAACCCCGCCATGGCCGCCGCGTCCTCCGCGAGCTTGGGGTTGTACTTCATCGAGCACGAGCCGAGCGGGTAGAAGCCGGTGTCGATGCCCCAGTTCCGCTGCGACAGGCGCGTGTAATGGCGCACGAGCTCGTTCTCGGAGACCTCGGGCAGCAACGGCGCGTTGCGGCGCCGCATCGCGTCGGGGATGGCATCGGCCGGCGCGGCGGGGACGTCGAGTGCCGGCATGCGGCCGGCGCGGCGACCCGGGCGCGAACGCTCGAAGACCAGCTGCTCCTCGGCGAGCGCGAGCTTGGGAGGCGACGGGCGCGCGGTCACGCCTCCTCCTTGCAGGCGCGCGCGACGGCTTCGGCGAGCCCGTCGATCTCCTCACGGGTGCGCCGCTCCGTGACGGCGACGAGCAGCGCGTCGTCCAAGTCGCGGCCGGGGAGGTAGCGCGCGAGCGGCACGCCGGCGAGGTAGCCGTCCGCGGCGGCGCGTTCGCACACGCGGACGGGATCCGCCGGGAGGCGAACGGCGAACTCCTTGAAGAGCGGCGCGTCGAAGACGGGGCGCGCGCCGGCGACTTCGATTAGCCGGTCGCGGCAGTAGCGCGCCTTCGCGAGGCACGTATCGCCGAGCTCCCTCAACCCCTGCGGCCCCAGCCACGCGAGCGCGACCGACGTGCCCAGGGCGTTCAGGGTCTGGTTGGTGCAGATGTTCGACGTCGCCTTCTCGCGGCGGATGTGTTGCTCGCGAGCTTGCAGCGTGAGGACGAACGAGCGGCGACCCTCGCGGTCTACGGTCTCCCCCACGAGACGGCCGGGGAGCCGGCGCGCGTCCTCGCGACGGCAGGCGATCACACCGACGTACGGTCCGCCGAAGTTCAGGTGGTTTCCGAACGGCTGCCCCTCCGCCACCACGATGTCGGCCCCCAGCGCACCCGGCGCTTCAAGCACACCGGCCGACGTGAGATCGAAGTGGACGATCAGCTTGGCGCCCTGCTCGTGCGCGATCTCGGCGAGCATCGAGACGTCCTCGAGGCATCCGAGGAAACTCGGGTGCTGAACCGCGATCGCCGCCGCGCCCTGCGCGAGCCGCCGGGTCGCGTCGA
>JBKKCR010000146.1:0-3458 GCA_046712825.1 Actinomycetota bacterium | reverse complement strand
ACCCGCCCGGCGACATCGTGTGCGAGCGCGGCTACATCCTGCACTGGCTCGAGGCGACCGAGAACGCGAACCCGCTGTTCTGGGACGAGCTCCTGGCCAAGCGCACGACCGGCGGCCCGATCGCTCCACCCTCGATGCTGTCGGCGTGGATGCGTCCGCTGCAGTTCGTGCCGGGGCGCACCGAGATGCGTATGCCCCTGTCGCTGCACTTCGCGCTCAAGAAGGCACTCGACCTGCCGGAAGGGATCGTCGCGTACAACGAGATGACGCTGGGCGTCCCCGTGCGCCCCGGCGACCGGATCATGACGACGCAGCGGATCCGCGAGATCTCCGAACCGAAGACAACACGGCTCGGTACCGGGCGCTCCTGGATCATCGACGTGACCTACACAACCCAGGACGGCGAGGTCGCCGGCGTCGAGACCTACGAGATGTTCGCCTACACGCGGGAGGTCTCTCCGTGACGCCTCAGCCCGGCGACGCGCTTCCGCGGCTCGACGTGAAGGTCACCGCGCGGATGGTGATCATGGGCGCATCCGCCTCGCGCGACTGGCAGCCGCAGCACCACGACCACGACTGGGCGGTGAACCGCGCCGGGACACGCGACATCTTCCTGAATACGCCGAACCAGGCCGGATGGATCGAGCGCTACCTCACCGACTGGACGGGGCCGTTGGGCCGGCTCGGCAAGATGCGGTTCCGGATGCGGCGCTCGATCTGCACCGGCGACGCGCTCGCTTTCGAGGGCGTGGTCCGCGACGTGACGACCGACGACGCCGGCTGCACCTGGGCGGACGTGGACGTCTCCCTCGTCGTGGGGGAGGAGCGGGCGACCGAATGCATCGCCCGGGTCGCGGTGCCGAAGGACGACGGTGACAACCCGTGGAAGCGCGCGGGGAAAGCGTGGACGCCCGACGCACCCGGCCCGCTGGAGCTTCTCAAGAAACGAAAGGACTGACGTGGATCTCACCTGGACCGACGAGCAGCAAGCCCTTCGCGAGGCGGTGCGCGACCTCTGCGCCAAGCACGCGACGCCGGAGATCGTGAAGTCTCTCGAGGAGGACGCCACCGGCTACCGGGACGAGACCTGGCAAGAGCTCGCGCGCATGGAGCTGCTCGGGCTGACGATCCCGGAGGAGTACGGCGGTGTCGGACAGACGATCCTCGAGACGGTGGTGATCGCCGAGGAGCTCGGGCGATCGCTGCTGCCGGCGCCCTACTTCGTGTCGAGCGTGCTCGGCGCCGGGCTGATCGGCGCGGCCGGGAGTGAGGAACAGCGCCGCGAATGGCTGCCGCGTCTCGCTTCGGGAGAAGCGATAGTCACGGTCGCCTGGCAGGAGCCCGAGCGGAGCGCCTCCGAGGAAGGCGTCGCGATGCGCGCCGCGGAAGGGCGTCTGACTGGCGAGAAGATCATGGTCCCGTTCGCGTCGGCGGCGACCCGGCTCCTCGTCCTCGCTCGGAGGGACGCAGGCGTGGGGCTGTTCCTGGTCGATCCCACGGATGCCGGCGTGACGCTCCGCAAGACCGAGACGCTCGGCTCGGGACCGGATTTCCAGGTGACCTTCGACGGCGTCGAAGCCGAGCCGCTCGGTGATCCAGCTTCCGGCTGGTCGACCTTCGAGGAGGTCATGATCGACGGCCTGATCGCGGTGGCGGGGCAGGCCAACGGCGGCTCCGAGCGCGCACACGAGATGGCGGTGGAGTACGCGAAGGAGCGGGTCCAGTTCGGCAAGCCGATCGGCTCGTTCCAAGCGATCGCGCATCCGCTGGCCGAGACGTACACGGAGATCGGCGGAGCCAAGGCGCTCGTGTACCAGGCCGCGTGGGCGAGGGCCGCGGGCAAGGACGCCCGCACGCTGGCCGCGATGGCGAAGCTCTACGGCTGCGATGTCTACCGGCGAGTGACGAAGCTCGGGCAACAGGTCTTCGGCGGGATCGGGTTCACGCGCGACATCGACATGCAGCTGTACTTCCGCCGCGCGAAACAGCTGGAGCTGAGCTGGTTCGACCCGCGAGAATTGGAGGAGCGCGTCGCCGCTGCCGAGCTCGATGCCGCTGAGCCGTTCGTGACGGCGGACGGGTTGACTTAGCGGCAACCCACGGGCGTGCAGCCGTCCGGCCCGTAGCCGGGAACCCCAAGCGCGGCCATCACATCATCGGTTTGACGCGCGTCGCCGATAAGGCCTCCGTCGAGCGGTGGGACCGTCGGCGCGCCCATCTCGTACGGGCCGGGATCCGTGAAATGCACGTCGGTCACGGCCTCCCCCTGCCCGGGGGCTAGAGCGCCATGTACGCGCCGGCGTTGACGTCGAGCGTCTGCCCGGTCATCCCGGCCGACAGATCCGACGCCAGGAACAGGATCGCGCCGGCGACGTCCTCCGACGTGGCGATGCGCCGCATCGGGGAGAGCGCGTCGATCTCGCCTTTGACCTCCTCGAAGGTGCGGCCCTGCTCCTCCGCGAGGTGGTTGAAGTACCACTTGAGGTTCGGCCCGTAGACATGGCCCGGCGCCACCGAGTTCACTCGGATCCCGTACTCTCCCCACTCGCGCGCCAGCGTGCGCGCGACCGACAGCAGCGCCGCCTTGGCCGCCGCGTACGCGCCGAGCGTCGCGTCGGAGTTCCGCGCCGACAGCGAGTTCACGAAGACCACCGATCCCGACCGCTGCTCCTTCATCGCCGGCAGCACGGCCTTCGCCATCGAGATCGATCCGATCACGTTGATCTTGAAAGAGCGTTCCCACTCGAGCGCCGACTCCTCCTCGATGGTCCGCATCGGCGGCTGCTTGAACGCGTTCTGAACCAGCGCGTCGATGCGGCCGAAGGCTTGCACCGCGGCGTCGGCGAGCGCGCGGCAATCCTCTTCCTTCGCGATGTTGGTGGGAACGAAGACTGCCTTTCGCCCGAGCGCCTCGACCTCCGCCGCGACCTCGCGCAGGCGCTCCTCGGTGCGGGCACCGAGCGCGATGTCGGCGCCCTCGCGCGCGAGCGCGAGCGCAACTTCACGTCCGATCCCGGGGCCGACGCCGGTCACGACGACGGCCTTGCCCTCGAGCAGCATCAGCCCGCGGTCTTCGGCGGCGCGGCCCCACCCTGCAGGCCGGCGTGGAACCACGACGCGTGGATCGTGCGCGCGGCGAACCGCCACCCGTCGGGTGTGCGGCGAAGGACGTCCTCGTAGGTTCCGCCGGCGAACACCAGCGTCAGGCCACCGGGGTTGCCGTTCGGCATTCCGAGCGGGCTGAAGATGTATGCGTCCACCTGCGCCTCGTCGCCGTCGACCTTCACGCGACGGTTCGTGACGAAGTGCTGGCTCGCGGTGAACGGAGCCATCGCCTTCTGGAACCAGCCGATCGCATCCTCGACCGTTCCGCGGACCCCGCCCTCCTCGGTGTAGTCGACGACGGCATCGGGGGTGAAGAGCGTCCGCAGCGTGTCCCAGTCTTTGGTGTCCAACGC
>JBKKCR010000145.1:0-13809 GCA_046712825.1 Actinomycetota bacterium | reverse complement strand
TCGCCGTCGCCGCGATCTACCTCTGGCGCCGCAATCGGATGCGCCTCGCGGCTTACCTGGTCACAACGTCCATCGTGGGCGGGATCATCGATTCCGTCGTCAAGATCGTGGTCGACCGGCCGCGGCCCTCGCTCGAGGATCCGATCCTCCTCGCGCATGGGAAGAGCTTCCCTTCCGGGCACGCGATGTCATCCACCGTCGTGTATGGAGCTCTGCTGCTCACGTTCATGCCCGTGATACCGAAGCGTTTCCGCCGCTCGGTGATCGTCGGCGTCTCGTTGCTGGTGCTCGCGATCGGTTTCTCGCGTCTGGCGCTGGGGGTTCACTACCTGACCGACGTGCTCGGTGGGTTCGCGCTCGGCGCCGCTTGGCTTGCGGCATCGACAGCCGCGTTCAGCATCTGGCGTACCGAGCGCGGCCGGAAGCCCGTCGAGCCTCTCAAGGGCGTCGAGCCTGAGGCCAAGAAGGACCTGCAGGCAAGCGGCAAATAGCTGCCGAGCGCCCTACAACCCGAACGTCTTCGCGACGATCTCGCGCTGGATCTCGCTCGTTCCCCCGTAGACGGTCGAGACCAGCGTCGCGCGGACGTGGCGCTCCATCTCGAACTCCGTCGTATAGCCGTTGCCGCCCATCATCTGCATACCCTCGAGTGCCACGCGCTTGGCGGTTTCGGTGGCCTTGATCTTGGCCATCGACGCCTCGCGCGGGAACAGAGCGGTCGGGTCCTCGTCGACCTTCGACGCGACGTCGTAAACCAGAAGTCGCGCGCACTCGAGCTCGGTGGCCATGTCGGCGATCCGGTGCTTCAACACCTGGAACGAGCCGATCGGCCGGCCGAACTGATTCCGCTCTTTCACGTACGCGAGCGCGTCGTCGAACGCGCGCTGCCCGACGCCGAGGATCAGCGCCGCGATGATCAGGCGTTCCACATTGAGCCCCGCCATCAGCTGCATCCAGGCTTGGTCGACCTGCCCGAGGACGTTCGACTCCGGAACGAAGCAGTCGGTGAAGAAGACGTCGTTCACCTCGCGACCGCCCATGGTGTCGATCCCGCGAATCTCGACGCCGGCCGCGTCGGTTGGGACCGAGATCATGCTCAAGCCCTCGTGCTTGGAGCCATTGTTGTCGGTCCGGCACACCAGCAGGATGTGGTCGGCGTGATGCGCGGCCGAGATCCAAGTCTTGTGTCCGTTGATCACGAAGCCGCCGTCGCGACGCTCCGCCTTGCACTTGAGGGAGCCGACGTCCGATCCTGAGTCCGGCTCCGACATCGCGATCGCCTCGACGCGTCCGCGAACGATGCCGCCGAGGATCTCCTTCTTCTGCTCCTCTGTTCCGAAGCGCTCATACGCGCCGGCGACGATCGCCGACACCGAGAATCCGGCGATCGGAAGCTGACCGCGCGCCGTCTCCTCGAGGAACAGGCACAGGTCGACCATGCCGCCCCCGGCGCCGCCGTATTCCTCGGGAACCGCGACGCCGAACCAACCGAGGTCGGCGATCTGTTGATACAGCTCCGGGTTGTGAGGCGTGCGGCCGCCGTCGGTCAGCGCGTTGCGCTGTTCGCGCGTACCCGCCTCGCGCTTGCAGAAGTCGCGGATCGCCTCGACGAACGCCTTCTGCTCTTCCGAGAGGCGGGTCATCGCTTCGCCGTCCGGGAACTTCCTGGCAGATCGGCCTTGCGATACATCGTCACGACCACGGCGCCGCCGAGCCCGATGTTGTGCTGCAGACCAAGCTTGGCGTCCGGCACCTGGCGTGCCTCGGCGGTGCCGCGCATCTGCCAGGTGAGCTCCGAGCACTGTGCCAGACCGGTCGCGCCGAGCGGATGCCCCTTCGAGATCAAGCCGCCGGACGGGTTCACGACCCATCGGCCGCCGTACGTCGTCGCCTGCTCGTCGACGAGCGTCCCACCCTTCCCCTCTTCGCAGAGTCCGAGCGCCTCGTACGTGATCAGCTCGTTGGTCGAGAAGCAGTCGTGCAGCTCGATCACGTCGACGTCTTCCGGCCCGTACCCCGACTTCTCGTAGACCTGGTTCGCGGCCTTGCGGGTCATCTCGGAGCCGACGAGCGAGATCGCGCTGCGGCGGTCGAAGGTCTCCTTGGGATCGGTGGCCATCGCCTGCGCGACGATCTCGACCGCCTGATCCTCCAGGCCGTGCTCGCGCACGAAGTCCTCGCTGGCAAGGATCGCCGCCCCCGACCCGTCCGACGTCGGCGAGCACTGCAGCTTCGTGAGCGGCGCGTGGATCATCTTCGCGTCGAGGATCTCCTGCATCGAGTACTCCTGCTGGAACTGCGCGTACGGGTTGTTCACGGAGTGCTTGTGGTTCTTCCATCCGATCCACGCGAAGTTCTCGGGGCGCGACCCGTAGCGGTCCATGTGCTCGCGGCCGGCGTCTCCGAAGATCTGGGGCGCGGGCGGCGAGGACTCGGGCGGGAACAGCTCGAAGAGCTGCGTGTAGTGCCACTCGACCGGGATCGCGCGATCCATGAACGTGCCGCCGAGCGAGCCCTTCTTCATCTTCTCGAAGCCCAGCGCGAGCGCGCAGTCGACGATCCCACCCTCGACGGCCTGCCGCGCGAGATAGAGGGCCGTGGATCCCGTGGAGCAATTGTTGTTGACGTTGACGATCGGGATTCCGGTCAGGCCCAGCTCGTAGACCGCCCGCTGACCGGAGGTCGATTCTCCGTACACGTAGCCGACGAACGCCTGCTCGATCTTGTCGTACGAGATCCCGGCGTCGGCGAGCGCCTTCGTTCCGGCTTCCTTCGCCATCTCGGGATAGTCCCAGTCGCGGGATTCGGGCTTCTCGAACTTCGTCATCCCGACCCCGACCACGTACACCTTGCGTCCCATGTCGAAACCCCCTGTGTTTGTTAGCGCAGCGTGATCGCCGCGTTCGTCAGCACCGGCAGTCCGCGTTCCTTGGTCGTCGCTTGGAGGAGCAGCTTGTCGCCCTCGCGCCACATCGAGGTCACGATCGTCTCGCCGGGGAACACGTGACCAGAGAAGCGGACCTGGTAGCGCGCCACCTTCGAGACGTCGCCGCCGAGCTCGTGATCGACCGCGGCCTTGCAGGCCACCCCGAACGTGCAGAGCCCGTGCAGGATCGGCTTGTCGAAACCGCCCATCGCCGCGAAGTTCGGGTCCGCGTGCAGCGGATTCTTGTCCCCGCTCAGCCGGTACAGCAGCGCCTGCTGCGGCAGCGTTGGCGATTCGACGACCCGGTCGGGCTCGCGATCGGGAGCGACGTTGCCCGGTTCCGGGCCGCGCTCGCCACCGAACCCGCCTTCGCCGCGGAGGAACACGGAGAACCGGTTCGTGAACAGGGCTTTCCCGTCGTCGTCGGTCGTGTTGGACTCGATAACGACGACGGCACCCTTGCCTTTGTCGTAGATGTTCGCGATGCGCCCCGATGAGACGACCTTCGATTGGGTCGGGATGGGGCCGGCTATCTCGATGTCCTGCTCGCCGTGGAGCAGCATCACCGGGTTGAAGGTCAATCCGGGAACGCTGAACAGTCCGCCGAGCGCTCCGAACACGGGGATCACGCCGAAGCTCGGTAGAACCTTGAGATTGGCTTCGTAGGTGTACTCGAGCTCTGCCGGGTCGGTCGGCTGCGCACCGGCGCCGACGCCCAGGTGGTACAGGATCACGTCGTCGGGCTCCCACGAAGCCTGACCCTCGGGGAACTCGGCGCCCAGCGCTTTTTCGGGTTCGATCGGCATCGATGCCTCCTCGGACTTAGGACGTAAGCAGCGGGACCGCGGCCGCGAGCTCCTCGGCGGCGTTCCCCGGGATGATGAAGCCGTTGGTGTCGCGGATCTCGTCGAGGTGATCGCGGATCTCCTCCGGCGTCGGCACCGATCCCTGCCCGCCGAACCAACCGGGCGTCAGACCGACGAAGATGCGAGCAACGCGCCCGCCACCGACCGAGAAGATCTCGTGCGTCACCGTGGAATCGTCCGAGCACAGGTACGCGACCAGCCCCGACACCTGCGACGGGTTCAGCTTGTCGGCGAGGGGGCCCAGAAGATCGCCGAGGAGACGGGTTTGCGCGATCGGCGCGATCACGTTGGAGAGGATGTTGTACTTCGCGCCCTCCTGCGCCAGCACGTTCGACAGGCCGACGAGCCCCATCTTCGCGGCGCCGTAGTTCGACTGGCCGAAGTTGCCGAAGATACCGGCGGCCGACGCCGTGAACACGAAGCGTCCGTGGCCGCCGCGCTCCTTCATGAACCGGAACGCCGGCCGCGAGACGAAGAAGGCGCCCTCAAGGTGGACCGAGAGCACGGCCTTCATATCCTCCGGCGAGAGCTTCACGAAGGACTTGTCGCGGAGGATTCCCGCGTTGTTGATGACGATGTCGACCTGTCCGAATGCATCGAGCGCTGCTTTGACGATCGCCTCGCCACCCTCCGGCGTGGTGACCGAGTCGTAGTTCGCGACCGCCTGGCCGCCGGCGTCCGTGATCTCCTTGACGACCAGGTCGGCCGCGCTCTGCCCCGCGCCCGTGCCGTCCGCGTTCCCGCCGAGATCGTTCACGACCACTGCGGCACCGCGCGAGGCGAGGAGGAGCGCGTGCTCGCGCCCCAAGCCGCCGCCGGCACCGGTGATGATCGCCACCCGTCCATCGAACCTGACATCGCTCATCTCTTCGTCTCCCTTCGTTGTCAGCGTCGCGGACGCGACCGGGCGCCCTCTTCGATCAGCGGCCGCACCGCTCGCTTCCACGCAGCGAGGAGCTCGGCGTCGTTCCCTTCGCCCCGCATCATCTGGGTCATCGCCATGCCGGCCGTCAGCCGGATCGTTATCTCGATCGCATCCCGGAACGCCTTGCGACGAAGCGCTTCGGGACCGAACACCTTCCCGCAGAGCTCGCGGATGCCCTCGTCGGCGTCGCGTTCGACGGCGCGCACGGCGGGCCGCAACGCCTCGTCGGTCCGGGCGGCCACGACCAGCTCCATCGCGGCCGCGAAGAGCGGACCGCTGAACGACTTCGCGAGGAGGTCCACCGCGAGCGAGAAGCGATCCCCGTTCGCCTTCGCGGTCTCGAGCTCGTGCCGGAGCTCCTCCCGCCGCTTGCGGGACAGATGGACGATCGCCTCCGCAACCAGCTCCGCCTTCGTGTGGAAGTGGTGGACCTGCGCCCCGCGGGAAACCCCGGCGCGCTTCACGATCTCTGTCGTGGTCGTGCCCGCGTACCCAAGCTCGACGAGGCACTCGATGGTCGCGTCGAGGAGCCGCGCGCGCGTCGTGGCGCTGCGTTCCTCCTGCGTGCGACGGGCCTTGACCTCAGGCACCTACGCACCGGGCGATCTGACTGCTGCGGTGAAGAAACATACCGTCGTGACTGTATCTACCGCGCGTCCGCCCGTCAAAACAGAGGTCACGGGTGGTCGAAGAAGCATCCCAGCCAATGGATCGCCGGTGCGGCTGGAACGCATCGGCTGAGAAGGAAGCGCGCAGAAGCAGCAAATCGCCCGCAAGGGTGTTCAAGGTCCTCTCTACTCAACCGAATCAAGTAATGACGACCAGGTCCGTCGCCGGCTTGGGGAAGGACACCGATGAAGGGGATCGTCTTCAATCTGCTCCAAGACGCCGTTTCAAGTGAATACGGCGAAGCGACCTGGGACTCCCTTCTTGAAGCGGCAGGACTCGACGGAGCCTACACCGCACTCGGGACGTATCCGGACGCGGAAGCGTTCAAGCTCGTGGGCGTCGCATCCAGCGCACTCGATGTGACGCCCGATGCGGTTCTCCGATGGTTCGGCAGAAGCGCGATCCCACTTCTCGCCAAGACGTACCCTGTGTTCTTCGACGAGCACGCGGCCACGCGCCCCTTCCTGCTGACACTCAACGACATCATCCATCCGGAGGTGCGGAAACTGTATCCGGGTGCCGATGTCCCGACGTTCGACTTCGAGGATCAGACGGATGGCCCGCTCTCGATCGGCTATTGGTCGGCGCGGAAGATGTGCGCGTTCGCCGAAGGACTGATCGAGGGCGCCGCAGACCACTTCGGAGATGCGGTGGCCATCGAACAACCCGAGTGCATGCTGCGAGGCGACGAGCGATGCCTCCTCGTATGCACCTTCGCGCGAGACTGAGCGCCCATGCCTGAGGTTCAGGAGCGGACGGACACCGTTCCGGCCAAACGATACGAGCGTGAACGCAAGGCTCGAGCCGCGGCCGAAGCGATCGCGGAGACGGCTCTGCGCGAGCTCTACGAGCGCGCCCGCGACCTCGAGAGGATCCAGCGAGACCTCGAGCGCAGCAACCAAGAGCTGGAGCAGTTCGCGTACGTCGCCTCCCACGACCTCCAAGAGCCGCTCCGCATGGTTGCAAGCTACTGCCAGCTCCTCGAACGCCGTTACGCCGAGATCGTCGACGAGGAAGGGCGCGAGTTCATCTCGTACGCCGTCGACGGGGCGACGCGGATGCAGAGCCTGATCAACGACCTTCTGACGTACTCGCGGGTGGGCCGACAAGAGCAGCAGCTGGAACCGTTGTCCTGCGCGGAGACACTGGAGCTTGTTCGATCCAATCTCACGACGGCGATCGAAGAGAGCGGTGCGACCGTGGCCGTCGGCGAGCTCCCAACCGTGATGGGGGATGCTTCCCAGCTCATGCGTCTCTTCCAGAACCTCATCGCGAACGCGATCAAGTTTCGGGGCGAACGCACGCCCGAGATCCACGTCGATGCCGAGCGACACGGCGACGGCGACGGCGAGTGGCTCTTCGCCGTGCGGGACAACGGGATCGGCATCGATCCCCGCCACGCCGACCGCGTGTTCGCCATCTTCCAGCGGTTGCACTCCCGCCAGGAGTATCCAGGAACGGGTATCGGGCTCGCCGTCTGTCGCAAGATCGTCGAGCGACACGGCGGCCGGATATGGCTGGAGTCCGAACCCGGCCGCGGCACGACGTTCCTGTTCACTCTGCCGACCAACAGAATCGAGGGGTCATGACCTTGAACGGCTCGGATCGACCGATCGAGATCCTTCTCGTCGAGGACAACCCCGGCGACGTCCGGTTGACGATCGAGGCCCTCAAGGAGGGCAAGATCCGTAATCACATGAGCGTCGTCGGCGACGGCGAAGAGGCGATGGCATTCCTCCGCCGCGAGAAGAGCCACGGAGATGCACCACGGCCCGACCTGGTGCTGCTCGATTTGAACCTTCCTCGCAAGGACGGCCGAGAGGTGCTCGCCGAGATCAAGGAGGATCCGGATCTCAAGCGCATCCCAGTCGTCGTCCTCACTACCTCCAAAGCCGAGGAGGACATCCTGAGGACCTACAGCCTGCACGCGAATTGCTACATCAACAAGCCGGTCGATCTGGACCAGTTCATCGGTGTGGTGAAATCGATCGAGCGGTTCTGGTTCTCGGTTGTGAGCCTTCCGTCGGCGTGACCGTCATGCCGAACACCCGCATCACTGCACTGCTCATCGAGGACAACCCGGGCGACGCCCGGCTCATCGGGCTCGCACTAGCGGATGCGCAGGGGCAGGACGTCGACCTCGTCCGTGCGGAGCGGCTCTCTGATGGACTCGCGCGCCTTGACGAAGGTGGGATCGATGTCGTGCTGCTCGACCTGTCGCTTCCCGACGGCCACGGGTTGGAGACCTTCGAGCGGGCCCGAGCCCATGCTCCCGGGGTGCCCATCGTCGTGCTGTCCGGCTTGAGTGACGCCCAGCTCGCGGTGGACGCGGTGAATGCCGGCGCCCAGGATTACCTGGTGAAGGGTCATGTAGATGGCGTTGCTCTCAAGCGAGCCCTCCGTTACGCGATAGAGCGCCACGGGGCGATGAGCGAACTCCGTGAGCTCGCGCTCGACGACGAGCTGACGGGCCTTCGCAACCGCCGGGGTTTCATGACCCTCGGCGAGCAGGCGCTGCGCTCCTCCGATCGCTCGGGGACGCCGCTGGGGTTGATCTTCGTCGACGTGAACGGCATGAAGATCATCAACGACACCCTCGGCCACCAGGAAGGTGATCGCGCGTTGAATGACGTGGCCGAGGTCCTGCGGATGACCCTTCGCGAGTCCGATATCCTCGCGCGGGTAGGTGGCGATGAGTTTTGCGCGCTGATCCAAGTCGCGCCGAACATTTCGCCCCAGCTCGTCGTCGACCGTGTCAACCAGAACCTCGACGAGTTTCATAGCGCGCGCCAGCGTCCGTACCGGCTCTCACTCAGCGTCGGGGTACACCTGTACAACCCGGAGAAGCCGTGTTCGTTGGACGAGCTGATGGAGCACGCCGACCAGTCGATGTACCGGCAGAAGACGGGGGTCGAGCGGCGACCTCACCTGCTTGTGGTCGACGACGATCCCTCGTTGCGCCGTCTCGCGGAGGTCATCTTCGCGGACGACTACGACGTAACGACCGCCGGCACCGGAGCGGAGGCCATAGCTTCCGCCAGACGGGGAACGTTCGACCTCCTCCTGCTCGACATGTGCCTTCCCGACATGCGAGGGACGGAGATCGTACGCGGCATGAAATCGGATCCGGCCACGAGCCGCACGCCCATCATCATCATGACGGGTATGGAAGACGACGCGGTCGAGGTCGAAAGCCTCCGAACAGGCGTCGAAGACTTCGTTTACAAGCCGTTCAACGGAGACGTCCTCATCAGTCGCGTCGGGAACGCGATCGCCCGCGCTCGAAGACGCTGAACCGCTCTCCCGCCCATCGCGTTTGCGCGGCCGGTCCGACCCCTCGCATAGTTCCGGCGTGGCGAGCGACGAGATCCTTCGCATAGGAAACGCCTCCGGCTTCTACGGCGACCGCTTCTCGGCGGTGCGCGAGATGCTCGAGGGCGGGCCGCTCGACGTGCTGACCGGCGACTACCTCGCCGAGCTCACGATGCTCATCCTCGGGCGGACGCTGATGAAGGACCCCAACGCGGGATACGCGCGCACGTTCCTCTCGCAGATGGAGGAGTCGCTCGGCCTCGCGATGGACAAAGGCGTTCGCATCGTCAGCAACGCCGGCGGGCTCAACCCGAAGGGGCTCGCCGAGGCGATGCACGAGCTCGGAGACCGGCTCGGTCTCCACCCAAAGATCGCGTACGTCGAGGGCGACAACCTTCGCGAACGCGCGGCCGAGCTCGACCTCGGCGCGCCGCTCACCGCCAACGCGTATCTCGGTGGCTGGGGGATCGCAGAGGCGATCCGCCGAGGCGCGGACGTCGTCGTCACCGGCCGCGTCACCGACGCCTCGGTGGTGGTCGGCCCTGCAGCGGCGCACTTCGGCTGGGCGCGCGACGACTGGAACCGGCTCGCCGGCGCGACGGTCGCCGGCCACATCCTCGAATGCGGCGCGCAGGCGACCGGCGGCAACTACGCGTTCTTCAAGGAGATCGACGCTCGGCACCCGGGCTTCCCGCTCGCCGAGATACATGCGGACGGCTCGAGCGTGATCACCAAGCATCCGGGCACCGGCGGTGCCGTCACGGTCGAGACGGTTACCGCTCAACTCTTGTACGAGATCGGCGGCCCTCGGTACGCCGGGCCGGACGTCACTTCGCGCTTCGACACGATAGAGCTCGCGCAGGACGGAGCCGATCGCGTGCGCGTGACGGGCGTTCGCGGCGAGCCCCCGCCCCCGACGCTGAAGGTGTGCCTCAACCACCTCGGCGGCTTCCGGAACTCAGTCGTGTTCGTCCTCTGCGGGCTCGACATCGAGGAGAAGGCCGCCCTCATCCGCGACCAGGTCGAGGCTGCCCTCGAGAAGGAGCCGGCCGAGATCGTCTGGTCGCTCGCGCGCACCGACCGGGCGTCCGCGGCGACCGAGGAAGAGGCGAGCGCGTTCCTGCGCGTAACGGCGAAGGACCCGGACGGCACGGTCGTCGGGCGGGTGTTCAGCCGCGCAGCGATCGAGCTCGCATTGGCGAGCTACCCCGGGTTCCATGTAACCGCGCCCCCGATGGACGCGAGTCCGTACGGCGTGTATACCGCAGCGTTCGTCGATCCCGCACTGATCGAGCACTCGGTCGTCCTTCCCGGCGGCGATCACGTCACGATCGAGCCGTCGTCGGCTACGCAACCGTTGGAGGATCCGGCGCCGGCCGCGCTCCCAGAACCGCTGCCGACGGGAAGCACGCGAGAAGCGCCGCTGGGGCTCGTCGCCGGCGCGCGGAGCGGAGACAAGGGCGGCACAGCGAACATCGGCGTGTGGGCGCGCTCAGACGACGGATGGCGATGGCTGGCGAGCGCGCTCACTGTCGAGGAGCTGCGCCGGCTGCTCCCCGAGACGGCCGATCTCCCCGTAACGCGTTACGTCCTACCGCATCTACGCGCGATGAACTTCGTGATCGACGGGATCCTGGGTGAAGGAGTCTCTTCGTCGGCGCGGTTCGATCCACAAGGCAAAGCGCTCGGCGAATGGCTGCGCTCGCAGAGCATGCCCATCCCAGAGGCGCTGCTGTAACGCTCCGTTACTGAACGCCCGTAGCGCTTGTTCTGGGACGTCATCTTCAAGAGATACTTCATTCGCTGCTCGAAGACCTCCGGCTTGCTGCGAGCCCCCTCGATCCACCCGATACGGATCCGCTTGTAGGACGCCGGGAACCGTTGGAAGTTCTTCCACGTCGCCTCGTCGCGCTTCAAGCGCCGCAGGATGTCGGACGCGATGTCGGCTCTCTTCCCCGTCACGCTTTCCGCTGCAGCCAGCCCGGCCTTCGTTACCTTCCCTTGTTCGACGAGCCGACGGAGTCGCTCCACGTTCATGGCCGACCACTTGGCGCCGCGTCTGCGCGGTGAGAATCGCTGCACGAACGACTCGTCGTCGATCTTCCGTTGGATACTGTCGATCCAGCCGTAGCAGAGTGCCTCTTCGACCGCCGCGTTGTACGCGAGCCGGCGCTTACCCGAGCCCTTGCGGTAGTAGACGAGCCAGATCTCTTTCTCGCGGGCATGGTTCTTGGCCAACCAGGCGCGCCAATCCTTCCGCGCCGTGACGTAGAGCTTCTTGCCGAGCGTCAGCGCGGCACCTCGTCGTTCTCTACTTCGAGAGCGACACGCGAAGAACCTCGAGCGCTTGCGCGGAAGGGCTGTGCCCCATACCCGGGATCACCTGCACGGTCACCATCGTCGAGCCCGCCTGCTTGAGACGGGCACCATAGTCCTGACCGTGAGCGAGGATGTATCCCTCGTCTTCCGCCCCGAGGATGATGTGCACGCGCGTTGCGGGATGCAGATAGTCGTTGCCTCCCGTGTCGACGCCTTCCTGTGCCCACTTCGACGCGTAGCTCACGTTGTGGTTCAAGCACGGACCATCTTGGTGGTAAAAGCCGCGAGCGCGATCGATCAACTCCGCCTTCTGGGCGGGGAACCAGTAGGCGGCTTCGCCGGCGGCGTGCTTGCACGCTTTCGCCATCGCGGCGTGCGGAGGACCGCTCGTCGGGAAGATCCCGTCGATGATCCCCTCCAGCCCGTAGTGGGAGATCGCGTAGGAGATCTGCGAGCCGCCGCCGCTGTTGCCGGTCAGGCAGAACCCGCAACGGCCGGCGCCGAGCGACGGCGTGCTCATCGGAACGAACACCGTGTCGTGGACCCATGCGATAACGGTCGCGGGACGGCATGCCAGGACGTGCGAGCCCACGTCCTCCCCCGAGGACGCATATAGCCACGGATCGGCCCAGCGCACCTGGACGGTCGTGAAGCCGTCGCTTCGAAGCTGCTCAAGCCAGGCGGATTCAGCGGGATCGGCAAACTCGTAGGCCTCTCCGCCCCCTCCGTTGAAGGTCATCACGACTCCGCGCGCCGGGCCGGTGGCCGTGCCCGTCGCGATATAGCCGCTGGCCGACGCTTGGATCCCCGGGCACGAGACCTCGAAGCCGCGGCACACCTGACCGCTGGGGCAGTCGGGATCCGCCGGTGCGGTCGGTTGTACCGTTCCGGGGCCCGATCCGCCCGGCAGGTGCTGCCCGAGCAAGGGAAGCTGGGACAGCAGACCGAGGAGATCATCGATCGGGCCGGCGCCCCCGATCCCCGGGGATGCGAGAAGCAAGACGCCGATCGCGAACGCCGAGATAACCGAGCGCAGCTTCATCTGATCCTTCCGGCCGAAGACCTCGCTACCCCGGATTTCGCGGCTCGCAGGTGGATTCCTCTATGCCGTCAGCGAAACCGGAAGACGGTCGAGCCCGCGTAGGTTGAGGCGGCCGTTCCACGTGGGCTCTCCCGCGAACTCGATCGCGGGGAACCGCCGGATCAGCGATCCGATCGCTACTTCCCCCTCCAACCGTGCGAGCGCGGCGCCAAGGCAATAATGCACACCCCCACCGAACGACAGATGCTGATGCGCGCTCTCGCGCGTCACGTCGAGTCGTTCCGCGCTCTCGCCGAAGTGGTCCTCGTCGTGGTTGGCCGAGGCAAGGATCAACGCACAGAACGAGCCCTTCTCGATCGTCTTCCCGCCGATCTCGATCTCGGACAGCGTGATGCGCCTCGACATCTGCACGGGACTGTCGAATCGGAGGAATTCCTCGACGGCGCCCGACATCAACATCTGGTCTCGCTGGAGCCGCACCAGCTCATCGCGGTTGCGCAAGAGCGCGAACACGCCGTTCCCGATCAGGTTCACCGTCGTCTCGTGTCCCGCGATATACAGGAGCAGGACCTGCTCGACGAGCTCCTCGTCGGAAAGCACGTCCCCGTGCTCCTCGGCTGCGATCAGCGCGGAGAGCAGATCATCGCCGGGCTCCTTACGCTTCCACGCGATCAGGTCGCTCACGTGCTCGAACATGTGATCGCTGGCGTCGGCGATCGCGCGGATGGTATCGGGATCCACGAGCGGCTCGAGTGAGCGGACGATCAAGCCCGACCACTCGCGCAGCCGAGGTCCGTCAGATGCCGGGACGCCGAGCATCTCGGAGATCACGACGAACGGAAGCGGGAACGCGAGCTCCGAGATCACGTCGATCTCAGCACGCCCGCCGGCTGCCTCGAGGTTCTCGTCGACGAGCGCCTGGATCCGCGGCCGGAGATCTTGGATGACCCGGGGAGTGAACGCCTTGGTCACGAGCTTTCGCAGCCGTGTGTGATCGGGGGGATCGCGGCTGAGCATCGACTTGCCGCCTCGCTCTGACCGCTCCCCGAGGATCTCGAGGATCATGTCGTCCATCGCGGTCGAGCGAGCATTGCGATCCTCAACGCTGAGCGTGGGATCCTTCAAGAACTTGTAGATGTCCTCGTAGCGGAACAAGACCCAGAAATCGAGCGGGCTCTTGTGGATCGGATCCTCCCGGCGCATCACGGCGTACCGTGAGTACGGATCCTCGATGAATCCCGGCTCGAACGGGTTGTACTCAGCCATCTGGCCTCCGGAAAGCGACCCTTATCTAATCCTAGAAGGGACCGGGCCCTCCTCGCGCGAATCCCATTGGGATCCATGCCGCCACTCTGGACGCGATCGCTCCTCTTTCTGACCCTGCTCGCCGCGACCTTGGGCCACGCGCGCGCGGATGCCCTATGCACGCCCTACAACCCCTTCGGAGCGCTGCCGGGCGCTCAGCTCACCGCCACCGAGCACCTCAGCAAGGACCAGCCACCGGTGCACTACGTCATCTACCGGGGATTCGCGCCGAGCTTCGACGGGTTGCCGATGTCGGTCGATGTAACGATCCCTTGTGACGCGCAGGGTCCGATCCCGCTCGTGACCATGGCGCACGGGTGGACCGACGACAAGACGATCTGGGAAGAGACCGGACGTTCAGACACGGTCTCGAGCGAGTTCCGCCGCGGGTCCAATCATCACTGGAACAACATCTGGTTCGCGTCGCGCGGTTACGCCGTCCTGA
>JBKKCR010000144.1:0-5792 GCA_046712825.1 Actinomycetota bacterium | reverse complement strand
GGCTACACCCACGAGCATGATCTGCATCTCTGGCTGAACAAGGCGACCGCGCTCGCGCACGCGTGGGGGACGGCCGCATGGCACCGGGAGCGCATCGCTCTGTAGCCTGTCCTCACCAACCTGGAGGGGGCGGTCGCGATGGCCAAGGGTGAGCACAATCTTGCGGTGCTCGGCGAGCAGTCGTTCGAGCGGAACGGCGATCGCGAATCGCTGTTCTTCGAAGGGAAGTGGTACCGCTCCGGTGAGTTCTTCGAGCGCTCCCGCAAGGTCAGCACCGGCTTCAGGGAGCTCGGGATCGCGCCCGGCGATCGCGTTGCCGTCCTCATGGCCAACTGTCCTGAGGTCGGCATCGTGTACGGCGGGCTCTGGAGTGCCGGCGCGGCGATCACGCCGCTGATCTTCCTGCTCCCGCCCGACGAGGTGCGTCGCATCCTCGAGGATTCAGAAGCCTGCGCGATCGTGACGACTCCCGAGTTCCTCGACAACGTGCGTAAAGCGGCCGAGGGCGTCTCGACCCTGAAGTGGATCATCTCGCTCGGCCCCGAGCAGGCCGGAGTGATCTCGCTGGCTTCGCTCGAGGACGCGGCGCCCGGCGAGATCGTGATCCGTGACGACTCCGATCTCGCGGCGCTGATGTACACGGGAGGAACCACCGGGCGAGCCAAGGGCGTGATGCTCTCGCACGAGAACCTCTGGTACTGCGGGAAATCCGCCGACGAGGCCTCGTTCGTTCCGGGAGTCAAGCGCGTGCTCGTGCCGCTACCACTGTCGCACTCGTTCGGGCTGATCGTGAGCGTCGTCTCGCTGCACACGAAGGAGCCGGGAGACGGGATCCTCATGAAATGGTTCGATCCGGTGGAGTGGCTCCGTCTCAGCCAGGACATGAAGGTGCAGCGCGGCACCGTCGTTCCGTCGATGATCCAGATCCTTCTCGGCCAGCCCCTCGAGGAATACGACCTGTCGTCCCTGCGGTTCCTCACGTCCGGTGCGGCCCCGTTGGCGCCCGAGATCGGCGCGGAGTTCATGCGGCGCGTCCCGAACGTCAAGATCTGCGAGGGCTACGGCTGCACGGAATCGGGAGCGGTTATCTCGGTGAATCCGCCCGACGCCCCCAAGCTCGGGACCGTCGGGAAGGTGATCCCCGGCTACGAGGTTGTGCTGCGCAACGACGACGGCACTCCGTCGGCGAAGGGTGAGCCCGGTGAGGTAACGACGCGCTCGCCCGGCGTGATGCAGGGCTACTGGAAGGCTCCAGAGGTGACGGCTTCGACCCTGAAGGACGGCTGGCTCTACACGGGCGACATCGGCACGTTCGACGAGGACGGCTATCTCAAGATCGTCGATCGGAAGAAGGACCTGATCATCCGCGGCGGCTTCAACGTTTTCCCCCGGGATGTCGAGGACTGTCTCCTCGAGCATCCGGCGGTCGCTTTGGCCGGCGTGGTCGGCCGCAAGGACCCCAAGCTCGGCGAGGAGGTCGTCGCGTTCGTATCGCTGAACCCGGGTGCGGAAGCGACTTCGGAGGAGCTGATCGCTTTCACCAAGGACAAGATCGGCGGCTATAAGTACCCGCGCGTCGTGAACATCGTGCAGGCCGTTCCGTTGACGCCGGTCGGCAAGATCGACCGCAAGGCGCTCCGGACGATGCTCTGAGGAGGGGATCTCGGTGGGGATCGACGCTGCAGCGCTCAAGGCTTTCGGCAAGAAGTTCAAGGGGACCACGGTCGCCCCGGGGGACGCTTCCTACGATGAAAGCAGGGCTCTCTTCAACTCGATGATCGATCGCAAGCCCGCCTTGATCGCCAACGCTACGGACGCCGACGACGTCGCCGCGGTCATCGCGCTGGCACGCGATGCGGGCGTCGAGCTGACGGTCCGCAGCGGCGGACACAGCGTGGCCGGCATGTCGATCGCCGACGACGCCATCCTGCTCGACCTCCGCGGCCTGAACGAGGTCGTCGTCGATCCCGACAAGCGCGTCGCGCGCGTGGGCGGCGGTGCGATCTGGGGCGAGGTCGACGCAGCGACCGCCGAGCACGGCCTCGCGACGACCGGAGGACGGGTCTCGACCACCGGCGTCGCAGGACTCACCCTCAACGGCGGCTCCGGTTGGGCCGAGCGGAAGATGGGCCTGGCGTGTGACCGGCTGGTGTCGGCCGAGCTCGTCACCGCGGACGGGTCGCGGGTTCGCGCAAGCGCGGACGAGAACCCCGACCTGTTCTGGGCGCTGCGCGGCGGCGGCGGCAACTTCGGCGTCGCCACCCAGCTCGAGTTCCGCCTGGACCCCTTGGCAGAGATCCTCGTCGGGCTGCTGATGTACACGCCCGAGAAAGCCGAGGAGGTCATCCGCAACTACCGCGACTTCGCCGAGGACGCTCCCGACGAACTGGGCGGTGGATGCGTGTTCCTGACCGGCCCGCCGATGGATGGGATCGTCCCGGAGAACCTTCAGGGCACGATCCTCACCGGGGTGCTCGGCGTTTGGTTCGGGGACGCGGACGAAGGCCGGAAAGCGATGGCGCCGATCCTCGAGTTCGGCACGCGGGACGTGGAGCTCGTGATGCCGGCGCCGTATTCGGAGTTCAACAAGATGCTGGACGACCCGCCGGGCCATCGGAACTACTGGACGTCCGCATTCCACGACTCGTTCCCCGACGCGGCGATCGACAAGTTCGCCGAGTACGGCCGTCAGATGAAGCCGTCGCCGTCACAGCTGGCCTTCTTCCCGTGGGGCGGCGAGGTCGCTCGCGTATCCCCGGACGAGACCCCCATGGCGCGCCGTAAGACGCCGTGGCTCACTCATCCGTTGGCGGTATGGCCGGACGCGGCGGACGACGACTTCTGGAGGAACTGGGCGCGCGGCTTCAACAAGGACATGAAATCGTTCTCGTCGGACGGCGTGTATCTGAACTTCATCGGGAACGAGGGGGAGGAGCGGATCGTCGCCGCGTACGGGAAGGAGAACTACGACCGACTGGCGGAGATCAAGGCCCAATACGACCCGGAGAACGTGTTCCGATTCAACCAGAACATCAAGCCGTCGAAGTAGCTAGGCGCCGGCGGCCGCGTCGCGGAAGCGCGTGGTGCGGTGCACCGGGTCGGGGTCGAGCTTCGGGATGACGTGCTTGCCGAAGAGGCGGACCGTTTCGATCGCGGCCTCGATCGGCATCGAGATCGGGAGCCCGAACACGACCTGGTCGCAGCCCACGCTCTCGTACTTCTTCACCTGCTCGAGGACCTCGTCCGGGTCGCCGCAGAGCATGTAGCCTTCCTTGACCCGCCACTTCACCTGCTCGACGTCGGGCTCCGGCAGCGTGGCGGGCCAGGCCGGGACGTGCTCGGGCTTCGGGAACGTGTCGTGGTAGCGGAACACCAGGCTCTGGAGGCGTCCGCTTCCCATGCTGGCGGCGACCTCGCGCGCCTTCTCGCCGTCCTCGAGGCACACCACCGAGTTCGTGATCATCACGTTGTTGTTGACGTAGTCGCCGATCGGCTCGGCTTGGGGGATCGCCTTCTTGTATGCCTCGACCACGGGCGCCATCGCCTTCGCTGCGGAGAAGTTGAATCCGATCGCGCCGACGCCGCTCCGCGCGGCCTTCTCGTAGGTCGGCGGGTTCCCGGCCGCCTGCCAGATCGGTGGGTGGGGCTTGCGCCAGGGCTTCGGGAGGACGTTGCGCGGCGGCACCTCGAAGTAGTCGCCCTTGAACGAGTATTCGTTCTGGCGCCACATCTTCGCGAACTCTTTGAACGTCTCCTCGAACATCGCCTTGGTGGCGTCTGTGTTCTCGATCATGAAGCCGGTCACCTCGTGCGAGCCGGCGCCGCGCCCGACGCCGAACTCGAATCGTCCGTCGGAAACGTGATCCATCATCGCGACGCGCTCTGCCACGCGGACGGGATGGTTCACCGCGGGGGAGATGTTCCAGATCGCCGAGCCGAGATGGATCCGGTTCGTGACGCCGGCCAGGTAGGCAAGGAAGACCTCAGAGGCCGAAGTGTGCGAGTACTCGTCGAGGAAATGGTGCTCGGACACCCAGATGTACTTGAAGCCCGACTCGTCGGCCGCCTTTGCGAGCGCGACGTCGTTCATGAGCGACGTGTGCTCGAAATCGGGGTCTTTCTCGAGGCTGCGCTGGGCTACGTGGCCCTGGAGGAAGATGCCGAACTCCATGCGGTCCCCCTTCTCGCCGCATCCGAGGCGGCCCGGCCAGCCTATAGAACACGTTCTAGTTTTTCAACCCGACGCATGATCGAAGCCGGTCCACGCGCAGGGGGCGCCGGTCCCATGACGAAAGGGATGAGCGTGAGGCTCCGGGCGTTAGTTGCGATGTCTGCGGTCGTGGCGCTGCTTGCCGGCTCCGGCTCCCAAGCGGCTGCGCAGCCGTGGCCGTGGACGACGTGGACGGAGCATGAAGGGCCGGTGCACTCGCGATACCGGGACCCCGACCGCATCGCTTCCGACCCCACCGTGATCCACGACGGCGACCTGTACCGAATGGTCTACACCGGCCCGAAGGTCGGCTCGCCGAACTCCACGATCATCATGGCGACCTCAACGGACGGGATCACCTGGGCAGACGTCCCCACGAACGACGGCGTTATCTTCGAGGGCCGGCCGGGCGCATGGGACGAGCACATCGAGACCGCGTTCCTACTCAAGCGCGAAACCGACTACCTCCTGTACTACGCCGGCTACAAGACCCCGCTCACGCCGCTGTCCATCCCCGAGGCCGACATCGGGGTGGCTCGCTCCACCGACGGCGTGAACTTCACGCGCGTCGGCTCCGATCCGGTCCTTCGCCGGACGCGGTGGAGCTACGACTCCACGTCCCTGCTCAGCCCATCGGTGATCAGGGTCGAAGGCACCTACTACATGGCTTACACCGCCTGGTGCCTGGTGCTGTGCCTCAACACGACCGATCCGCTCGCGAGCATCCTGCTCATGGGAGCCACGTCCGCCGACGGCATCACCTGGACCAAACGCCCGGACCCGGTGCTGCGCGCCCAGGACTACAACCTGAATGCGGCGGACGAGGCGACGCTCGTCAACGGCCCCGACGGCGGCACCTACCTGTTCTTCTCAGGCGACTTCGACACCGGGCCGCTGGGTCTGACATCGGTGACGGGCATCGGCGTCGCCCGGAGCTTCACGTCGCCGTTCGGCCCTTGGGAGATCCATCCCGGACCGATCCTTGTGGCCGACCAGAACTTCGAACGGACCGAGCAGGGGTTCCCGACCGTCCTCTTCGAGCCCGGCTTGGTCCGGCTCTGGTACACGGGCGTCAAAGCCGGAAACGACTTCCTCGCTTATCAGATCGGGTACGCCGAGAGTCCCGCGTTTCCGGGGTAGGCAACCGCCCGCCGCTGTTGCGTTTGGAGGTGCTATACGCGCTGAAACGCAACTGCGGGGCTTTGAACCTCAGGGATGCTGGGCGCTGACCGAGACGACCTCGCCGGTCATGTACGAGGAGTAGTCGCTCGCGAGGAAAACGATCACGTTCGCGACCTCCCAGGGTTCGGCCGCGCGACCGAACGCTTCGCGCGCCCGGAGCTCGGCCAGCGTCTCCTCGGCCACGACCTTGGACAGGAAGGGGGTCTCGGCGAACGAGGGCGCGACGCAGTTCACGCGGATGTTGTGCGGTGCGGCCTCCATGGCGGCAGCTCGGGTCAGCGCCATGACGCCGGCCTTCGCGGCCGCGTAGTGTCCCTGGCCGGCCTGCGCCCGCCAGCCCAGGATCGACCCGAGGTTCACGATCACGCCGCTGCTGCGAGGGATCATGTGCTGCAATGCC
>JBKKCR010000143.1:0-8551 GCA_046712825.1 Actinomycetota bacterium | reverse complement strand
ACGCTGACGACGCTGACGACGTCGACGAAGACTCCGACGTAGATGACGACACGGCCGAGGGACCCGAGGAGGACTCCTCGTCCGACGACTGATCAGAGCATCTCCCCCACCACAGTTCGCCCCAAGGGCCCCAGCCTTGGGGCGGACTGATTTACTGGGGAAGGCTTGCAGGCCTCGTCCTACAGACAAAGACTGGAAGGCGTGGCGACGGACGCTTGTGACGGGGACGCCACGCTCGAAGATGCGCACGTGCCTGCACGACCGACCCCTGTGCCGGTACGGCGTGGATCGGTTACACCAACCTGGACCCGACTCGCTCGCGAAGGCGTGGGCGGACGCCGGAACCCTCCCCCAAGGCGTGACCAACAACCCTGCTCCAGGAGTACCGTTCTGGGTCACCCTTCGCGGAAACGCGCAGATCCTGACGCAGGCGTGCAGGTCGGCGGGATTGTCTTGCTCAGGCCGGACCGCGGCCCGGCTCTCAGCCGCCCGCCAGGAGCTTCGCCGCTTGCTCTCGGAGCTCGAACTTGAGCACCTTGCCGCTCGCGTTGACGGGGAGCGCTTCGACGACCTCAACCCGGCGCGGAACCTTGTAGTTCGCCATCTGCTCGCGCGCCCACGCGATCACCGCGACGGGATCGACGGTCGAGCCCGCGCGCGGAACGACGAACGCGACGCCGACCTCGCCGAGGCGTTCGTCGGGCACGCCGACGACCGCCGCCTGCGCGATCGCCGGGTGGCGGATCAGCTCGGACTCGATCTCGGCGGGGTAGGCGTTGAAGCCCCCGACGATGAACATGTCCTTCTTGCGGTCGGTGATCCGGAGGTAACCGCGGTCGTCCATCACGCCGACGTCGCCGGTATGAAGCCAGCCGCCGGCGTCGATCGTCTCGGCGGTCTGCTCGGGATCCTCGAAGTAGCCCTTCATCACGTTGTAGCCGCGGATCACGACCTCGCCAGGCTCCCCGCGAGGGACCTCGATCCCGGCGTCGTCGACAACGCGGACCTCTGTATCGGGGATCGCGCAGCCCGACGTCGTCGCGATCGTCGTAGCGTCGTCGGTCGGCCGGCACATCGTCGCGGTGCCCGTCGACTCGGTGAGCCCGTACGCGGTGAGAACCGTCTCGAAGCCGAGGTCGGCGCGCATCGCCTCGATCAACGCTACCGGGACGACGGCGGCGCCTGTCACCGCGAGCCGAAGCGACGACAGGTCGAACGAAGCGCGATCGGGATGGTTGAGGATCGACTGGTACAGCGTGGGGGGGCCCGGCAAGACGGTGACCTTCTCCGACGCGATCTTCGCGAGCACGCTCGGCGCATCGAACACGGCGTGAGGGACGATCGTCGCGCCGCGCATGAGGCAGGCGAGGATCCCGGCCTTGTACCCGAACGTGTGGAAGAACGGGTTGACGATCAGGTAGCGGTCCCCTTCGCGGAGCCCGACGGCGCGGGACCAGACCTGGAAGACGCGCAGGGTTTGTTCGTGGGTGGTCATGACGCCTTTGGGCTTCCCGGTGGTGCCGGAGGTGAAGATGATGTCGGAGAGGTCGGCCGGCTTCACGGCGCCCACTCGCACGTCTTCCTCCTCCTCGGTTGCGTGCTCCGAGTCGTGGATGAACGCGGCGAAGGGTTCGGTTCCCCGGATCGGGTCACCGCGCAAGAGCACGATCCGCTCGAGGCTCTCGAGCTCCTCGACCGGCCGGCCGTTCGCGACCGGGCCGTGCGCCTCCTGAAGCATCTCTGGGTAATCGAATCCCAGGAACCCGCGCACCGTGAAGAGCATCCGCGCGCCGCTTCGTTGGATCACGTAGCCGGCTTCGCGTCCCTTGAAGCGCGTGTTGATCGGAACGAGCACCCCGCCGGCCGACACGACGCCGAGCGCGGCGACGATCCACTCCCAGCAGTTAGGGGCCCAGATCGCGACGCGATCCCCCACGACGAGGCCCGCCGAGATCGAGGCGCGCACTGCCTCGCTCACGCGAACGGCGAGCTCCGAAAAGTCGAGGCGTAGCTTTTCATCGACCACCGCTTCAACTGCGCCGAATTCCCGAGCAGCTGCGCGCACCAGCTCGGGGATGGTCTGCGGATCGCCTGGCATCATCGGTTAGGACACGAACTGTTCTACGGCATTCGCGTTCCGGTCGAGCATAGGAAGAACCTCGTCGGTGGTTCCGGTTGGGACGTTCAAGATGACCTCGTCGATCCCGAGCGAGGCGAAGTATTCGAGCTTTCCGGGCTCGGGGATCGTTCCCATCGGGATCACCGGAACCGACGCGGGATCGCGTCCGGCCTCCTCGAGCGCCGCACGTAACATCGGCATGCTCTTCGCGACACCGCGCCCGCCGATCGGCATCCAGCCGTCACCGTACTCGGCGATGTGACGGAACAGGACCGGCCCGCCCGCGCCGCCGATCCACACCGGCGGGTGCGGCTTCTGGACCGGCTTCGGGTGCGCCCAGGATGACTCCATGTGCACGTACTTGCCGTCGAACGACGCCTCCTCCTCGGTCCAGAGTCGCTTCATCGCCAGCACACGCTCGCGGCCGATCTCGCGCCGCTCCGGATAGGGCACGCCGTGGTCCTCGATCTCTTCGACGTTCCACCCGAAGCCGATCCCGAATACGAACCGGCCGCCCGACAGAAGATCAAGCGTCGCCACTTCCTTGGCGGTGACGATCGGATCGCGCTGCGCGACGAGACAGATCCCCGTCCCAAGCTTCAGCCGCTCGGTCGCTGCGCCCGCCATCGAAAGCGCGATGAACGGGTCGAGTGTGCGACGGTACTGCTCGGGCAGCGGCTCACCCATCGGCGCCGGCGTCGCCCGGCTGCTCGGGATGTGGGTGTGTTCGGGCAGGAACAGCGAGATGAAGCCGCGGGCCTCGGCCTCGCGCGCGATCTCCGCGGGGCCGATCGAGCGGTCGGTCAGAAATATCGTCACGCCGAATCGCATCGCGGGCCAGGATACGCCAGCCGGCCGCAGGAGACCGAGCTCCTCTCGGCGAAATCCCTTCTCGAGCTTTTCGCACGTCCCCCACCTGGGAAGGAGTACCTGCGACATGCGTGCACGCTGCCTGCTCCTAACCGCGGCGCTCCTCGCCGGCGTCTTCGCCGCAGTGCCTGCCCCTGCGGACCACGTCCATGCCGGCCCCGACGCCTTCGTGACCGTGTCGGACGGAACCTCGATCGCGGTCAGCATCGTTTTCCCGGAGAGCTTCGACCCCGAGAATCCCGGTGCGATCAAGTACCCGACGATCTACGAGATGGCCGGCTACGAAAACGGCTCGTCGTCTGACGAGGGCCGGACGTTCCTCGGCGAGACGGCCGACCACTTCTGCGAGCAGTTCGGTCAGTGCTTCGAGCCGCCGCTCGCCGGCGACTCCCACGCGGGCACCAGCGCGTTCCGCTACGACGACGATTACGTGACGGTCCACGCGCAGCTGCGCGGGACCGGGTGCTCGTCCGGCGAGTTCAATCTCTTCTCGACGCGAGGAGCATTGGACGGCGTCGAGGTGATCGAGAACTGGCTCGTGAAGCAGCCGTGGTCCAACGGCAAGGTCGGCATCCTCGGGCACTCGTACAGCGGCAACACCGGCTTCATGATCGCCGCGATGTACAACAGTGCGCAGTGGAAAGCCACCGGCGGCGGCAAGCACCTCGTCGCGATGACCGTCTCGGGGATGATCGACGACATCTACCGCGGCATCACCTATCCCGGTGGCGTGAGCAACTATCTCTTCCCGCCGCTGTGGGCGCTCGCGATCCGCAACGCGTACGACGTCGCGGGGGGCTCCGCGCAGGCGCTCGTCCGGCATTTCCCGGATGAGATCGCGCAGCAGTGCCTTCAGAACATGGCGACGCATCGGAGGGCCATCGTCGAGGATCCCTTGCTGAACGGCATCAGCGATGTCGACAGCGAGTGGTTCCACGCGCGCTCGGGCATCTACTACGCGAAAGATATCGACGTTCCGATCCACCTCACGGGTGCGTTCCAGGACGAGCAGACGGGCGACCGGTTCGCACATCTGTGGGAAGGTGTGACTGGCGTCCCCAAACGTCTGCTGATGCTCAACGGCAACCACGGTTCCCAGGTCGGACCCGACGAAGTCTGGAAGGACCGCAAGGCCTGGATGGACTATTGGATGCGCGGCATCGCGGACCCGTACGTGGATATCGCCGCTCGCCCCGTCTCGGTGCGGGCGCTGTTCGAGATGCACGACACCGCGAACGGCATCGTCTCGAACGGGTTCAAGGAGTCGGATGCGTTCCCGATGACCGACACGACCTGGACGCCGTTCTTCCTCGGGGCCGACGGCGCGCTGTCCGCATCGCAGACCACCGAGGGCACCGCGACATACCTGTCGGGAACCAAGCGCCAATCCTGGTTCTACGACGCCGGGCCGGACTTTGGGCCGCCGCTGACGACCATGCAGGGGCCCGACGAGCTCGACTTCGTGAGCGCGCCGTTCGCGACCGACACGGCGATGGCTGGGCCGATCACCGCGAACCTGTTCCTCGCCTCGACGGCGCCGGACACCGACATGTTCGTTCAGGTGACCGACCGGGATGCCGACGGCAACGTGTCGTGGCTCACCCGCGGGATCCTGAAAGCGAGCCATCGCGCGATCACCTACGGAGCGAGCGACTACGACACCAAGCCCGACCCGCTCAACCCGTCGGAGCCGTTCCTGTACCGGCCGTGGCGCCCGCACACGAACCCGACGAGCATCACGCCGCTCGAAGTGAACGAGTACCTGATCGAGATCTGGCCGGTCGCGCATGTCTTCCGGCCGGGCCACAGCCTTCAGATCAAGATCATGGCCCCGTCGGCGGTTGACTCGTACTACTCCTACGCGCCGCGGACCATGCCGCCGGTAGCGCTCAACACCGTGCACTTCGGCGGGACCACCCCGTCACGGGTGACGCTGCCGATCGTGCCGCTGACCGGGGTCACGCTGGGCCCGGCGCTCGGGTGCGGCGAGATCCACTCGGTGCGCTGCTACCCCGACTAGCGTCTCGTCTCGCTTCTGGTATCGATCCGGCGCCACATATGGCGCTGATCTCATGCCAGAACCGCCTCAGTCGACGGGAACCGACCCCGTCTCGGTCCGCTCAGCTTGGACCACGGCGATCCCGACCATAACCAGCGCGGCGCCGGCGAGCTGCGGGCCGCCGAGCGACTGATCGAGCCAGAAGTAGGCGAGCAACGCCGCCGACAGCGGCTCGAGCGTCGAAACGATCCCGGCGCGTGAGGGCCCGATCCGCGCCAGCCCCCACAGGAACAGCGAGAACGGGATGATCGTCGCCACGACGGCGAGCAGCAGCACGCCCGGAAGCAGCGACGTATCGAGCAGCGTGTCGGGCCGGCCGCGCGTCGCCTGGATGACGATCCAGAGCACGCTCGCGATCCCGAACCCGCGGACGAGCGATCCGACCGGCCCCGCCGATCGTTCGACGTACTCGCCCGTCAGGATGTACGCAGCGAACGCGAACGCCGAAGCGATCGCGGCCGCGACACCGCGCGGCGCCAGCGAGGTTGCGCCGCCCGACAGCGCATCCGGCAGCTCGGACAGAAGCGCAACCCCGGCGAACGCCGCCGCCAGAGCCGCCACGACACGTCGGGAGGGCCGCTTCTTCGCCACCACCCCGAGCCAGAGCACGACCAGGCCCGGCGCCGTGTACTGGATCACGATCGCCACCGCCACCGGCAGGGGCGCGACCGCCGAGTAGTAGAAGTAGTTCGCCGCTGCGAGCGACAGCCCGAACAGCACCACGATCCACGTCGAAACCGGCTCGCCGGGCTCGCGCTTCCCGCGCACCCGTCCGCGCCAGAGCGTCCACGCGCCGAGCGCGAGGAACGCGATCCACGCGCGCGCCTCGGTGATCTCGAGGGGCGATGCGCCGCGGTCGATCAGCTTCCGCGCGTACGTCCCGCCGAACGCCCAAAGGACCGCCGCCGCCGAGACGGCCAAGAAGCCGAGCCGATCCACCCGCTACGCCACCAGCTGCGCGACCTGCCCGAGGACGTGCACCATCTCAACGTCTTCGTGCGCCTGCATCTGCATCATCACGCGGCCCACGCCGGCGCCCTCGAACGCCCGCAGCTTCTCCGCCGCCTGTTCGACCGTGCCGGAGATGATCGTGTCGGGCAGGCCGGCAAGGTACGCCTTCGCGTCCCCCTCGGTCCCGCTCCGCCCCATGAGCATCCGGGCGCGCTGCTCCAGGTCGGAGCGGTCGGACCCGACCACACATCCGGTCATGAGCGAGAACACCGGCGCGTCGTCGCGATGGGCGTCCTCCCACGCAGCCAGGACGCGCGCGTGGCGCCGGGCGCACTCCTTGGGAGACGCGAAGATCGTGTTGTACTCGTCGGCCCATCGAGCCGCGACCGCCAGGCTCTTCGGCCCCGCCTGTCCGCCGACGAGGAGGTTCGGGTGCGGCTGGTTCGCCGGTTTCGGCAGCGCGTCGAGGTCTTCGACCGTGTAGTGCTTCCCTGCGAAGTCGAACACGTCATCGTTCCAGGAGCGGTGGATGATCTCGGCCTGCTCGGCGAACATCTCCATCCGCACAGCCGTCGGCGGGAAGGGGAACCCATAGGCACGGTGCTCCGCCTCGTTCCATCCGGCACCGAGCCCGAGCTCGACACGCCCGTTCGAGATGTGATCCGCGGTGACCACCGCCTTTGCGAGGTTCGACGGGTGGCGGAAGGTCGCCGGCGACACCAGGGTTCCTAACCGGATCCGCTGCGTCACCGCCGCGAGACCGGCCAGCGTCGCCCAGGCGTCGAGCACGACCCGCTCGCGCGGCTTGGAGAACGACAGGTAATGGTCGGAACGGAACAGCGCGTCGAGCCCCGCCTCCTCGGCGGCGAGCGCGAGCGCCACCCACTGATCCCACGTGACTCCCTCTTGACCTTCGACCATCAAGCAGACACGCATCGTTCACTCCCGTTCGTTCGGGTGCCCGCACGAGGCTACCCCGTTCCGGTCCCGGCTCGCCCGGCCCGCCTCGCGCCGGTAGCCTCATGGGACCGCCGCCCGAGGCCACACGAGGAGAGAGCCATGGTCGAGAAGACGGTCCTGCTCACCGGAACGTCGCCGAACGGCGTCGAAGAGGCGATCGAGCTCGCGATCGCACGCGCCGGCGTCACCCTGCGCGGCCTCCGTCGCGCGCACGTGAAAGACCTTCGCTTGGAGATCGGGGAGAACCGCGTCACGCACTGGATCGTGGACCTCGAGGTCACCTTCGAGATCCGCGAGGAGATCCACGGCTGAGAGGGACCACGTGAGACCAGCGCAAGAGCTCGCGCCGAACCTCTGGCGGATCCCGATCCCGCTGCCGGCCATCCCCGGCGGCGAACACCTCGGGTTCTGCAACGCCTATCTGGTCGGCGGCGAGCCGTGGGTGCTCGTCGACACCGGCATGACGACCGACGAGGCGGTGCAGGCGCTGGACGCCGGACTGGCCGAGGCCGGCGTGCCGCTCGAGGAGATCGACTCCGTGCTTATCACGCACCATCACCCCGACCACTACGGGATGAGCCGCCCGATCCGCGAGCGATCCGGCGCGAAGGTGATGATCCACCGCCGCGACATCGAGATGATCTTCGCCGGCATGGGCGGTGGGCCGAACATGCGCGACTTCTTCTACTGGCACGGCGGACCGAAGCTTCCCGAGGGCACCGGTGGCCCGCCGATCCTCGGCGCGCCCGAATACCGTCCGGCGGCGCCCGACGCGTACCTGACCGACGACCAGATCTTCGAGCTCGGCGACCGGCGCATGCGCGTCGTGCACACGCCCGGACATTCGCCGGGTCACTGTTGCTTCTCGCTCGGCGACGAAGGGATCGTGCTGACCGGCGATCACATCCTGCCGAAGATCACGCCCCACGTCGGGTACTTCCCCGGCGGCGACGAGAACCCGCTCGGCAACTTCCTCGACTCGCTCAAGCGGATCGGCGAGTGCGGGTTCCGACTCGGCTTGCCGGCGCACGGCGAGCCGTTCCTCGATCCCGCCTCACACGTATCGCGCATCGTGGCGCACCACGAGTTCCGCCTCAGGGCAACCGTGGACGCGCTCGGCAAGGAAGCGAAGACGGCGGCCGAAGTCGTCCCGGAGATCTTCGGGAACGACCTCCCCGGATTCCATTGGTTCGCCGCCTTCTTCGAGGCGCTCTCGCACCTGGTTCTGGCCGAGGCCGAGGGCCTCATCAAGCAGGAGCAGGACGGCGACCTGATCCGCTGGCGCCGGGCCTAACGGCGCGACCGGCGCAGTTCCTCCGAGATCGCGCTCTCCAGAACGACGTCGATCGCCGAGCGCTCTATCTGATCGGTCGACGCGTCCTCCCAAGACTCGCAACGCTCACGGAAGGTTAGATCGATAATGGTGAGCGCTTCGACGAACGGCTGCGTGTCTTCGCCTTCGATGCGCGCGATCGCGATGTCGAGCGCGAGCCGCACGGACGGCACAGACATGGCGTCCCGCAGCCGCTGCAACGACGCCGGCGCCGGCCGCTGCGAGGCCGGAACCATCCCGAAGACCTCGGCTGCCGCCA
>JBKKCR010000142.1:0-3717 GCA_046712825.1 Actinomycetota bacterium | reverse complement strand
CCTGACCACCGGTGTCGTCCACGATCAGGTCCTCGTAATTCCCGCTGCCGGTGACGTCGAACTGGGTGTTGTCGGTGCTCACGTAGTAGTCGGGGCTGTTCGGGTCGCTCGCGTGCAGGGGCTGAGTTGTCAGTGCAACGGCCGTGTACGGAACGTTGCGCAGATGCTCGATGCGTGCGTTGCCGACCTCAGTAGCGGTTTGGCGCTGTCGGCTAAGAGTCACCTGCCGCAGCCCGAAGCCGAGCGCGCCGGCAAGCGCGAAGAAGCCGATAGCCATCACCGACAGGGCGGCCATCAGCTCGACGGTGGTGAAGCCGGCCTCTGGTTCGGCCGGCCGATCGCGCAATCTCATCGATCTCCCGGGAGAAGTGTTTCTACCTGCGGATATCGGCCTTTCGGCCTCGAACCTTGAAACGAAACGGACGAGGCGGCGGGGTCTCCGCCGCCTCGTCCAGGATCGGTCGAACTACCAGGCGCTGCCGGTGATGCTCGCCGGGCAGGCGGTAGCGGACGTGGCGTTGGCCACCTTCGCGTAATACGTTCCCGCCGTGGTGTTGCCGCGGAAGGCCGCGGACAGGTCCGACTGGATGTCCAACAGGCAGAACAGCGTGCCCGAGGAGCTCCAGCTCTTGAGCACGACACCCTGGAACGTTCCGTCGACGGCCTCGACGGCGACATCCCGCTCGGCCGCCTCAGGAGACGCGTCGTCCCAGTTGAGGCTGCCCTCTTCGGCCTTCAGCGTGGCCTGGCCCGCAGCCGCGGAACCATCGACGTACAGCTGACTGTCCGTATACACGGTCTCTTCGGTTCCGAGGGCGATACGGATGTTCGACTGCGCCTGCTTGTCTTGCGCACGCTTCCTGGCACCGAGGAAGGTCGGGATGGCGATCGCGATAAGGATGGCAATGATGAGCACGACCACCATCAACTCGATGAGGGTGAAACCCTCGTCTTCCCGGCCGCGGGCGAGGCGCTCGCGGATTGCACTCAACATGTGGATCCTCCTTCTCCCGCGGGGCGCGGGGGTCGACGTTCGACTCAATCGAGATATCGGGGCTCGCTCGCTTGGGCTTAAGGGCGCCGCGTCCCGACGTGTCATGAAAGGTCCGATTCGTCGGTACGACCAGGCGAAAACCAATCCCTTTCGCTAGTTCCGGGCTAGTCCCTCGTCGCTATGAACTCCCGCCCGTTCGGGGGGCCGCGATCGACGGCGACTACTCGATGAGGTTGATGATGTTGAACATCGGCATGTAGAGCGCGACGACCATGCCGCCCACCACGACGCCCATGACGGCGATCAAGACCGGCTCGATGAGCGACGTCAGGGCTTCGACGGTCGCCTCGACCTCTTGATCGTAGAAGTCGGAGATCTTCGCAAGCATCGTGTCGAGCGCCCCGGTCTCTTCTCCCACCGCGATCATCTGCACGACCATCGGCGGGAAGATCTCGTGGCGCTCGAGAGGCTTCGCGATACTCTCCCCTTCCTTCACCGAAGCGGCCACGTCTCGGACGGCGTTCGACACGACGACGTTGTTCACCGTCTCCTGGACGATCTCGAGCGATTGGAGGATCGGGACACCCGACCGCATCAGCACGGACAGAGTCCTGCTGAAGCGCGACAGCGCCGACTTGTGCACGAGCTGGCCGAAGATCGGCGCGCGAAGCTTCAGGGCGTCCCACCTGCCACGGCCCTTCTCGGTGTTGACCCACCGGCGCAGCCCTACGAAGGAGCCGATCATGAGCGCCGCGACGATGTACCAGAACTGCTTCGCCCGGTCGGAGAGTGCCACGAGCACCCGAGTCGGCAGCGGTAGGTCTCCGCCGAGGTCGCGGTAAAGGTTCTTGAACGTAGGCACGACGAAGATCAGCATCCCGATCATGATCAGGATTACGAGGCAGAACACGACCGCTGGGTACGTCATCGCACTCTTGATCTTCTGCCGCAGGGTGAGGTCCTTCTCGAGGTTCTCGGCGAGGCGGAGGAGCACGCTGTCGAGCACGCCGCCGATCTCGCCGGCACGGATCATCGCGACGTAGAGGCGCTTGAAGACCTTCGGGTGCTTGGCGACCGCCTGCGACAGCGACATGCCCTTCTCGACGTCGCTGCGCACCTCCGCGATCACGCGAGCGAAATTCGCGTTCTCCGTTTGCTCCGAGAGGATGTTGAGTGAGCGCAGAAGCGACAGGCCCGAGTTGATCATGGTGGCGAACTGGCGGGAGAAGACTGCGAGATCCTTCTGCTTGACCTTTCCGCCCCACGGGAGCTTGATCTCCATCTTGGCCATGGAGGTCTTGTGCTCCTCGATCAGGATCGGTGCGAAGCCCATCTGGCGCAGCTTGTTCGACACCGCCGCCTGGCTGTCGGCTTCGAGCGTGCCGGAGACGAGCTTCCCCCCGCGGTCCCGAACCTTGTAGGCGAATGTGGTAGCCAAGGCTCCTCCTACGACCGACCCGAGAGCGTGCTGAGATCATCGGCGTTGTGACAACGCTCGAGCGCGATGTCGAACGAGATCTTCCGCGACTTGACCAGCTCCGCGAGCGCCTGATCCATGGTCTGCATGCCGAACTTCGCGCCGGCTTGCATCGACGAGTAGATCATGTGGGTCTTGCCTTCGCGGATGAGGTTCCGGATCGCCGGAGTCGCGATCAGGATCTCGACCGCGAGCGCCCGGCCAACGCCGTCGGCGGTCGGTATGAGCTGCTGGCACACGACCCCCTGGAGCGCCGACGCCAGCTGCACGCGAACCTGCTGCTGCTGATGCGGCGGGAACACGTCGATCACGCGATCGATCGTCTGCGGGGCGTCCTGAGTGTGGAGGGTGGCGAACACGAGGTGGCCGGTCTCGGCTGCGGTCAGCGCGACCGAGATCGTCTCGAGGTCGCGCATCTCCCCGACGAGGATCACGTCCGGGTCCTGGCGGAGGACGTGCTTGAGCGCCGAGGCGAACGACTTGGTGTCGGTGCCCACCTCACGCTGGTTGATGATCGCGGTCTTATGTCGGTGGAGGTACTCGATCGGATCCTCAACCGTCATGATGTGGTCCGGCCGCTGCCGGTTGATGACGTCGATGATCGCCGCGAGCGTCGTCGACTTCCCCGATCCGGTCGGACCGGTGACGAGCACGAAACCGCGCGCAAGCCGCGCGAGATCTGCCACCTTCGGGGGAAGGCCGAGCTCATCGAGCAGCCGGACCTCGTGTGGGATGGCTCGGAACGCCGCACCGATCGAGTCGCGCTGGAAGTAGACGTTCAGCCGGAACCGCGCGCGACCGGGGAGCGAATACGACAGGTCGAGCTCCAGATCGTTCTCGAGCTTCTCGCGTTGGCGTTGCGTCAGGATCGCGTAGATGAGTCGCCGGATCTCCGCCGGCTGCATGACCGGGTAGTCCTCGAGCCGCATCAGGTGACCGTTCACACGAAGGGTCGGCTGGGTTTGCGCCGTGAGATGAAGATCGGACGCGCCTTCTTCGAGAACGCGTTCGAGGAGGGCGTTCATGTTGAGTTCCTTCTCCTCGGGCTCGCTCTCCAGCGGCGCGACCATCTCCTGGAGGACTTCCTCTTCGTACGAGGGTTGTGGATCTCCGGTCGCGATCCGCTCGATCGCATGGAGGATCTCACCGCGAACCCCTAGGGCGGAAGTGACCTCGTAGCCGGTCATCTCGGCGATGGCGTCGATCGTGGTCCGATTCCCCGGGTGCGTCATGGCGACCACGAGCC
>JBKKCR010000141.1:0-20385 GCA_046712825.1 Actinomycetota bacterium | reverse complement strand
CCCTTGACGCGCTCCATGCCTGCGGCGCGTCCGCGCGCGGCGAACTGCTCGGCCATCTTGCGTGAGGCTTCGTCGATCATCTCCTTGCCGAACATGACGGCGCCTTTGCGCTCGACCTCGGTCACGTGCTTGTAGTGCTCGAGGACCGCCTCCGCCTTGTCGAACTCGTCCTGCGTCGGGGCGAAGACCTCGTTCAAGATCTTGATCTGGTCGGGATGCAGCGCCCACTTGCCGTCGTAGCCGAGCGCGCGTTCCCGCATCGCGGCGGCGCGGAACCCTTCCAGGTCGCGGATCAACAGGTACGGCCCGCCGATCGCTTGGAGAGAGTTCGCGCGCGCGGCGATGTTGATGTGGGTGAGGACGTAGTGGAAGTGGTCGAGGCTCTCGTAGCCGGGGATCGGCTCGCCGGCCGTGACGGTCGGCAGCCCGAGCGACGCGCTCATGTCGGCCGGGCCGAGGATCAGGTCCTCGATCCGGTCGTCGCTCGCCGCGATCTCGCGGAGGTTCAACAGGCCGAGCGCGGTCTCGATCTGAACCTCGATCCCGAGTCGTTTGGTGAAGCCCATGTTGTCTTCGATCATCCGGAGCGTGTTCGACACGAACTTCACGTCGGAGACCGTCTCCACCTTGGGGATCATGATCGCGTCCAGGTGCTCGCCGACCGCTTCGACGACCTCCCGGAGATCCCCCGCGCACCACTTGGTGTAGACGCCGTTGACGCGAAGCACCTTGGTCGGTGCTTGGTACTCGTTCTCCTTCAACGCCTCGATCACGTTGCCGCGTGCCGCTTCCTTCTCGAGCGGGGCCACTGAGTCCTCGAGGTCGAAGAACACCTCGTCGGCGGGCAGGCCGGCGGCCTTGGCGAGCATCTTAGGGCTCGAACCGGGGACGGAAAGGCAGGATCGGCGGGCTCTCACGTCTGGTCCTCCTCGTGACGGCTACTCAGGAGTCTCTCGCAGGGTAGGAGGCTCTGTCCAATGTTTCTCGTTAGACTTTCTATACCTTCGCGGTATGCTTTGAGCTCAATGAACCTCGAGGACCTCGTGGCCGTGCGGGCGATCATCGCGGCGGGCACGTTCACCGCCGCGGCGCGCGAGCTCCGCGTCGCCCAGCCGGCGCTTTCACGGCGGATCTCACGCCTCGAGGACGAACTCGGGGGAAGGCTCTTCGAACGGCTTCCCCGCCACGCGGCTCCCACAGCGCTCGGGGAATCCGTCGCCGCGGCGGCTGGTCGGATGATCGCCGAGCTGGACCGGGCCCGTGAGGACGCCGTCGCGATCGCCCGGGGCGCCGCCGGCCGGATCCGGATGTCGAGCCTCGCCGGCGGGATCCCCGCGCTCGCTCGCGGCATCGTTCGCTTCCAAGACCGGAACCCGGCCGTCCTGCTAGAGGTAACTGCTCTGGACGCCGACGACGCGGTCCGCGCGCTGCGCGAGCACCGGGTGGACCTGGCGACCTTGCCGGGCTCGGCGGTCGGGGAAGGGATGGCCTCCCACACGCTGGGGCGGTGGCGGATCAACGCGATCGTGAGCCGCGGGCACCGTTTCGCTCGGCGGCGGTCGATCTCGGTGACGGAGCTGGCAGGCGAGCCGCTCTTGATGCTCGCCCCCGAGTTCATGGTCGCCCGGCACGTGCTGAATCTCGCCACCCGAACGGGCCTGCGCCTCCGGATCCGTCTGAGCAACGCGACGCCGGAGGCCGTGTTGTCTCTCGCGCGCCGCGGCTGGGGCGTAGGGGTGCTCCCCGACACGGTACGCGTGCCGGCCGACGTCGTCGCCGTGCCGCTCGCTCGGGCGGGAACGCGTGAGGACTTCGACTACGTGATCGCGTGGCTCACCGATCCGTCGCCGTCGCCGGCGGTGCTGGAGCTCGCCGAGACCTTGGTTCGAGAGACGGCGGCCTTCCGCTCCTAGTGGGCCGATCTACGAGGTAACCGAAGGCAGCTAGCGGCTCCTGAAACCACTGAACGCCTCATGCGCGTGAGGCGTTCAGCCATTTCATGGCTTCGTTCCTCGACAGACCCGAGAACGCCGGTCCGTTCTCGCGAAGGAACCTCACCACGGCCCCGCCGTCGGTCTTCGAGTACTCGCGCAGCGCCCACCCGATCGCTTTGCGTATGAAGAAGTCGGTGTCGTTCGCGCGACGCAAGCAGTAGGCGAAAAGGCGATCGGCGTCGGTGTCGGCGCGGTACCGGAGCTGGTGGATGAGCGCCGTCCGCGCGAGCCAGACGACCGTGGTCGCCGGCGAGCTCACGGCCTGCGGGGCTCGTAGATCGCGGTGTGCCGGATCACTGCGACCGGCCGAACATCCTCCGAAAGCAGAACGACATCGAGCTCGACGAAGCGGTGGCCCTTGCGCTGGTACTCGGCGCCTACCCGCGTTCGTGCCGCCACGCGTTCGCCGTCGGCCACGACGCCGAGCAGCTGCATGTCGCTGGAGACGTGGATCCACGGGCCGAGGGCGACGTTGGACGAGAGCGCGAGGTTGGGGAGCAGGATCAGCCAGCCGGGATGCGCGACTCCGTCTAACGGAACAGCGTGGTCGGCACCTACCGACTCGAGATACTCGCGTGCCCGGGCTTGATCGAACGTTACCTCGAGCGTGCCCAGCGCCGTGCCGGGCGTGAGCGAGTCCACGCTCGCCGCGGGGAGCTTCGCAGGGATCGGTTCGCGCGACGGGATCTCGGGTTCTTCTTGGTCGCCGGAGATGGACGCGCCGCCGGTCGCGCAGATCTCGTCCCCCTTGCGCACGGTGAGCGTTACGAGGCCGTCCTCTCCGGTTGAGCCTTCGACCTCAAGGCGATCGGCTTCGTAGACCGGACGCACGAACCGGGCTTCTATCCTCCCGCGATCGAGCAAAGTGGCACCCAAGATCTCGAGCGCCGGACCGCACATCCACGCGAACACCGTCACGCCGGGCACCAAGCCGCCGGCGAAGCCGTAGGACCGCGCGACGGTCTCGTCGTGGATCTTGTTCGGGGAGGCGGTCGCCGTGTTCCGTGCGACGATGCGGTGAACGATCAACCCGGGTGCTTAGTCGCCGGCTCGCCCGAGCCGCGCCAGACCCTGGTCGGCGGCTGTCTTCTGCACTGCGGTGGCGGTCGCGTCGACGACGCGCCGGTCGAAGACACTCGGGACGATGTATTCCTCGGAGAGCTCGCCTTCGGCCACCACCGCCGCGAGCGCCCGGGCCGCGGCTTCTTCCATCTCGATCGTCACGCCGCTCGCGCGAGAGTCGAGCAGGCCGCGGAAGAATCCCGGGAAAACGAGCACGTTGTTGATCTGGTTCGGGTAGTCGCTCCGACCGGTCGCCACGATGCGGACGTTCGCCGGAACCTCCTCCGGCATGATCTCGGGCACGGGGTTCGCCAGCGCGAACACGATCGCGTCCGAAGCCATCGCTCCGAGCCAATCGGGCTTCACGAGGTTCGGGCCGCTGACCCCGACGAATACATCCGCGCCGCGCAGCGCGTCGTCGAGGCCGCCCGTCCGGCCGTCGCGATTCGTGTGCTCGGCGATCCAACGCTTCTGGTCGTTCATGTTCTCGATGCGACCGGTGTGGACGATGCCGTTGCGGTCGCAGCCGATCACGTCGCCGATCCCGACGTGGAGCAAGAGCTTCGAGCACGCAACACCCGCGGCTCCCATGCCGAGGAAGACGACGGTCATGTCCTCGAGCCTCCGTCCGACCACGTGCGCGGCGTTGAGCAGCGCTCCGAGAACGACCACGGCGGTGCCGTGCTGATCGTCGTGGAAGACCGGGATGTCGAGCTCCGCACGGAGCTGTTCCTCGACCGCGAAGCAGGCCGGTGCCGCGATGTCCTCGAGGTTGATGCCGCCGAAGCCCGGCGAGATCGCCTTGGCGACCGCCACCAGCTCCTCTGGGCTGCCGACGCGCGCGCAGATCGGATACGCGTCGATGTCGGCGAACTCCTTGAAGAGCATGGCTTTGCCTTCCATCACCGGCATCGCCGCCTCGGGACCTACGTCGCCGAGGCCGAGCACCGCGGTACCGTCGGTCAGCACGGCGACGGAGTTCTGCTTGATCGTCAGCTCCCACACCCGGTCGGGCTCGTCGGCGATCGCGCGGGAGATACGGCCCACGCCCGGCGTGTAGGCCATCGAAAGATCGTCGCGGGTTTTCAGGGGGAAACGCGGCGTGACGGAGATCTTTCCCGCCGCGTGGATGTCGAACGTACGGTCGGAGACCTGCCGGACCTCGATGCCGGCAACGCGGCCGGCGGCCCGGACGATGGTCTGGCCGTGCGCCTCGTCGCGGCACTTCACGGTGATGTCTCGGACCATGACCTTGCCGCGATGCTCGACGAGGTCGACCGCGCCGATGTCCCCGCCGGCGTTGCCGATCGCGCTCGTGAGCCGTCCGAGCGAGCCGGGGATGTTCTCGATGTTCACCCGGAGCGTCAACGTGTAGCCGGCGGACGGCGTTATCTGAGCCATGGTGGCGGGATTATAGGGGCGCCTCGGTTCGCCGGTTTCGGTCAGGCGTTCCGCGAGGAGGAAGAGTTCGTCAGGACACGATCAGGCATTCGGTGCCGAGGTCGAAGAGTGGGACGGGACGGTACGTGGACGGGTCGCCCAGCTGGTACTGCAGGTAGTAGTGGCCGCCGAAGCACTCGATCCCGATTCCGATCACGTTGTAGAACGCGGGGTCTTGCGCAAGGAAGATCTCTACGCCGGTCGGCGGTGTCGTGACGCAGACGAAGCCAGCGGCTGACACTGCTTCGCATCGCGTGGCAGCGTGGGATGCGGAACCGCCGAGGAAGCCGAACGTCGCGGCGATGAGGGAAAGCGCGAGTACAGCTCGTGCGATCGCGCTCCGCATCGATGCCCCCTTTCGCCGCTCAGAGCCGACGATAAATGGGCGGTTGTGCCGGGTCAATGGGATTCAGGGCCCTCGCCCGGAGTATGTCTGTATGGGCGATTCGTAACTATTTGACGACGACGCCGATCGCTGTGAGAAGACGGTCGAGTTTGTCTTCGCGGCAGCTCTCCCCCATCAGCCCGATGCGCCAGGCTCGGCCGGCGAACGCGCCGAGTCCGCCGCCGACCTCGATCCCGTACTCGTTGAGGAGGCGAGCGCGAGCCGCCCGCTCGTCGACGCCTGGTGGAACGGCCGCGGCGGTCAGCTGCGGGAGCCGGAACCCCTCGTCGGCGAGCAGTTCGAATCCCATCTCGACCAGCTCGGCCTGAAGCTCCGCTCCGAGACGTTCGTGCCGCTCCCATCGCGCCTCCAGCCCCTCGGCAAGCACCAGCCGAAGACCTTCATGGAGCGCATACAGCATGGAGATGGGTGCGGTGTGGTGGTACACGCGGTCCGCGCCCCAGTAGCGCGTGATCAGCGTGACGTCCAGGTACCAAGACCGCACCGGATCGCGGCGCGCGCGGGCTGCCTCCATCGCCCGCGGGGAGAAAGTGATCGGCGACAACCCGGGGGGAACCGAGAGGCACTTTTGCGTGCCGCTGTAGCAGACGTCCACACCCCACTCGTCGACGGATAACGGGATCCCTGCGAGCGACGTGACGGCGTCGAGCACCACGAGCGCGCCGTGCTCCCGGGCGTCGCGCGCGATCCGCTCGATGGGTTGACGCATGCCGGTCGAGGTCTCGGCGTGGACGAGGGCGACGAGCTTCGCGGGGCCGCGGGCGAGCGCTTCGCGAACGGCGGCGTCCGGAACCGGGGATCCCCACTCCGCTCCGACTTCATCCACCTGGGCGTCGCAGCGGCGAGCGATCTCCGCGAGCCGTTGCCCGAATACCCCCGCGACGCAGACGATCGCGCGGTCGCCCGGCTCGAGAAGGTTCACGAGCGCCATCTCCATGCCGGCGCTGCCGGTGCCGGAGACGGCGAAGGTCACCTCGTTGGCGGTGCGGAAGGTTTCGCGGAGCATCCGCGCAACATCGTCGAGGAGGTCGACGAAAGCCGGGTCGAGATGACCCACGATGGGTCGCGACATCGCCTCGAGGACCGAGGGCGCCACGTCGGACGGCCCCGGCCCGAACAGCATCCGCTCCGGCATGTCGGGCATGGGTTTCCACGATACCCGCACGGCGTGCTACATCCCCGTGATGATCTACGGGCTGGTCGGACTCATCGCGTTGGGGCTCGCCGCGACGATCGCGCTCCTCGTCGTTCGCGCGCGGCGCTGAGCGCCACCCGAGCATGCTCCGTACGATGGCCGCGTGAGACGACGTTTCTGGAATCCACTCGTCGGCATCGGACTTCTCCTCGTAGGCGCCTCCGTCGCGATCGCGGCGACCCGGCTGAGTTTCCTCCAAGGCGAGGCGCCGCGAGGATCGACTCGCAACGAGCCTGCCCCGGAGTTCCGCGGGATCGCCGGGTGGCTGAACTCGCCGCCGCTCACCGTCGCAGGGCTCCGCGGCAAAGTTGTGCTCGTGGACTTCTGGGCGTACTCCTGCGTGAACTGCGTCCGCACGTTCCCCGGACTGCGCCAGATGTACGCGCGCTACGAGCCGTTCGGGCTCGAGATCGTGGGCATGCACGCGCCGGAGTTCGACTTCGAGAAACAAGAGGCGAACGTGCGCCGGGCGATCGAGGACAACGACCTGCCCTGGCCGGTCGCGCTCGACAGCCAGATGGAGACCTGGCGCGCTTACAAGAATCACTACTGGCCGCACGTGTACCTGATCGACGCGACCGGCCGGATCCGCTTCGACCACATCGGAGAAGGGGGCGAGGCCCTGGTTCAAGATCGGGTCCGCGCGTTGTTGGAAGAGAACGGAGCGCAGCTTCCGGACCCGATCGACTTCGAAGAAGGCGCGTTCAACCCCCACATCACGCCCGAGATCTACGCCGGGCACCTGCGCGGAGCGCCGGCCGGCTCGCTGGCCAACCCCGAGGGATTCAAGCCGGACCGGGTCGTGGACTACGCGCCGATACGAGCGAGTAGCGTCGACGATGCCGGCACCGACGGGATCTTCTTCGTCGAGGGGAAATGGCGCTCGACCGAGGAGTACTTCGAGGCGGCCGAGGACGGCGCCCGCGTCCTCCTACCCTTGTTCGCGAAGGACGTGTTCTTCGTCGCGGCGTCCGGGACGGGCAGCCCGGTTTCCGTTCAACTCATGCTCGACGGGAAGCCGGTGCCGGTGGCTGCGCGGGGGGACGACGCCTCGGATGGCGTGGTCCACGTGAACCGTTCGGATCTCTACTCGTTACTGAGGCTTCCCGAGTCGAACACGGTCGTGCTCACGCTCGTAGCGGAGAAAGGGTTCCGGCTCTACACGTTCACGTTCGGTTAGGCGCCGCGTGCTTGGCGCTTCGACTGGATGACGATGAGATCGGCCGGCGCCAGCCTCTCGTGGAGCCGGCGGATCTCCTGCTCCAATACCTGCAGCCGCTCGTCGAGCGTCGACACGTCTTGGTGCAAGGCGCGCACGATGAGCTTCAAGTCGACGATATCCGTGTCGCGTTCCATGTGGGCCATCGTAAGCCCCGATATACCCGCCACTAGGGAGCGAAGAAGCGTTTCTGCGTAACCAAACGCGAAATGACTAACGAGGGCTAGTTATGCTCTAAACGGCGCTCTTGATCTCTTCGAGCGCGGCGGGATTCTCGAGGCTCGAAAGATCGCCGGGGTCTTCGCCGAGCGCCGCGGCGCGCACGGCCCGGCGCAATATCTTCGCGCTGCGCGTCTTCGGCAACGCGGTGACGAAGCGGATCGCGTCCGGGCGGAATGCTTTCCCGAACTCACGCTCGACCATCGAGCGAAGCTCTGCGCGGAGTTCCTCGGTAGGCTCGGTTCCGGGTTTCAGCACGGCGAAGCACCAGACCTTCTCACCCTTCACCTCATCGGGCACGCCGACCGCGGCCGACTCGGCGACGCCGGGATGCGAGACCAGGACGGACTCGATCTCGGCGGGACCCATCCGCTTGCCGGCGATCTTCAGCGTGTCGTCGGACCGGCCGTGCAGGTACCAGTAGCCGTCCTCGTCGCGGCTCGCCCAGTCGCCGTGCACCCACACGTCGGGCCAGCGCGACCAGTACGCCTCGATGTAGCGGTCGGGATCCCCCCACAGCCCGCGCGTCATTCCGGGCCACGGTTTCGTGCAGACGAGCTCACCGACCTGGCCGGGCGGCAGCGGTTTGCCGTCAGGGTCGTAGATGTCGATCGCCATACCCAGCGCCGGGCCGCCGAGTGTGCACGGGCGCAGCGGTGTGAGCGGCGTCGGCGAGAGGAAACAAGCGCCGGCCTCGGTCCCGCCGGAGATATTGATGATCGGGCAGCGGCCGCCGCCGACCACCTCGAAGTACCACTTCCAGGGATCGGGGTTCCAGGGCTCGCCGGTCGAGGCGAGGATCCGCAATGTGGACAAGTCGTGCGTGGTGACGTGCTCGTCACCGTGTGGGATGAGCGCGCGCACCAAAGTCGGAGATACGCCGAGGATCGTGATGCCGTGCCGCTCGACGAGCGACCAAACGCGGTCGGGCTCGGGGTAATCGGGCGCGCCTTCGTACAAGACGACGGTACCGCCGTTCGCGAGTGTGCCGACCGTCTCCCACGGACCCATGATCCAGCCCATGTCGGTGAACCAGAACAGCGTGTCGTCGGGGTGGACGTCGGTTTGGTACGCGACCTCCTCCGCGATCTTGACGAGGAAGCCGCCGTGGACGTGCACCGCGCCCTTCGGCCCGCCCGTGGTGCCCGAGGTGTACGCGATCAGCAGCGGGTGCTCGGCGTCGAGCTGCTCCGGCTCGCGCTCGGGGCTTTGACCGGAGATCAGCTCGCCGTAGTCGTGATCGCGCTCGGCCTCCCAGGGCACGTCGCGCCCGATCCTGCGGACGACGACCACGTGCTGCACGGTCGGTGCTCCCGCCGCAGCCTCGTCGGCAGCCTCTTTCATCGCGACGACCTGTCCGCGGCGATAGAACCCATCGGCCGTGACGATCGCTTTGGCGTCGGCGTCGACCAGGCGCCCGGCGACCGCGCCGGGAGCGAAACCCGAAAAGATCGGCAGCGAGATCGCACCGAGCTTCGCGAGCGCCATCAACGTGAAGACGTTCTCGGGGATCATCGGCATGTACACGCCCACCGCGTCGCCGACGCCTATCCCGATCGACGCGAGGCCGTTCGCGAGACGGTCGACCGCAGCCTTCAGCTGGGCGTAGGTGAATCGGCGCACCTCACCGTCCTCGCCTTCCCACACGAGCGCCTGCGCGTCGGGCCGCGTGGCGGCATGCTTGTCGACGCAGTTGTGGGCGACGTTGATCGTTCCCCCGACGAACCAGATCGGCCACGCGATCCCCTTCGGCGTCTCTACCACCGAGTGGTACGGCGTAAAGAACTCGATATCCAAGTCCTCGACGACCGCCTGCCAGAACCACTCGATGTCGTCTTGCGAACGCCGGATCAGCTCGGGGTAGTCGGCGATCCCGTGCCGGCGCATCAGCCGTGTGACGTTGGCGTGCTCGATGTACTCGGACGACGGCTTCCACGCGAAGTCGAGCATGCGCGCGAGCCTACCATCCCGCCGCAAAGCCACCTCGGACGCCCGCTGGGTAGCATTGGCGCGCTTTCTGCGAACCAAGGAGGACGTCGTGAGCGAGTTCCGCGTCGAGAAGGATTCCATGGGCGAGGTGCGCGTCCCGGCGGATGCGTATTGGGGGGCGCAGACGCAGCGCGCCGTCGAGAACTTTCCCGTGTCGGGCCAGCGGTTCCCTCGACGGTTCCTCGAGGCGCTCGGGGTCATCAAGTGGGCCGCCGCGAAGGCGAACCAGGAGCTGGGCTTGCTCGACGCGCGCCGCGCCGAGGCCATCATGGCCGCCGCGGAGGAGGTGATCTCCGGGAAGCTCGACGACCACTTCCCGCTGGACATCTTCCAGACGGGATCGGGCACGTCGACGAACATGAATGCGAACGAGGTGATCGCGAACCGGGCCGACGAGCTGCTCGGCCAGGCGCGCGGATCAAAGGCCGTCCATCCGAACGATCACGTGAACAACGGCCAATCCTCCAACGACGTGATCCCGACGGCCATCCATGTTTCCGCGCTTTTGGCGATCCGAGACGACCTCGAGCCCGCGCTCGTTCGGCTCGCGGATTCGCTCGCGGCCAAGGCGGAGCAGTTCGCGGAGACGCTCAAGGTGGGCCGTACGCACCTGATGGACGCCACGCCGATCACGCTCGGTCAGGAGTTCCGCGGGTACGCGCAGCAGATCGTCAACGGGATCCGGGACCTCGTGTATGCGCGGATCCAGCTCGAGGAGCTGGCGCTCGGCGGAACCGCGGTCGGCACGGGGATCAACGCGGACGAGCGGTTCGCCGCCCGAGCCGTCGCCACGATCGCGCAGCGCACCGGCCTCGACGTGCGCGAGGCCGCCGACCACTTCGAGGCTCAGAGTGCGAAGGACGCGTGCGTCCTCGCCTCCGGGATCCTGCGACGGATCGCGGTGTCGCTCATGAAGATCGCGAACGACATCCGGTGGATGGGCTCGGGCCCGCGTGCGGGTCTCGGCGAGCTGAAGCTGCCGGAGCTGCAGCCGGGCTCCTCGATCATGCCCGGCAAGGTGAATCCGGTGATCCCCGAGGTCGTCACGCAGGTAGCCGCGCAAGTGATGGGGAACGACGCGGCGGTCGCGGTGTGCGGGATGTCGGGCGCCTTCGAGCTCAACGTGTTCATGCCAGTGATCGCACGCAACCTCCTCGAGTCGATCGCGCTGCTCGCGTCGGCGTCGCGTCTGTTCGCCGACAAGTGCATCGCGGGGCTCGAGGCCGACGAGGAGCGCTGTCGCGAGCTCGTCGAACAGTCGTTCCCGATCGTAACCGCGCTCGTCCCGGCGATCGGCTACGACGCCGCCGCGGAGATCTCGAAGGAGGCGTACAAGACCGGTCGTACGATCCGCGAAGTCGCGCTGTCGAAGGGCGTGCTCGGCGAGAAGGAGCTCGACGACGCGCTGGATCTCATGAAGATGACGCGCGGCGGGATCGTGGCGCCGGGCCTCGGCGGGGGCTGAGCCGTCAATTCCGGCTCAGGTCAGCTGCCACGCGCTCGCCTCGAGCGGTGAGCCATCGCCGACCGTGATCCTGCTCGACCAGGCCTTCGAGCTCTAGGCGCGTGAAGGCGGCGCAGAACTGCATGATAGGGCCCGTCCAGTCGTCGGGGCGGTAGAAGTCCGGAGCACGCTCCGCCATCTCGAGCAGCAGACGCCGCGTGTCGTCGCGCAGCGCGGGCACCTCGAAGGGATCATCGATCTCCGTAGATTCAGACTCTTCGATGACGACTCGACGCGGAGCGTTCGGTGGTTTGGATCCCAGAGGGACAAGCAGCGCTGCGGGCCGACCGAATCGGACGACTACGACCCCGATACCCTGGTCCTCGATCTCATCGAGGAGGGCGCTGGTCCTGCGGGACAACTCGCGAGCACTAGCATTGCGCGTCTTCGATACGTTGACCGTCAGCCCCATAGCCTGACCTCCATAGCGTGTTTCCACGACCGTCTGACACGTCTGACACGTCTGACGTGTCTGACGCCTCCGTAGAAAGTAATGGCTGGGTAAGACAGGAACGTTTCAGTTCGGCTTATCTAGCTCGAGGGATTAAGCGGCGAGCAGGCGGTGAACGGTGCCGCCGAGGCCGACCACGTACAGCTCCCCGGCTTCGTCCTCGCCGAAGGAGGAGATACTGATCTGGGTCTCGAGCACGAGCCGATGGTGTTGTCCTGGGTCGCGCAACTCCCTGGCCGCGTCGAGCGCGTAGATCCGCCCGTTGCAGTAGTCGCCGAAGAAGTACGCGCCCACCAGGGTCGGGAACGCCGCGCCACGGTAAACGTACCCGCCCGTGACGGCGCATCCTTCGGCGGTCGGGTATTCCGCCACCGGCCGGATCAATCCCGACCGGTCGCAGGATGAACCGCTGAAACAGCGGCTCCCCTCCATCGTGTTCCACCCGTAGTTGCCGCCACCTTTGCTGGACCCCTTCTGGACGTTGATCTCCTCGATGCTGTTCTGTCCGACGTCGGCGATCCACAGATCTCCTGTCGCCCGATCGAAGGAGTTCCGCCACGGGTTGCGCAGGCCGTACGCCCAGATCTCCTTGCGTGCGCCGTCCCGGCCGGCGAAGGGGTTGGCGGATGGGATCCCGTACGGCGATCCCCCGTTCACGTCGATACGCAGGATCTTGCCGAGCAGCGTCCCGAGGCTCTGGCCGTTCCCCTGCGGATCGCCGCCGCTGCCACCGTCGCCGGTCGCGATGTAGAGGAAGCCATCGGGGCCGAAGGAAAGCCAGCCGCCGTTGTGGTTCGAGAACGGATCGTCCATACGAAGAAGGGCGCGTTCGGAGCCCTGATCGGCTGCGGTCGCCGAACGGCGCTTGTATTCGGACACAACGTTGTCGCCCGCGTTGTCGGAGTAGTAGACGAAGAACCGGCCATTCGACTCGTAATCGGGATGGAACGCGAGCCCGAGCAGGCCTCGCTCGCCGCCGCTCTGGACGCGCCCGGCGATATCGAGGAACGTCCCGCGAGCCTTGCCCGATGCCTCGAAAACGCGGATGCGGCCGGTCTGCTCTGCCACGTAGAGAAGACCACTCCCATCCCCCGCGTGCGTAACGAACACCGGGTTGCTCAAGCCTGTCACCAGACGCTGGAGACGGATCTTCACGGCGCTAAGGCTGAACGCCGGCGCCGACGTGCCGGTCGGAGCCGGGGAGGTCGCGGTGGGCGAGGTCGGGGTCTGTCCGGCCGGAGGCTTGGATCCATCGCCGGAGCATGCAGCGAGCGCGAGCGCCGCGGCGATCGCAAGGCTCTGATGTTTCCGCATCGCCATCCTCAGATCGGTGGCCACGGGTACGGCCGGCCGGGCCCGGGTTCAGGGTAGGTCGCCGTCCGCGTCAGCGCTTCGATCCGGGCAGACATCGCGTTCACTTCCTCGTCCTCGAGCAAGGTTCGCAGTTGCTCGGGAAATGGTCCCGCGCCGGAGAGGTCACCGCCGAGCCGTCGAAGGTCGGCGAGCACGTCCGACGGCACGCGCTCCCCCGCGAAGTCCCAGATGACGGTACGGAGCTTGGGGCTCGTGTGGAAAGCGACCCCATGATCCACGACCCAGATCCTCTCCTCCCCGCGCTGCAACAAACAATGACCCGACTTCCGATCGGCGTTGTTGATCACCACGTCGAATGCGGCGACGCGCCGGAAAAGATCCGGATAAGCGGCCGCAAGCGTGAGGTAGTGCTCGGAGGGATCGTGGTCGACGAACAGCTGCACCATCCCGATGCCGAGCGTCCCGTCGCGGATCACCGTCGGCGGTACAAGGCCCCAACCGAGAGCTTGGCTGATCACGAACGCCGCCATCTCGCGCAGGTACAACGTCCCGTCGGGGAAGTCCCACAGCGGCGCCTCGCCGCGACGAGGTTTGTATACCGCGTACGTTTCCAGATCGCCGTCGGAAACCGTTGCGAGGAACGTGTCGTTCGATGCGCCGGGGAGGAGCCCGACCGGCGTCAGGTCGCCCTCGGACAGAAGCGTCGTGACCCGCTCGCCGGATACTTCAGTCGCCATCGGCCGAGGCGCCGGTCTCGCGATGGCCGTTCATAGCGGGACATGTGTGCCCGGAAGCATCCAACGGGAATCCGCAGAAACGGCATCGCGGCCGGCCGGCCTCGACAACCGCCTCGGCTTGCTCGGCAAGCGCTTGCGCCTGCGCGCGGGTTGCGGCGAATCGCGCGACCGACGGATCACGCGTGTCCTCCTCATCGTCGATCAGCTCACTCGCGATCACGACGATGAAGTCGCGATCCGCGTCGTAGTGCAATGCCATCGGTCCGACCCGCCACTCGGGCACGAGCGGCTCCTCGAGCGCCAGGTCGGCGGGCTCGGCGGGCAACGGGAGCTCCTCTTCCGTTTCGGGGAGCGCCGCGAGCATCTGCTCGATCGACGTCGCCAGCGCACGGATCTGCTCCTTCTCGGCCAGCAACGTCACCAGCTGGTCGCCGGACCGAGCTTGCAGATAGAAGATCCTCGCGCCCGGCTCCCCGACCGCGCCGGCGGTGATCCGCTGCACCGGGTCGAGCTCGAACGAGCCGCTCACGCCTTCTTCCCCTTAACGGGCTTGCGAGGAGCGGCGGCATAGCCGTCGAGCGTGCCGGTGTCGTTCACCGCGAGCACGCGCGGCGTGCCCTCGCCGACCCAAAGGATCGAGATCGAGACGGGCGAGATCACCAAACGCTGGTACAGATCCAGATGGATGCCCCCGTAGTACGCAACGAGCACGCGGATCACGTCGGCATGGGTGACGACCGCCACCGACTCGCCCGGATGCGCCTCGCGCATGACTTCGACCGCGGCGACGGCGCGCGCTTGGGTTTCGGCGATCGTCTCGCCCCCGGGGAAACGTGCGCGGCTCGGGCTGGACATGACCTGACGCCACAGTTTGGTCTTCGCGAGCGTGCGCAGACGCTTGCCTTCCCAGTCCCCGTAGCGAACCTCTCCGATGCCGTCCCGCACGCGGACCCGCAACTTCTTCGATTTGGCGAGCGGTTGCGCGGTCTCGAGGGTGCGCTCCAACGGGCTGGCATAGATCGCGTCGAGGGACACCGGGCGCATGCGTTCGGCGACACCCGCGGCTTGCTTGCGGCCTTCCTCGGTGAGCGAGATGCCGGGCAACCATCCGCTGAGGCGCTCGTTGGTGTGCGCGGTGAGGCCGTGGCGTATCAGGAAGAGAAGCATCCGGAAAGCGTATCCCGTCAGGAGTCGTAGAAGAGCGCCAGGCTCGCGGTGAAGCCGTGGAGGAAGTTGCGGCCCCCGACCGGGCCGAGCTCACCGTTGCAGAAGAACCCGGCCAGCGGGGACGCGAACGCGCCGGTCACGATGCCCGCGTCGTGGTCGGGAACACCGAAGAGCCGGGTGCCGCGCCCGTTGCAGGTGAACAGCAGCGCGCCCGCCGGACGATCGACCGCACCGACCATCGTGCGGAGATCCTCGTCCGCGCTGGCCGCGTCGCGCACATGGAACTGCACCGTCTCGCCGATGTTTACGAGGTCGCCCACGGCGACGGCTCCCGACTGCTCGTCGGCTCCGAGGACGTTGCGGATGAGGAAATCGCCGCGCCGGAACTCCGTCTTGTACTCGTCGACGACGCGTCCGACGTGAAGCCCCAGCTGCATCGCTTCGCGAACGGAGGCATCGGCCTCCGCGTACGTCTCCCGTATCCGATCCAAGGGCGTCTGACCGCCGAGCGAGATGAGCACGTTCCGCTCGGCGCCGGTGACCGCGTACGGTTGCCCGACCGGCTTGCAGCCCTGCGAGACGAGCGACCGAACCTTGACTCGACCGGCGATCAACGCGCCGACGCAGCCTCCGTTCCGCACCTCCGTGTTCATGATCAGCCGGTGCTGACCGGGGGCACGCCCGCCGGATGCGAGGCCGCCGATCAGCTCCAGTCCGGGGTGCGTGTCGGCCAGCCGCGCGAGCCAGTCGTCGGCCGGGAACGTGAACGGATCGGCGAGCGCGAGCGCGGTCGCGCCGTTGGGGATCGCGTCGGGCCAGCCCAGGAACGTCCCCCCGTCGGGCGTCTCGGCGTACTCGAGCCCGAACGGGACGACCTGCGTTTCGGGGAGATGCGCCGCCCACACCGCGACGGCCGGCGCGTCCTCGATCTCTCGGGAGCCTCCGACGACCCACATGCCGTTGCATCCGAGGAGCGTCCCAGGCTGCAGAGCCGTGTGCGCGGCGGCGACCGCATCGGCGATGCGCGCAACGTGATGCGGCGAGACGAAAAGGAAGGCGAGGTCGCAAGAACCGCCGTCGAGGCCGGCGATCGCCTCGGCGCACGCTTCCTCGACGGCGCGTTGGGGATCGGGATCGGTCGCGAGGCCCGCCCCGATCGCGAGACGGCTCATGCGGCCGAGTCTACCGCCGGTTGAGAGCGGCCTGCGCGTCGGCCAGCGTGACGCTGCGACGACGGAAGTTCCTCAGCGCGAAACGGTCGCACGCCGTCTCGGCGGAGCTTCGCCGGCCGAGCAACTCCTTGAGGTACCAGTGGTACCACTCGTGGCAGTAGAGGAAGCGAACGACCTCCCGCGGCGTGCGGAAGGTGAGACCCTCGGAGAGCCACACGAACCGCATGCCCTTGCCGGGAAGTCGTTGGGCCCCGTACTGCACGATCTCGCCGAAGGGCAGGAACGGCTCCGGGATCTGCAGCGTGATGCGACGCTCGTCGAACTCCGTGTAGGCGGCCAGGTGGGGACGCGATCGATATCGAAGCGGCCGCACCACGACCTCGTAGCCTGCGGCCTCGGGGAATCCGGCGACCCAACCCTCGACGCGGTCCGCCGGCGCGACGCCGGAACTGGAGCGGATCTTCACCCGAGCGCTGCGCAGCGATCGAGCTGGGCGCGGGTCGGCGGGTGATAGAAGGAGAGCACCACATGCTCGCAGCCGGCATCCGCGTAGCCCGGCAGCGAGTCGAGGAGCGACTCGATCTGCCCTTCCTGCTGCGGGTGTAGGAAGACCTGCACCGACCGGCGGATCGCTTTGGGATCCCTCCCGATCTTTCGGCACTCCTCGTCGATCGTGGCGCTCTGCGTCGCCCATGCTTCGGGACCTTGCGCAGGCGTGTTCCACTCGTCCGCGTGCTTCGCGATGAGGCGCAACATCTTGGGCTGCGAGCCGCCGACCACGATCGGCGGGTGCGGCTTCTGAAGCGGTTTCGGAACGCACTGCGCCTCGGTCAGCCGGTAGAAGCGACCCTCGTAGGAAGGCGATTCCTGCGTCCAAAGAAGCTTGATCACATCGAGCGCCTCGTCGAGCATCGCGACCCGGGTACCGGCGCTCGGGAACTCCATCCCGTATCCGCGGTGCTCGGGCTCGTGCCATGCGGCGCCGATCCCGAACTCGAGCCGTCCGCCGGAGATGTGGTCCACGGTCACCGCCATGTTGGCGAGGACGGACGGATGCCGGTAGGTGACGCCGGTGACCATGCAGCCGATCCGGGCGCGCTCGGTCCGCGTGGCCATCGCCGCGAGAGTGGTCCACCCCTCGTAGGTGAAACCGCTCGGATCGACCAAGCCGTAGAAATGGTCGTAGTTCCAGATCGCGTGGAAGCCGAGCTCATCTGAGGCGCGCCAGAACTCCTCGAGCACCGGATACTCGAAGCACGGCGCGAGCTTGGCCGACAAGAGCACGGACGCCAATGATAGGAAAGCTGTCGTGCGACGTCGAAGTCTCGGACCCATGCGGTTCCGGAGAGCTCTAGCGCTCGGCCTCGCGGCCGGGATCCTCGCGCTCGCGACCTTCCCCGCCGGCGCGGCGAACGCGCCGATGCTGATCGCGCACCGCGGAGGCGCCGGCCTCTGGCCGGAGAACACGATGGGCGCGTTCCGCAACGCCCACGCGCTCTTCTCGGCCGCGGCCGTTCCGGGATGGATCGAGCTCGACACGCAGTTCACCTCGGACAAGGTCCTCGTCGTGATCCACGACGCGACGTTAGACCGGACCACGGACTGCACCGGCGCCGTGGTTCAGCAGACCGCAGCCGTCGTCACGCAATGCGACGCCGATCCGGATCCTCTCGTCTTCGATCCGGTCCCAACCCTCGCTCAGGTGCTGGCCGAGGGACGCACGGCCGGATGGCGTCTCGTCATCGAGATCAAGGACATCCCAGGAGAACCCGGATTCGACGTGGACTGCGAGGAGCTCGCGGATGCGCTGCGGGCGTCGGTGACCGCCGCGGGGTTCCCCGTGCAGAACGTGATCGTCCAGTCGTTCTGGCCGCTCTGTCTCGACCGGCTCGAGCGCAAGGCACCGACGATCGCGACGCTTCTCCTCACGTCATCCTCGACCGTCAACCATCTTGCCGGGCTCGTCACGCCGGTGCCGCTGGGCTTCACGCTGACCGCGAACATCGTTTTCGCGACGCTCCGCGGTTACGAATACAGCGCGCCGGACCAAGACACCATCGACCTGATCGGCCCGGTGGTGACCGTGGCGCATCTGCTCGGGCGCAAGGTCGTGGTTTGGACCGTGGACGACGTGGCTCGGATGGAGCAACTCGCGGCGATCGGCGTCGACGGGATCATCTCCGACCGTCCCGACCTGCTCGTCGCGACCTTCGGCCCTTAGCCGGCGCCTCGGACGCCCGGTCGCCGGTGCCGCTCCCATTACCACGGAGAGTGGGCGCGGCGGCCCGGCCGCGCTATCGTCGCAGGCAGGAGTCTGCTTGCCGGGGGCTTCGATAGGGGTAAGAGTGACCTTCAAGGTGCCGAGATACTCCATCGAGACACTTTTCTCGCTTGCAGCACAGAAGGGAGAGGATTGAAGGTCCTACCACCACGCCTGGAACGCCGCCGCTCGGACGCCGCGCGGAAGACGACTTCCGCCCGCGGTGGGCCGCGCATCGTGCTGGCCGAGCCCGACCCGTATCTGGGCTTCCTGCTGCGGCTGAACTTCCCCGAGGCGGACGTCATCGAGGCAGATCCTTCCGCGGACGCCGATGCGATCCTCGCGATGCGACCCTCGCTCGTGATCGCCGGCGTCGAGGGCTCGAGCCTCACGATGTCGGAGCTTCTCGCCGGCGAGGCGCCCCCCAAGGTTCTTGCCGTGGTGGACGGCGCCCGGGCGGCACGCACGACGATCCACTCCGCGGTCGATGGGATCCTCGCCCGGCCCTTCGTCCCGACCGATCTCCACCGCGCGGTCCGCATGGCGCTGGGGATGGGCGACCCCGAGGCGGCGCCGGGCCTGCCCGGCCTCAAGCTCGCCCGCGCACGCGGGTGGATCGGTCCGGCGCGGGTCGGGGCGATCGCGATCGCAGCCGTTCTGGAAGTCGCGGTCGCCACCAACGTGTCGCGCACGAGGGCCACCATCCTCGCGCTCGCCTTCATCTACGTGACGGCCCGATGGCTTATGCGACGGCCGTCCGTCGTGTGGGTCGGCGCCGATGTCGGGGTCGCCGCGGTCCTCGTTGCGTTCACCGACGGATACACGAGCCCGTACATCCCGTTCGCGCTCGTGGTAGCCGCCGCGACCGGTCTCACCCACAACGAGCGCTGGGGCGGCATCGCGGGTCTCATCATCGCGACGACCTCGGCCCCGATCATCATCCGCGATCTCGGCAACGCGCTTCTCGGACCGTCGGAGGCGGCCGGGTGGTTCCTGCTGGCACCCCTCGCCGGCGTGGCCGGCGGATTCGCATCGCGGTTGTGGCGCACGCAAGCGACACAGACTGGGGACCTCCTCGCCGAAGCGAACAGCGTTCTCTCCTCCCTTTACCGCATCGCTCGAACCGTGCCGGGAGGACTCGAGATCGGCACGGTCGCCGATGCGGCGCTGGAAGAGATCCGCGACTCGCTGCGGGCCGCCTCGGGTGCCATGTTCGTCTGGGAGGCGGGCAACCTCGCGCTCGTTGGTTCGTACGGCTTCCGGAATCCGTCCGCGACGTCGGCCGGCGCCTCGAGCGCCATGGCGGAGATGGTGCACGGGAACGCGAGGGTGATCACCGCGAGTGATCTCGACGAACCCACCGCTCAGGCCCTCGGCGGAGGGAACGACTGCTGGCTCGTAGCTCCGATGCGCCACGACGGCGTCGCGCTCGGGCTCCTGCTCGCCGGTTGTCCCGATCACGCGCAGCACAACTCCAACCTCGTCCTGCTCCAGCAGCTCACCCAGGAGACCGCGCTCGCCGTGGAGAACGCACGCCTTTTCTCTCGTGTCCGCGAGATCTCCATCGACGAGGAGCGCCGGCGGCTGGCGCGTGAGCTGCACGACGGCGTTGCCCAGGCGCTCACGCACCTGCGTTTCGAGCTCGAGTTCATGGCCCGTCACGGCGCCGCTTCTCCCGCGACAGTGAAGCAAGAGGTCGAACGGCTGTCGCGAGTCGTGAACCGCGCTTCTGGCGACGTCCGCTCGATGATCTTCGGCTTGCGGTCGTCGGTGTCTGCCGAAGGGCTCGTCGGCTCGCTCCGTGCGTACCTGTCGGACCTCAGGGGTCTCGGCGGCCCGGACATCGTTTTCGAAGCGCGCGGGGAGGTACGTCTCCCACCGGGCGTCGAAGCCGAGATCTTCCGCGTTGCGCAGGAGGCGGTGTCGAACGCGCTCCGCCATGCCGGCGCCGGGACCGTGAAAGTGTCCATCGCAGCGGGCGCCTCGTCGGTCCGACTGATCGTGGAAGACGACGGTGTAGGGGTACGGTCGAAACGCGTCACCGGACCCCGTGGTGGCGTAGGGTTGAGTGCGATGCGCGAGCGAGCCGCGGCTATCGGAGCCACTCTCGATGTCGGCGATAGGCCCGGCAGCGGCACCCGGGTCGTGCTCGAGGTTCGGCACGACGATCGACGTTGATACGACGGGGGGACGGACGATGACGAGGGTTGTGATCATCGAGGATCACACGCTGGTTCGTCAGAGCCTTGTGAAGAC
>JBKKCR010000140.1:0-7039 GCA_046712825.1 Actinomycetota bacterium | reverse complement strand
CATCCTCACCGGAAGCGCCGTCTCGGTGGTCTCGACGAGCCGCTCGCCGTCGTACGCCTCGACGCTCGCTCGGATCGTGATGCGTTGCGTGGTGACCTCGTACTCGGGGACCACCCAGAGCTCGCAGTGACGGCCACGGACGTCCGTGTATTCGCTATGGAGGTTGCGCCGACGATCCTGTGCCACAACGAGGCTCGGGTCGGGGACGAACATGTTCAGGATCAGCCGCCCACCCGAGACGAGCGAACGACGTACCGAGCCGAGGCAGGCCAGCTGATCCTCGACGGTCAGCATATGGAGGAACGATCGGTACGGGATCGTCACGAGCGCGACCGGTGGATCGGCGACATGGACGCGCATGTCGGCCTCAAGGAACGTGATCCGGTCGGCGACACCTGCTTCGGCCGCTCTCTTGCGCCCTTCCGCGAGCATCGCCGCCGAGATGTCCACCCCGAGGACCTGCTTTCCCGTCAGCGCGGTCGGGATCGCGATCCGACCCGTCCCGATGCCGAGCTCGACCATCGGCCCGTCGGCCTCACCCGCGCGACGAACGTAGAAGTCCACGTCCCCGGTGACGTCCTTAACCCACTCGTCGTAGAACCCGACGAAGGCGAGATAGCCATCCTGGTTCGCCTCGTCGTTCATCGCACGGGGATCCCCGCGTCGCGGAGGTGAGTCTTGACGTCGGCGATCCGCATCTCGCCGAAGTGGAAGACGCTCGCCGCAAGCGCCGCGTCGGCTTTGCCGTCGGTGAGCGCGACCGCGAAGTGCTCGGGCGTTCCGGCGCCGCCGCTCGCGATGACCGGCACAGTCACCGCTTCGGAGATCGTGCGGGTCAGGTCGATGTCGTAGCCGTCCTTCGTCCCGTCGCGGTCCATGCTCGTCAACAGGACCTCGCCGGCGCCGTGCTCGGCCGTCGTGCTCTTCGCCCACTCGACTGCGTCGAGGCCGGTCGGCGTGCGTCCACCCTCGACCACGACTTCCCATGAGCCGTCGCGGCGCCGCGCGTCGATGGCGATCACGATGCACTGCGTCCCGAACTCGTCCGAGGCCGCGCGAAGCACATCCGGGTCTCGTACCGCCGCGGTGTTGAGCGAGACCTTGTCGGCGCCGGCGCGGAGCAAGTTCCGAACGTCGTCGACGGAGCGCACTCCCCCGCCGACGGTGAGCGGGATGAAGACTTGCTCGGCCGTGCGACGCACAACGTCGATCATCGTGTCGCGTTTCTCGACCGAGGCCGTGATGTCGAGGAAGACCAGCTCGTCGGCCCCCTCACGGTCGTAGACGGCGGCCATCTCGACCGGGTCACCCGCGTCGCGGATGTCGATGAACCGCACGCCCTTCACGACGCGCCCGGCGTCGACATCGAGACATGGGATGATCCTCCGCGCGAGCATGCCGGCAGTTCTACCTTGTAGGAGCCTTCGTTGCGCGGCTTTAGGAAGAAGGCCCGGTTGGCTCGGCGGCCTGAGACGTCTGTGCGCTGTCCAGATCCGCGGTGCCGTCGGTGTAGACGCGCAGGCTCAGGCGCACGACCTTCCACTCGGCGGTCTTCCCATCGACCCCGGGAGGCGGACCCTTCGCGAAGTTGTAGAAGTCGCCGTCGTAGTAGCAGAGCCAGACGTTCTCGTCCGCAGGGCGCGATTCGATCGGCGGCGGCTCCACGATTTTTGGGCCGGTGCCTCCGCGGCCGTCCATCAAGAAAGCGTTCATCTCGTCGACCGGTGCGGCGAAAGCACCGGAGACGTGATCCACACTCCCATACGCTCGCGCGAAATCCATCCCCGTCGTGGTGCAGGGTCCGCCCGTCTCATCGTCGGAGCCAGCAGCGGGTCGAGTCGACACAGGCTGCTCGGCGCAGGCACCCAGGAGGCCGGCGAGGAACAAGAGCACTACCGCGGCCTTCATGAACACCATGACGTCTCCTGCACGAGATTGTCCGTCGACGGCGGAGCCCCGTCAATGGACCCTAGCCGACCGCTTCGAGCGCCTCGGGAAGCGTGAAGCGCCCGGCGTAGAGCGCCTTGCCGACGATGCAGCCCTCAACGCCGAGGAGATCGATCGCGCGCAGGTCGTCGAGCGAGGATACGCCGCCGCTGGCTACGACCGCGCGCTCGGTCCGGCCGAGAACGTCTCGGAGCAGATCCAGGTTCGGGCCTTCGAGCATGCCGTCGCGTGCGACGTCGGTGACGACGAACCGAGCGACGCCGGCTGCGACCAGGCCCTGGAGAGTCGGCCAGAGTTGACCCGCTTCCTCGGTCCACCCGCGGGCTTGAAGCGTTTCGCCGCGAACGTCGAGCCCCACGGCCAGGAAGCCACCGTGCCGGTCGACCGCTTGCTCGACGAACGCCGGATCGCGCAACGCCGCGGTTCCGACCACGACCCGCGCAGCGCCGGCGATGCTCGCCGCTTGCAGCGCCTCTTCGTCGCGGATCCCTCCCGAACACTGGACCGGGATCTCGACCGAGCGGATCACTTCGGCGATGAGGTCTCGGTTGCGCGGCACGCCTTCGAGGGCGGCGTCGAGATCGACGACGTGCAGCCACGTGGCCCCTTCGGACTCGTAGCGCTTCGCGACTGCCACGGGGTCTTCGTCGTACACGGTCTCGCGCCCGAAGTCGCCCTGCACGAGTCGCACGCATTTGCCGTCGCGGATGTCGACGGCCGGGAGGAGGATCACGCCGCGCGAACCTCCCGGAGGAAGTTCTCGAGGAGCGCGAGGCCGTGCTCGCCGCTCTTCTCGGGGTGGAACTGGACCGCATGGACGTTGTCGCGCCAGACCGCGCAGCAGAAGTCGACGCCGTAGTCGCTGGTCGCGGAGACCACGCCCGGCGAGGCGTCGGGATAGAACGAATGGCAGAAGTAGAAGCGGGCGCCGGGCTCGATCCCGGTGAAGAGCGGCGCCTCGCGCGTTGTCCGAACCTCGTTCCAGCCGATGTGCGGGATCTTGTGACCGTCCGGGAAGCGAACGACCTTCCCCTCGAGGATCCCGAGGCCCGGCCCGCCCCCTTCCTCGCTGGACTCGAACAACACCTGCAAGCCGAGACAGATCCCGAGGAACGGCCGTCCCTCTCGGATCCACGCGGCCACGTCGTCCTTTGCTCGGCCGAGGTTGACCAGACAAGAGCCGAACGCTCCCTGGCCGGGGACAACGAGCGCATCGGCGTCCGCAGGAACCTCGGGCGTGACCTCGACCGAAGCGCCCACCCGCTCGAGCGCCTTCGCGACCGAACGCAGGTTCCCCATCCCGAAATCGAGCACGGCCAGCCGGGTCACAACCTGCCCTTCGTCGACGGCACGCCGCGCCGACCGGTTCGCGCACACGCTTTCCGCAAGGCCTGCGCGAGCGCCTTGAACTCCGCCTCGACGATGTGGTGCGGGTTCTTGCCGGCAAGCATCCGCACGTGGATCGTCGCGCCGGCCGCTTGCGCGAAGGCCCGGATGAACTCCTCCGCGAGGCGCGTGTCGAACGTGCCGATCTGCTTCGCCTTCGCGTCGACCTCGTGGACCAAGTACGGCCGGGCCGACAGGTCGACCGCGACCTGCAGCAGTGCCTCATCCAAAGGAACCAGCGCGTCGCCGAACCGCTCGATGCCGCCTTTGGTCCCGAGAGACTTGCGCAGCGCGTCGCCGATCGCGAGGCCGGTGTCCTCGACGGTGTGGTGCGCGTCCACCTTGAGATCGCCGAGCGCCTTCACAGACAGATCGAACCCCGCGTGCTTCCCGAGCTGCTCGAGCATGTGGTCGAAGAACGGGATCCCGGTGTCGGCGGATGAGACGCCGCGGCCGTCGACGACCAACCGGACCTCGACGTCCACCTCCTTCGTCTTCCGGCGGACCTTCCCCGAACGGCTAGTCTTCCTCGGCGGCATCCGCCAGCACTCCTCTCAACGCCTCGACGAACTGCGCGTTCTGCTCGCCGGTCCCCACGGTGACGCGGAGGCATCGCGCCAAGCCGTACATCGAAGAGAAATCGCGAACCAGCACGCCGCGATCGACCAGACCCTGCCACAGCGCGGGACCTTCGAGCGGCGTGCGGACGAGCACGAAGTTGGCCGCGCTGGGAAAGACCTCGACGCCTCGGACGCGCTGCAGCTCCTTCCCGAGCCGGTCCCGCTCGGCCACGATCTCCTCGACCGCGGACAGCGCGGCGCCGGCGTGGCGCACCGCGACCTCACCACACGCTTGCGACAGCGCCGAAAGGTGGTACGGCAGGCGCGCGACCTGGATCGCTTCGACGAGCCACGGATGCGCGAGCAGATACCCCAGCCGCGCGCCGGCAAGCCGCCACGACTTCGAGAACGACCGGACGATCGCCAGCCGGTCGTGACGCCCCAAGATCGCGGTGGCCGACTCGCCTCCGAACTCTCCGTACGCCTCGTCGACCACAACGATCCCGCGGCCGGCTTCCAGCGCGGCTCGGACGACATCGAGGCTTTGCACGGTGCCGGTCGGGTTGTTCGGCGAACAGACGAACGTGATCGCCGGGTCGACCTCCTCCACGGCGCGCGAGACGCCGATCGGGTCGAGCACCCACGGCTCCTCGACCGAGCGCTCCACGAACTCCGTCGCCGTGACGGCGGAGATATGCGGGTACATCGCGTAGGTGGGGCTGAACGCCAGCGCCCGCCGGCCGGCTCCGCCGAAGGCGAGGAGCAACGTCTGGATGATCTCGTTGGAACCGTTGGCGACCCAGACACCGTCCCCGGGCCAGGTGAACCGAGCCCCGAGCCCCGAGCGCAACGCCCGCGCCTCGCGGTCCGGATAGCGGTTCAGCTCCGAACGCGAGATCCGCTCGGCGAGATCCTTCAGGAACCCTTCCGGCGGCGGCCACGGCGACTCGTTGGTGTTCAAGCGCACCGGCGCGTCGACCTGCGGCGCGCGGTACGGCAGCACGCCGCGAAGATCGTCGCGAACCTCGAACGGGCGCGTCACGAGAGCCTCACCTCGACGGCGCGCGCGTGCGCGGTCAATCCTTCGGCCTTCGCGATCGCGAGGAGCGCCGGCGCGACGGCTTCGACGCCCTCCCGGTCGAACTGGATCACGGCGGTGGACTTGATGAAGTCTGCGACGCGAAGCGGCGACGCGAACCGCGCCGTCCCCGCGGTCGGAAGCACATGGTTCGTCCCGGCGACGTAATCGCCGAGCGCGACCGGCGAGTACGGTCCGACGAACACCGCGCCGGCGTTCCGGATCCTCTGCAACGCGGCAACGGCATCGGCATCGGCGAGGCAGAGCTCGAGGTGCTCCGGCGCGAACGCGTCGGCGACCGCGAGCGCGTGGTCGAGGTCGTCGACGAGCACGGCACGGCCCTGCGCTTTGAGCGCGGCCTCGACGTCCTCCCGGCGGTCGGCGCGCGCGAGTTCCGACTCGAGCGCCTCGTCGACGGCGTTCGCGTACGCCGGATCCCACGTGATCAGCAGCGGGGTCGCGAGTGGATCGTGCTCGGCCTGGGCGATGAGGTCGGCGGCGACGAACGACGCCGGCGCCGACGCATCGGCAACGATCGCGACCTCGGTCGGACCGGCGAAGGAGTCGATGCCCACATCGAGCGCGACCTCGTGCTTGGCGAGGGCGACCCAGAGCGAGCCCGGCCCGACGATCTTGTCAACCCGGCCGATCGACTCGGTTCCGTAGGCCATCGCGGCGATCGCCTGCGCCCCGCCGCACTCGTGGACCTCGGAAGCCCCGGCGATCTCGAGCGCGGCGAGCGTCGCGGGGTTGATCCCGCTGCCGTCGGGTGCGCCCGGGACGCACGCGACGGCCTGCTCGACGCCGGCCAGGATCGCCGGCAGAACGGTCATGAGCGCGGTCGAGGGATACGCGGCCCGGCCGCCCGGCACGTAACACCCGACCCGGCGGAGCGGCCGGGTCTCCTCCCCGACGCGCATCGAGTCGGGGCCGATCCGCCACCACGCGGCCCGCTCTTCGGCGAGCTGTGCCTCGTGGTAGGCGCGGATCCGGTCGGCGGCCGCACGGAGCGCGTCGAGCAACGCCGTTTCGCATCGAGAGGCAGCTGCGGCAAGGTCCGCGGCCGGGATGCGCCGCGGCTCGGCCGGGGACCCGCCGAACCGCTTCGACGCTTCGCGCACCGCTTCGTCCCCGCGGGCGCGCACGTCGGCGACCAGCGTCCTCACGGATGCCCGTGCGGCCTCCCGGTCCACGATGGCACGCGGCAGCCGCTCGAGCGGGTCGCCCGTGTATCCGCGCAGGTCAACGAGGGTCAGCACGGTCCGCCGATTCTAGCCGAGCAGGCCCGGCAGCCCCCTCGATAAACCGCGTTAGGCCAGCCGGACGCCTTCCATCTTGAGCAGGGCTTCCTTCATGGCGAGCCCGCCGCCGTACCCGCCCAGGTTCCCGCCCGTCCGGAGCACACGGTGGCACGGAACCACGATGGGGATCGGATTCGTGGCCAGCGCGGTGCCTGCGGCGCGCGAGGCACGCCCGTTCCCGGCTCGCTCGGCCATCTCGCGATAGCTCGACACGCCTCCGTATGGGATCCGTGCCGTGGCCCGCAGGACCTTGCGCCTGAACCCGGTCGTCAACGACCAGTCCAGTGGGATATCGAACACTCGCCGCTTCCCTTCGAAGTATTCGTCGAGCTCTCGTCGCACCGCATCGACGGCGATCGGCGCCTCGAGCACGCGCGGCGAAAGGCGTTCGGTGAGCTCCTCGAGCACGTCGTCGGGCGCCTCCGGCTTGAACGCGACGCGTACGAGTCCGCGGGGTGTGACGGCGACCAGCATCCGTCCGAACGGCGTGTCCGCGTAGCCGTAGCCGATGTCGAGCAGACCGGCGTCCTGCGCTCGTAGGGCCATCCCCGCCGCCGCGCGTGCTGCACGCTGCTTCACAGCCACACCGCCCGAACGCACGAGCGCTCGCTCCAGATCCTTCATCCGCCCCACTCCTTCCTCAAAGCCCGGAGCCCGTCCGCCACGTTGCGCCGGGCCGCCTCCTCGGTGCCGCCTGCCGCCCGGGCGACCTCCCGGTAGGGAAGGTCGGCCGCGAAGCGCAGCAGAACCGCCGCGCGTTGTCTGGT
>JBKKCR010000139.1:0-9488 GCA_046712825.1 Actinomycetota bacterium | reverse complement strand
ATCATGTGTTCACCAGCCCGCGGCTCGTGCGCTTCGCCGAGATGGAATACGCGATCCCGCGCGCCGACGCGCCGGCCGCCGTGCGCGAGGTCCGTCGCGTCATCGAGGAGCGCGGTTTCCGGATCAGCTTCCCGCTCGAGTGCCGGGTCGTCGCGCCGGACGACATCTTCCTATCGCCGTCGCACGGCCGCGGGACCGCCTACATCGCGGTCCACGTCTTCCAGGGCATGGAGCACGAGCCGTACTTCCGCGCGGTCGAGGAGGTCATGCGCTCCTTCGGCGGCCGCCCGCATTGGGGAAAGATCCACTATCAGACGCATCAGACGCTCCGAGAGCTGTATCCGGCGTGGGACCGGTTCGCCGCCGTCCGATCGCGCCTCGACCCGCACGGCCGCTTCGCGAACGCATACGTGGATCGGGTGCTCGGCGTCGTTTGATAAACGGGGTCTGAGCCGTGTGGGCCGCTGCTAGACTCGGCCGCACCGTGAGCCGAGTCGCTACAGATCCCGACGCCGGCGGCCATTTCGGCCGATTCGGGGGCCGGTTCGTCCCCGAAGCGTTGATGCACGCGCTGGCCGAGCTGGAGCACGAGTTCGACGTTGCGTCGAACGATGACGCGTTCCGATCCGAGCTCGACGAGCTCCGGCGCGTTTACGCGGGCCGGCCGACGCCCCTCTGGCACGCGCGGCGCCTGAGCGAGCACGCCGGCGGGCCGCGGATCTACCTCAAGCGCGAGGACCTGGCGCACACCGGTGCGCACAAGATCAACAACACGCTCGGGCAGTGTCTGCTCGCCAAGCGGATGGGCAAACAGCGGATCATCGCGGAGACGGGCGCCGGGCAACACGGCGTCGCGACCGCGACGGCGGCAGCGCTGTTCGGTCAGGAGTGCGTCGTCTACATGGGCGAGGAAGACACCCAGCGGCAGGCGCTCAACGTCTTCCGCATGGAGCAGCTCGGCGCGACCGTGATCCCGGTGACGATCGGCTCGCGCACCCTCAAGGATGCGATCAACGAGGCGCTCCGCGACTGGGTCACCAACGTCGAGACGACCCACTACGTGCTCGGCTCGGTGGTCGGACCGCATCCGTTCCCGCTCATCGTGCGCGAGTTCCAGAAAGTGATCGGCGAGGAGGCGCGCGCGCAGATCCTCGATGCTGAGGGCCGCCTGCCCGACACGGTCGTCGCCTGTGTCGGTGGTGGCTCGAACGCCATCGGGATCTTCCATGGATTCATCGGCGAGACGGGTGTGCGCCTCGTCGGCGTGGAAGCGGCCGGCCGTGGCGTGGACACCGGCGAGCACTCCGCGTCGATCGCAGCGGGAAGACCCGGCGTTCTGCACGGCGCGCTGTCGATGCTGATACAGGACGACGATGGACAGGTCCGTCCAACGCACTCGGTTTCGGCCGGACTGGATTACCCGGGGGTCGGTCCCGAGCACTCCTATCTGGCCGAACTGGGCCTCGCGTCGTACGAGACCGCGTCGGATCGAGAAGCCCTCGACGCGTTCGGTCTCCTCGCGCGGACCGAGGGGATCCTGCCGGCGCTCGAGCCCGCGCACGCACTCGCCTGGACCGTTCGCAACGCGCGCTCGCTCGGGGACCTTGTGATCGTCAACCTGTCGGGTCGCGGCGACAAGGACGTCGACACCGTCCGGCGTCTTGTTTCGGGCGATGGCACGCACTGACGCGTCGCCGAAGCAGCGGCTGACCGAAGCCTTCACGGCCGGTCGCGCGGGATCGCGTGCGCTGCTCATGCCGTTCCTCGTGGCCGGCTTCCCGGAGGACCGGACCTTCGTCGAGGTTGCGCGCGCGTGCGGCGAAGCCGGCGCGGATGTGCTCGAGATCGGGATCCCGTTCAGCGACCCGATCATGGACGGACCGGTGATCCAAGCGGCGGCGAACCAGGTGCTGACGCGCGGCGGCTCCACGGCGTCGATGATCACGCTCGCCGGCGAGGCGGCCGCTGCGGCCGGCGTGACGGCAGTCGCGATGACCTACTACAACCTGCTCTACGGAATGGGCCTCGACCGGTTCGCATCCGCGATCGCCGACGCGGGCCTGTGCGGTGTGATCGTCCCCGATCTCACGGTCGAAGAGTCCGCCGATTGGCGCAAGGCCTGCGCGACAGCGGGGATCGCGTCGGTGTTTATGGCGTCGGTAACCTCGCCGGACAATCGGCTGCGCGCGATCGGTGAAGCCAGCGAGGGCTTCGTGTACGCAGCCTCGCAGCTCGGTGTGACCGGGGTCCGCCAAGCGATGTCGTCGGGGGCGCGTGATCTGGTTTCGCGCATCCGGGCTGCGACTGATCTTCCGGTGGCGGTGGGCATCGGCGTTTCGACGCCGGAGCACGCGGCGGAAGTGGCGTCCTACGCGGACGGAGTCATCGTCGGAAGCGCGTTGGTGAAGGCGGTCGGGGACGCGACGGATCCGGCGTCGGGTGCGCGGGAATTGGTCGGCGCATTACGAGCAGGTTTACCCGGGGACTCTCGGAGCTAGTGGCTATACTCCGACCTCGCGCCGGGGTGGCGAAATGGTATACGCGATGGACTCAAAATCCATTGGCTGCAAGGCCGTGAGGGTTCGAGTCCCTCCCCCGGCACCGCGCTTCGCCTAAAGCGGCTCGAAGGTTTTCGCGATCTGTTCCCACAGCGGCTTGTAGGACGCTGCGTGTCCCGGCGTGGTGGTCATCGACAGGATGAACCCCCGGCTCCCTTTCAGGAAGACGTACTGCGTCACGGAGACCTCGCGCTCGCCGTCCGGCGAGTTCAGGGAGAAAGTCGATCTGATGAGCGCAGCCCGGCCGCCGGGAAGCGCGACATCGTCGTCTTCCAGCGAGACGCTTACCTTCGGCACCTCGCGGAGCTGGGAGAGGTTCGCCTGGAGGTACTCGTCGAACTCGACCCCTGCAGGGAGCGACTCGACGACGACGTTGGCGTTGGTGGCGAACTCTTCGGCGAGGGTCGGCGATCGCGTGTCGAACGCGAAGAACTTAACGAACGTGGAAAGGCTGCCAGAGAGCTGCGACTCGATCACCTGTGCGAGCTCGGGGTTGTCCTTGCGAACGGCCTCGAGCGACTCGTCGACCGTGCCCGCCTCCACGGGGTTCCACCCCGGCGGCAATCCGAGCTTGAACCCTTCTGCCCTCACGGTGTGGGTCGTCCATCCGACGGGGAGGCCCGCCGAACCGACCTTCTTATCGTCATCGCTCGACCCAAGGATGAGAAAGGCAGCCAAAGCACCGACGACCAGCGCTATCCCCAGGATGATCAGCACCACCGGATTTACTCTTGTGCCCTTGACGGGCGCGATCACCGGAGGCGGCGGTGGCTGGTCGGACGAGTAGGGTTCCTGCGGCCCGGGGGGTCCTGGAGGGTTCATCATCGCCGCCATCTTGGCACGCCGCGGGACGGTTTGAACCCATTCCCGGATCGAGGCATACCGACCCCCTGCATCGGCGTTCTTATACTCACCACATGGCGCAGATGCATTGGGGACCGAGCATGTTCCGGTCCCGCGACGAGCTGAAGGGCCGGAGGCTCGCCCCCGGTGTGATCCGGCGCGCCATGGGCTTCGCGTCGCCCTACAAGAAGTCGATCGTGCTTTTCCTCATCGCGACCGTAGCCGGGTCTTTCCTGGCCGTCGTCCCCGCGCTGCTTTTCCGACGCCTCATCGACCATGCCCTGCCGGCAGAGAACCGCGGCGAGCTCACCGTCCTCGCCCTCGCGGCGGTCGGGGTCGCGTTCGGAATCGCCATGCTTTCACTCGCGGGCCGGTGGTTCTCCTCGCGCGTCGGGGAGGGCTTGATCTACGACCTCCGCGTGACCCTGTTCGATCACGTACAACGGATGCCGCTCGCGTTCTTCACCCGGTCGCAGACCGGTGCTCTCATCTCACGACTGAACAACGACGTCGTCGGAGCGCAGCAGGCGGTCACCGGCACGCTGGGCAACATCGTGTCGAACTCGATCAGCGTCGGGTCGATCCTGATCGTCATGCTCGCGCTTCATTGGCAGCTAACGTTGCTGGCGCTGGCCGTTCTTCCGCTGTTCCTGATCCCGTCGCGTTACCTGGGACGTACCCTTGTCGGCATCACGCGCGAGCAGATGCAACTCAACGCGCAGATGAACACCTTGATGACCGAGCGATTCAACGTCGCGGGTGCGCTCGTCGCGAAGCTGTTCGGCCGTCCCGACGACGAAAAGACGGGATTCGCGAACCGCGCCGGGCGGGTGCGCGACATCGGAATCAGGCTCGCGCTCTTCATGCGCGTCTTCTTCGTCCTTCTCGGGCTCGTCGCCGCCGTGGGTACTGCCGTCGTCTATTGGGTCGGCGGACGGGCCGTAATGAGCGATCCCGTCGCGTTCACCTCCGGCACGCTGGTGGCGTTCGCGTTGTACGTGACGCAGCTGTACTCGCCGCTCACGCAGCTGACCAACGCCCGCGTCGACTTGATGACCGCGTTCGTCAGCTTCGAGCGCGTCTTCGAGGTGCTCGACCTCAAGCACCCCATCGCCGATCGTCCGGAAGCGACCGGCCTCGTCCGTCCCGCAGGCCGGGTGGAGTTCGATCACGTCTTGTTCCGCTACCCGACCGGGGCTGAGTCCTCTCTGGCGTCGCTCGAGGAGGGGCTGCCGGCACAGCACGAGAATGGCGTACCGACCTACGTCCTGCAGGACGTCTCGTTCGACATCGCGCCCGGCCAGACGGTCGCGCTCGTCGGGCCGTCCGGCGCCGGCAAAACCACGATCGCGATGCTCGTGCCGCGGATCTACGACGTCACCGAGGGCGCGGTCCGCGTGGACGGCCGCGACGTGCGCGACGTGACGATGGCCTCGCTGACGTCGGCGATCGGCGTCGTCACGCAGGATCCGCACATGTACCACGACTCGATCGCGAACAACCTGCGATTCGCGCGGCCCGACGCGACCGATGACGAGCTTGTCGAAGCCGCCCGCGGGGCGCAGATCTACGAGCTCATCGCATCGCTTCCCGACGGGTTCGACACAGTGGTGGGGGAGCGCGGCTACCGGCTGTCCGGCGGCGAGAAGCAGCGGCTCGCGATCGCCCGGGTGCTCCTGAAGGATCCCGCGATCCTCATCCTCGACGAGGCCACCGCGCACCTCGACTCGGAATCGGAGGCCCTGATCCAGAGGGCGCTCGCGCGCGCGCTCGAGAACCGCACCGCGATCGTGATCGCCCACCGGCTGTCGACGATCGTGGACGCGGACGAGATCCTGGTCGTGGACGAAGGCCGGGTCGTGGAGCGCGGCCCGCACGCTGAGCTCGTCACTGCCGGGGGGACCTACGCCGAGCTGTACGAGACCCAGTACAGCAAAGCCACGGCCTGAGCGACGACGTTTACGCCGCTCGGCGAAGCCGCACGCCGTCGTCCGGACGTTTCCTGAACAGCCGGATCGGCCAGTTACTGCTCCGCCGTGGCGGCTCGGACACGCCGATCCTCCAGATGTCGCCGGGCAGCGGAAGCGGCGGCGTGAACCGGGACGCGAGACGCCGGGTCCGGCGGACGCCGAACGCGAGGACACCCGCGTACCCCAGAGTGGCAACGATCGCGGCCGTGGTCCCCGCAGCTCCCTCCGTCCGCACAGAGACCACCGCCGGGACGACGATCAGGCCAAGCGTCAGCAAGGGGGAGAGCGCCGCGTACCCGTAGACGAACAAACGCGCCGGCGTTCCCGGCTCTCGATAGAGCCCCGCCGACGCGATCTGGGTCGTCATATCGACCCCCGGCTCATCATCCCACCGGAAACGCTCCAGGGGTATATCCCACCGTGCGGATGGCCCCAGAGAACTCGACGACGTAGAACGTCATCGCCTCACCCGAGGTATCGAACGCGGAGCCGGGCGGCGCGATCCGGACCGAGGAAGGATTCTGGAAGCCGGACGCGACCAGGCACGCGTCTCCCGTTTGCGGGTCGACGCGGAGCAGCTCGCCGAGACCGTTCGCGACGACGTACAGCGTGCCGTCGGGCGAGCGAGTCATGTCGTCCAACCCCTTGACGCCGAGCAGAGGCTTCGACGGGTCCGGCGAGGTGTACACGGCCGGCTCCAACGACGCCACGCCGAACGTGAGCACCGCTGCGGTCGCGTGCGAGTTCGGATCCGAAAGCGGGATCCGCTCGATCGGTGATCGCTGGTCGAACGTGATCGCCGCGTAGAGGTTCTCTCCGGCCGGGTCGACGACGAGGCCGTTCGTTCCCCACACGTCCGCGAAGACGTGCCAGTCTCCCGGCGCCGCGCGTGGGACGCGGATCAGGCCGCGGTCGACGTCGTTCGAGACGAACAGATCGTCGCCGGGTCCGAACGTCATGCCGTTCGCCATGCTGAATCCTTCGGCGTAGATCTGGAACGTGCCGCTCGGATCGGATGGATCGAAGCGAACGACCTTCGAAAGGCCCCGGCGTAGGGCCGCGTCCGGGATGCTGTTCCCCGAGCCCGCGTAGATCAGGCCGTCCGGCCCCTGGGCGAGCCCGCCCGGGTTAATGCCCTCGAGCGAGCCGCCTGGGACCTCGACGCCGTCCGACGTCAGCCGCACCACCCGTCGGGCTGTTGAGTCGGAAACCCAAAGGGATCCCTCGGCGAACAGGAGGTTCTCGAGCAGATCCGTGCCCATCTTCTTCCAGACGACCGGCCCGGCTACCGTCCCCGGACAGGGATCTTGAGTAAGGATTCCGGCGCCCGCCCCGCTCATGAGGAGCGTCGACGCGCCCAGGCAAAACGCAAGGAGCCTCTTCATGGTTGAACGCTCAGGTTCTGGGTGCATGCAGCCGAATCCTCCCTGAGTCCGGAGGTCACGCGGGGTGCTTGCGCACTAGTGAACCCGACAGTAGCCTTTTGAACCCCTCTACCGGCATACGTATGCCGAGCCGGGAGCCCCGATCGTGAAGGTGAACGAGCGTCTCGCCTCACTGTCCGCCGAGATCGCCGAGGAGCAGATTCACCTGCATATCCTCGACGAGCAACTGGCGTTCCAGTCCGAGGTAGCGGACGACGCGCGGATCCGAGCGCTCGTGTCTGAGACGCCGCTCGCCGACCGTGAATCCCACATCGCTTCCGACGATCTGCGCCGGCTCGAACGCTCGCGCGACGAGGCCCGGCGGAGGCTGGACGATCTTCGCGCCGAACAAGATTCGCTCCTCGAGCGGATGCTCGAAGAGGTCTCCGACCAGGGCGCGTAACGCATTCGGCCGTCAAACCGAAAGCCGTTACACTCTCGGCCTCATGGACGCCCCGAGACCACGCGTTCTCATCGCCGAGGATGAGGCGATCATCCGGATGGATCTGCGCGAGATCCTCGAGGAAGAAGGCTACGAGGTCGTTGAGGCCGCAGACGGCGAGGAAGCGGTTCGCCTCGCGCGTGAGGTCCGGCCGGACCTCGCCATCCTCGACATCAAGATGCCCCGGAAAGACGGGCTCACCGCCGCACAGGAGATCAGCGCCGAACGGATCGCGCCGGTCCTGATCCTCACGGCGTACTCGCAGCGAGATCTCGTGGAGCAAGCTGCCGAATCGGGGGCCATGGGCTACCTCGTGAAGCCGTTCCAGAAGCACGACCTGCTTCCGGCGATCGAGATGGCCAAGGGCCGGTATCAGCAGCTGGCGGCCTTGGCGGACGAGGTGGGAGACCTCACCGAGCGGCTCGAATCGCGGAAGGCTATCGACCGGGCCAAGGGCCTGCTCATGGACCGGTACAAGATGACCGAGTCCGATGCCTTCCATTTCATCCAGAAAACGGCGATGGAGCAGCGATTGACGATGCGTGACGTGGCCGAGAAGGTCATCGACGGCAGGCTCGACGCCCTATCCTGAGCAGGCCGTTCAGCGCAACCTGGTCCCGGCGGGGCAATCGCAGTCGCCGACCGGCCCGTATACCAGCGAGGACGACCGGCGCGGCCCCATCCCCCGGCCCATTCCCGGCTCCTAGGGTTCTTGGGGTGGTCCGCAGTAGAATCCGGCCGGTCGCAGAGGACAGGCTCTACGGAGGGGGTCCGGATGAGGAAGAGATCCGTCTTTGCAGTTTCGATGGTCGCGGCACTGGCTCTGGTGCTGTCGGCGTGCGGGGATGATGGTCCCACAACGCCCGCAGCGGCGGCATGCTCGCCGGTGCAGCTCCAGGCTTTGGGATCGACCGCGGGTAAGGTCCGCGCCGCGGGCAACATCCAGTCGGCGGTGACGAAGCAGGCACCGCTCGCGCAAGCCAAGCCGGAAGTGAAGATCGGTCTCATCGGCGACCTGACCGGATCGAACTCGTCGCTCGTGATCCACGCACGCGACGCGGCGGCGCTCGCGTTCAAGCTCGCGAACGCCGAAAGCGATTTCCCCGTGAAGGTGACGCTTGTGCCGCTCGACAACAAGGAAGCTGCACCCACCACGGCTCCGCCGTTGGCGCAGCGTCTCATCAACGACGACAAGGTCCTCGGCGTGATCGGGCCGGCGTTCTCGGGTGAGACGTCCGCCGTCGGGCCGCTGTTCAAGCAGGCCGGGCTGGTGCACATCACTCCGTCCGCTACCCGTGCGGACCTGACCGCGCAGAAGTGGAACACCTTCTTCCGCTCGGTCGGCGGCGACTCCGACCAGGCCGCTGCGGCCGGCAAGCTCATGGCCAAGGCGCTCAAGTGCAAGAAGGTCGCGGTCATCGACGATAAATCGGCGTACGGCCAGGGCCTCGCCGAGATCGTCGAGAAGGAGCTCACAACGGCGGGCGTCGAGATCGTCGCGAACGAGAGCATCGCGCCCACCACCGACTACACGACGCTCGTCGACTCGCTGCTCGCGAAGTCGCCCGACGGCGTCTTCTACGGCGGCTACGTCGCCCAGGCTCCGCTGATCTTGAAGCAGATGCGGGCCAAGGGCGTGAAGGCAACGTTCGTATCCGGTGACGGCAGCAAGGACGACAAGTTCGTGACCGACGCAGGTGCGGACGCCAACGGCGCCCTCTTCACGTGTCCCTGCCTCGACCCGAACGTCTCCACCGCGGCCGACGCGAAGGACTTCGTCGCGAAGTTCCAGGCGGAGTACAAGCGGGCACCGGGCGTGTACGGAGCGGAAGGCTGGGACGTGGCGCAGATGTACATCGCTGCGTTCAAGGCCGGCAAGACGACCCGCGCCGACGTCCTGCAGTTCATCACCGACCTGAAGGACTTCAAGGGTCTCACGAAGACCTTCAACTGGACGACCGACGAGGCCGCCCTGCACGAGGTGACGGACAAAGGCGTGAACATCTACGGCATCCGGCAGGGGAAGATCCTTCTCCTCGGTCCGATCTCGAAGTTCGTGTCGTAGAAGGAGTCATCCGCTGAGGACGAGGAAGGGCCGCCGGAAACGGCGGCCCTTCCGTTATCCTTCTTGATCGCATATGCCTGACTGGGGAACTTGCCTCGGCAGTGAGCTTCAATTCCGCATCGTGGGGGGCCTCTCCACTGGGGCCATCTACGCCCTGATCGCTCTCGGCTACACGCTCGTGTACGG
>JBKKCR010000138.1:0-6853 GCA_046712825.1 Actinomycetota bacterium | reverse complement strand
GGGCGGCTGTGGGGGGTGGGGGGGGGGGGGGGGGGGGGGGGGGCTCCGGGCCCCACCCCCCCCCCCCCCCCCGACCCACCGCCAAGCCCGGGCCATGGAAGCGGAGCATACCGCTGGTAGCCTGACGGCCACGGTGCCTCAGCCTCCCGACGTGGTGATCCGCGACGCGCGTCCAGACGAACTCGACGCGGTCGCGGACGTAATCGCGCAGGCGTACGCCGAGTATGGTCCCGCGGAGGATTCCAGCGCTGAGACGAAGGAAGCCTTCCGCGGCTACCGCAAAGACATCATCGACGTCCATGGTCGCGCGGAGCACGGAGCCGTCGCGATCGTCGCCGAGCATGCGGGACGCGTGGTCGGCACCGTCACGTACTTCCCACCCGGCATCGACAAGTCGGCATCCGGATGGCCCCAGGAGATCGGCGCGATCCGTTTGCTCGGTGTCCTGCCCTCCGAACGCGGGAACGGGATCGGCCGCGCGCTCACCGAGGAGACGATCCGTCGAACGCGTCAGGCAGGCGCTCCGGCCATGGGCCTCCATACCACCGCGATGATGGCGCAGGCGCGCGACATGTACGAGCGCATGGGTTGCCACCGCGCCCCCGACAACGACTTCCGTGAATCGTCAGAGCTCCTGATCACGGCGTACCGGCTCGAACTGTAGAGCCGGATGCAAACCGCTACTCGATCCGGCTCGCTCGCTCGGCCCGCCGCCCGGTTGAGCATCGGCTTGGCGATCGTCGTGGTTTCGTTCCTCCCCCGCGCGCTGACGCTCGACCGAGGGTTCATGATCGACGAGGCCTTGTGGCTCGAGCGCTCCGACCGGTTCGTGACCGCGGTCACCGACGCGCGGTTCGCCGACGCGTACACGACGGGGCATCCGGGGGTGACGACCTCCTGGATCGCGGGCCTCGCGCAGAAGACCTTGCCCGAGGGGGCCTCGCTCCGAGAGCGATACGCGCGTGCCCGGCTCGGGATGGCGATCGCGAACGTCGCGCTCCTTCTCCTCCTGTGGCTTCTCGCACGTCCTCTGCTCGGCGAGCTTGCGGCCGCGGCAGGAACGCTGCTGTTATCTCTCGACCCCTTCCTGCTCGCACACACTCGCGTCCTCCAGCTGGACGGTTTCCAGACCCTGGCCATGACAGCGGCGTTCGTCGCATTGATGCGTGCGTCGCGCGACGACGATCGACGGATGCTCGTCATCGGCGGCGCGCTCGCGGGGCTCGCGTTCCTCACGCGGACCTTCGCCGGGTACCTGCTGCCGGTTGCGGCGATCGCGCTGTGGCGTGACGGCCGTGGCGTGCGGCGCCGGCTCGCGGTCTGGATCGCCGCCGCCGCCGCCGTGATCGTCGCGTTGTGGCCGCTGGTCTGGGTTCGGCCGTGGAAGGCCGCATCGCTACTCGTATCCGGTGCCGCGCGCGGTGCGGTCGAGGACAGCGACGCCGGGCAGTTCTTCCTCGGATTCCATTTCCCGGCTCCGGGACCGCTGTACTACCCGGTCGCGACCGCGCTCCGGATCACGATCGTGACGTCGTTGGTCGGCGTGGCCGCCGTCTGGTTCGCGCGACGCCGGCGCGATGATCCCGACGCACGGACCGTATCGGCCCTCCTCTTGTACGGGATCGGATTCCTCGCAGCCGTCAGCCTCACGCTGAAGACGGCCGACCGATACGCGTTGCCTGCGATCGCCGCGCTCGATTTCGCGGTAGCGATCGCACTCTGCCGGTTGCTGGTCGGGAAGCTCGGGAAGCTCGGGAAGCGGATGCTGGTCCCCGCCCTGAGCGCCGCGCTCTTACTCCACGCCGGTCCGGCGCTTGCGCTTCACCCCTACGAGCTCGCGCACTACAACTGGACGGTGGGCGGGCCGATCGTGGCGCAGCGCGCGATCCCGATCGGCCGCGGCGAAGGGCTGGACGAGGCGGCCGCCGACCTCAACCGCCTGCCGAACGCGACGGGCCTGGTCGTGGCGACGACACGACTCACGGGGTTCCAGGAGTTCTTCGCAGGGAAGACGATCTCGATCGAGGACAGCACGCTGGCATCACCGGACGGCGAGCAGACCGATCTCGTTCTCTTCTACATCTCGAGCGTGCAGGTGGGGCGCTTCGCCGACGTGTGGGCTCGCTTCCGGAACCAAGATCCCGACTACATCCTTCGGATCAACGGGATACCGTACGTTCGCGTCTATCGGGCCTGAGCGCCCGCATCGGCGCATTCGCGAGAGGCGGAGAGATCCTCCTCGAGCCCTCAACGCTTGATCGCTTAGGCGTGCTACACGCGATCGCTTTTCTCGACTGCCCCAAGGAGATGGGTGGTCCCCGTGATCCGGAGCATCTTCAGGACCATGGCCGATGCCTTGACCATCGTGAAGTCCCGCCCGCTTCGGCCGGCTCGGTCGGCTGCTCTTAGGAAGGCGTGAAGGCCGAAAGCGTCCACGAACGTGAGTTGGTCGAGGTCGAGAACGATGGCGGTGTATCCGTTGCTCTCCGCGCACTGCAGCGACTGCTCAAGAACGGGAGCAGCCGCCATGTCGAGCTCTCCAAGCAACCGCAGATGCGCGGCATGTCCGCGCGGCTCGGTGCTTACACCGAACGTTTCCTGACCCGCCCCGATCCCCGACATGCCCGTCCTCCTCTCCTTTCGAATGACGCCGGCTTATGCGGCCCGTACCGTCTTGTGTCCGATGCTGGGCTCGGAGAGATCGCGGACGGCCGATGACGCTGAGTCGGGCGGCCTCGCCTTCGCGGATCGGCTGTTCGAGGCCAGCCAGCCTTCCGCCCAGGTGCTGAACCCAAGAACGGCTGTGATCGACAGGAAGAAGACAGCGGTCTCGAGTGTGGGGATCATGTCGCTTCGCTCCTAACAAGGTCCCAGGATGTCGAGCCGGGGCGTTGCGGCGAGCATGCCGAGCCCAGAAAGGGGGTTGGGCTCGGCGTCTCGCTCGCGTTCATCGATCGCGCCACGCGGTGCTCAGCCGGTGACATGATCCCGGGTCTCGCGGACGACGCGACCCTGCTCGTGTCCGTCCTGGGTGATGATCTCCTCGCGACGGCTGACCGACGCATCGCGTCGACCGAACGGCGCGAAGCTGCTCCAGAACAGCATCGAAAGCAGAAGACCTACGCCGCCGGCGATCATGAGGATGACGCCACCGGTGTGGATGTTGAAACCGTTCTGGTTGGCCGGAGCCGTGAGGGCGTAACGCAAGATCGCGCCTACGGTCCCTATGGCGATGCTGATCCCCATGCCCATCACTCACTTCTCCTTTTCGCTCAGCGAAAGCGTTCCCGTTGAGGGTTCGAACGCTTCGTCGGCTGCTCCGCGGCACCCGGAAGGTGCCCGTCTCTCCTGGCAGTATGGGTTCTGTGTGTCACCGCGCCGTCACCGGGCTCGTATCGCTGCGGGGAGCCGGCCCGGCCCTAGCTGGAGCGCAGGGCTCGGGTCGCTTGGAAGGCGTAGACTGGATTAGCTCGAGGGTCACCGCGAGCGCTGCGGCGGCCGAGAGGAAGCGATGAGTTTGGGTGCCGGTTCGACGTCGGCCGGGTCTCAGACACCGGTACGGCTCCGGCTGCTTGGGGGCTTCGGCCTGAGTATCGAGGCGGAAGAGGTCCCCTTGCCCATGAACGCCCAGCGGCTCGTGTGCTTCCTCGCGCTTCACGATCAGCCTCTGCTCCGCACGTTCGTCGGCGGCTCACTTTGGCAGGAATCAACGGACCGCCGCGCGGGAGGCAGCCTCCGCTCGGCGTTGTGGAGGCTCCGGCACCCCGAGTATTCGTTGGTTTCGCTCACGAGCGATCACATCGCGCTCGCCCCCACGGTGGCAGTCGACCTGCGGGAGGGCGAAGCGCTCGCCCACCGGGTGCTCGACCCGTCGCTGGATCTCGACGACGTCGCGGAGCTGAACGGCGAGGTCCTGTCCGCGGACCTTCTCCCCGACTGGACCGAGGACTGGGTGCTGATGGAGCGCGAGCGATATCACCAGCTTCGCCTGCGCGCACTCGAAGCTCTCTGCCAGCGCCTAACGACGAAAGGCAGGTTCGGGGAGGCAGTGCAAGCCGGTCTCGCGGCCGTGTCCGGGGAACCATTGCGTGAGAGCGCGCGCCTGGCCCTCATCGAAGCCCACCTCGCCGAGCACAACGTCGCCGCCGCTCTACGCGAATACGAGGTGTTCAGCCAACTCCTGCGCAGCGAGTTGGGGCTCGAGCCATCCGACGAAATTCAGGCGTTGATCCAAGGTTTGGGCTGAACCGAACAGACCCCGGTAACAGCGCCGTGACGACCACCGGCGAAGATGAGCGCATGAAGACGCCCACCCCAGAACGCACAGGGATCTTGATCGTACGTTTATGGATCGAAGGAACCGCCGACGGTGGTCTCCGTGCGCGGATCACGCAGACCCACGACACAACCGGCCCAGAGCAAGCGACGGCTTCCGCGGCGACTCCTGACGACATCTATTCCGTCGTCCGTACCTGGGTGGAAACGTTCGTCTCTCCGAACTGAAGCGAGAACGTCGAGCTGCCTTGCGCGAGCTTGATCTCTTGTGGGTTACGCATGTCCATTCATGCACCGGTGACAATCCCGTGACGCACGTGGGTCACACTGCGTATACAGGTGCACGTTGACGTGGATGCGCATCCGGAGCGTCCGAGGAGATGGCGTCGATGAAGACAAGCGATCGACCCCACACCATGCCGCTGGTTGGCGAGCGTCTTCCATTGGATCAGGACTTACCGTCGTGGGATCAGAAGGGCTCGGATATCGAGGGACTGATCCGGCCTCTCCTGGAGGCACTTGCGAAGCTCGCGGACGTTGAATCGACGTACCTGACCGTCTTCGATTGGGATCGTCGCGAGCAGGAGGTCCGCTTCGTCTTCAGTGCCGGCGAGACCCAGATCGAGGAAGGCCACCGGATCCAGTTGCCTGCAGAGTTGTCGCCGGAAGCGTTCCCCGGGGTAACTCGATCGCCCTTGACTGTCGGTCGCTCACAGCCGGATAGCTTGATCGCACGAGGTCTCGGCCTTCGGGCGTACATCAGCGTTCCGGTGACCGTCGCCCATCACCGACTGTTCGGGATGCTCTGCGGTGCCAGCCGCCAGCCGACCGAGCTCAGCGAAACCGTCGTGAGCATGTTCGAATCGTTCGCCGGCATCATGGCCGAGCATCTCGTGCAGGTGCACATAGCTGACACGGAACGACGCGCGATAGCGGCCGAGTCCCAACTCCTCATCCGCGCCCGATTCGTCGCGGAAGCCGAGCATCGCTTGAAGACGCCGCTCACCGTCCTACACGGAACGTCTCTCACGCTGCGCGACCGCGGTGACGAGTTGACCGAGCGTGATCGCACGCAATTGCAGGACAGCCTGGTCCGGAACGTCCTCCTCCTTTCGGATGAGGTGGAGCGCCTTCTCGTCGAAGCCCGCGCCGAGGTTCAGGTACGAGAGTCTTCCCCGATCCATCTCGAGCTCGGACCTATGGTGCGCGAACTCGCCGCTGCGTTCAACGGTCTTGGGGACGCCCATGAAGTGGTCGCCGACGTGCCGCACGAGGTCGCCGCCTTCGTCGACCCGACCGCCATGTATCAAGTACTCGGGCACCTGCTCGACAACGCGGTCAAGTACTCCCCCGCGGGCGGCCGGATCACGGTCCGCGCGACCGAGAGTTCAGGATCGGTCGCGATCGAAGTCATCGACGAAGGCAACGGGCTCCCTTCGGGGGGAGACGTCTTCGTGCCGTTCCATCGGGGGGATCCCGGCGAGCAAACACCGGGGATCGGACTCGGTTTGCACATCGTCCGGAATCTGGTCGAGGCGATGCAAGGCACCGTGACGGCCGTCAACAATCAAGGCCCAGGTTCCACATTCATCGTGCGCGTTCCGTCCGCTCCTTCGCCGTCGCTTCCCGCCGAGACCGGAGACCTCACTGTTCGGTGAAACGCGGTGACGTTCCGGTGACGGCCGAGCGATCATATTTCTTGCGGAACCGTTCGCTAGAGCGCGCGTTCTTACCACGGAGAGTGACGCTTCGATGAGTGCAACGGAATCCGCAGGCGATCTCGAGGAACACCGGATGCAGAGCGAGCTAGAGGTGCAGCGACGGGGCGGGATGGAAGCGCATCCTCCCGGCGAACGGCCGCTGGAAGCATTTCTCACTGACTGGCTTACCACCCGCCCTCCCATTGGCACCCAGCAAACTTCTGAGCGCCGGGTCCTGGAGCACGAGATCCCTCTTCCGATCCGGCTTACGCTGGATCAGCTCCTGGACCTTGCCGACGAGACCGAGCTCCGCGCACTGACGCTCGAGTGGATGACCCGCTCTTTCGAGGTCGGCGTTCCTTCTCCTCACAGGGAAGAGACCCTGCTCCAGATCACGGCACAGTTACGACGTATGGCCGAGCGACTTCGCACGGAAGACTGGCGGGAGCCGGCGTGATTTGATTCGTTCCGACGTTCGCTTGAAAAGCTGAGCGGAGACCAAAGGCTGAGCCCGGAACCCCCCGGATCCGGGCTCAGTCTCATTCTGCAACGCATAGCCGCGATGTTGGGTGGGCGCGGGAGGGATCGAACCTCCGACCCCGACTTTGTAAGAGTCGTGCTCTACCACTGAGCTACGCGCCCGAGCGCCACATCCTACTGATGACCTGATCGAGCCCTCATGCATGGATGTCGCCTACGGGGGGTAACTAGAAGGCCACAGAACGAGGCTCTGGGGGGCCCGACATAAGGAGGCTCCCATGCGAGTCAGGCTACTGGTCGCGTTCGCCCTCACCAGCATGGCGCTGGCCGTCGTGGCAACGACCGCCTTCGCAGCACCCGGCGGGCAGCCCGGCAAACCCGATGATCCTGGGAAGTCG
>JBKKCR010000137.1:0-24734 GCA_046712825.1 Actinomycetota bacterium | reverse complement strand
ATACCGTCTACGATCGCGCGCTCGCCGGCTACGTTCGGCCCGCGCCGGCGGAGAACCCCTTCCGCCAAACGGCGTTCTTCTTGGGCAGAGGCGTTGGGAACAAGTGCCTCGGGTGCGTCACGTTCGGGGTGCAAGGGACGAAGAACACGTCGGGATTCGGCTGGCCGGAGGGCGAGGTCGGCGTCTGGACCTTCGAGGATTCCGTTGCCCACAACAATCTCCAGGACGGCATCTTCACATGGCAGAACGGGCCCGCGGTCCACACGATCACGCGTTTCGTGGCCTACTACAACGGGAAATCCGGCATCGAGCACGGCGCCTATACCAATTCGTACGCGTACAACGACGTGACCCTGTACGGGAACAAGAACGCCGGCGTTCAACTCCATGCGGAGTCCAAGGAACTGCCTATGAAGAGGATGCAGTTCGCGCGTACGCACCTTGACGGGGCAGGGATAACGAAGTACGGCTATCTGCTCGAGCGGCCAACGAACGTGGATCAGCCGCCCGTGCTCGTGTGCCAGAACGTGATCCAGAGTCTCACGGGTCCGACATACTTCGTGAACTACACGGGAGCGGATGCGACCGTCGCGGAGCGACTCGAGATCAAGCCAACCTGCTAGCGGAAATGTTCCGCCGCAACGGCACGCATGATGTCCGCTCGTGGTGCGTTCGTAACGCATCAAGTCACCGCAGTTCGCTCGCGGCTCACATAGGACGCACCGAGGCAACATCCGCTGCGTGCTACGCAAAGCACGCGTATCGCGGCTCAATGAAATCGGATACGCGGCCGATATAACCTTGCCGGTGGTGAGGCCGAGCAGGTGAGGAACCGCTGCGGTCTCCAGCCGTGATCGTTCTCCTCCCCTCGACCATCGCCTCCGAGCACAACGGTTCCGTCGATCCTGAACTGGGGGAGATCGATGCGTCCACGGGGAAGCACGTTCCGTTTTCTGCTCGGCGTCGTCGTCCGCGCCTCGTTCTTCACCGCCTTGGTCTTGGGCGTCTTCACATCGGCGATGCTCATCTCGGCGGAGACGCTGACGACGTGGTCCGGCTCGATGAGTCTTTCTGCCGGCCACACGATCGGCTCGAGCCACACGATCGAGCTTGCTCCCAACGTCGACACGACCATCACGCTCGGCGCAAACCTCATCATCCAGGGCACGTTGCGGTCCAAGCCGGCGCCCGGCGTGACGCATGTGATCCGATTCACCGGAATCGACGAGTCGAAGTTCGTCGGCGGGGGCAACGAACCGCTCGCTTCGGATGTCGGCTTGTGGGTGACCGGCAGCGGCCGGCTCGATCTAGCCGGCTCCGAGAAGCTGGCCTGGACCCGAGCCGCGGCGAGCATTCCGTCGGGCGCGAGTTCGGCCGTCCTCGAAGCGGTGCCCAATGGGTGGCAGGTGGGCGATGAGATCCTGGTCGCGCCGACGGAAGATCCGAACGTGACCGCGTTCTCCACGCGTCACGAGGTTCGGACGCTTACCTCGGTGAATGGTACGAGTGTCGGATTCGGGAGCTTGTCCTACGCGCATCCCCGCGTGACCGTCAAACCCGGCGTCTCCTACGGGGCCGAGATCGTGAACCTGACCCGCTCCGTGCGGATCGAAGGCCAGGATGCCACACATCGCACCCATGTCTGGATCAAGTCCACCGTGCCGCAATCGATCCGCAACACGGCGATCCGGTACGCCGGCCCTCAGAAAGGCTCGCCGGCGGAGTCTGTGCTCGGCCGGTACGGCCTTCACTTCCATCGCGGGGGAGAGGGATCACGCGGCTCGCTCGTCGAGGGTGCCGTCGTACGACAGACGGGAGGCCCAGGCTACGCCGTGCACGCCTCGAACGGCGTGACGCTCCGAAACACGGTCGCCCACGACGTTCAGAACGCTGCCTACTGGTACGACCCCGGCGCGACGGAGGCACCGAACGACGCCCTGTATGAAGGCGCGATCGCGTCCTACGTCAGACCGACCCCCAAACAAGGATCCGCCCACCGGCTGACCGCCTTCATGCTCGGGCGTGGCACCGGGAACGGTTGCGTACGGTGTGTCGCGTTCGGGGTGCAGGGTGGAAAGAATGCGAGCGGATTCCAGTGGCCCGAAGGAGAGGTCGGGGTGTGGCGATTCGAGGATTCGCTCGCGCACAACAACGCTCGCGACGGCCTCTTCGTATGGCAGAACGCCACCGGCGGACACAACGTCGACCGGTTCACCGCCTACCACAACGGGTCCGCGGGCATTGAGCACGGCGCGTACACCAACGCGTATCACTATCGCGACACCGTGCTCTACGCGAACAAAGCGGCGGCGGTGATCCTTCACGCCGCGGCACTCGACCAGCCGCCGGCCCTTTCGTTCGAGAAGCCGTACGTCGACGGCGGCGGCATCACGTCGAACGCCGTCCTCCTCGCGAAGCCGATCAACGTCGACCAACCGCCGACGCTTTGGTGTGGTGCCTCGGTTCTCGGTCTCAAAGGCCTCCCCTTCCTGGTCGGCTACACGGGAGCGGACGCAACGATCGTCGAACGGCTCCTGATCTTGCCGGTGTGTCCGAGCGTTCCGTCGCCGGGCGAGCCTCCGGTTCCGCTCCCGCCTCCTCCGTCCCCGCGAGGCGCGAAGAGTGTCGCGCCTCCGACCGCGCCGTCGGCTCCGCCGAAGCCGGCACCCCCTCCCAAACCGTCGACGACACCGGGCCGCGGTCAAGGGACGCCACCGCCGAAGCCGGGCCGCTGACCGGACGAAGTCCCCGGACCGCTCCGTGCTCGCGCCGGTGCGTGATAATGCTCGCCGTGCGGGTCGCGGTGTTGTCCGACGTCCACTCCAACCTGGAGGCGCTCGACGCCGTTCTCGGCGTCGCGGACGATCTGGGCTGCGACCGCCTGTTGGTTCTCGGCGACCTCGTGGGCTACGGCGCCGATCCCGACGCCGTAATCGCCCGCTTGGTCGAGCGGAACGCGATCGCGATCGCCGGCAACCACGACTTGGCGGCGATCGGGCGCTTCGACGCAACCTGGTTCAACGAAGTGGCTTCCTCGGCGATCGCGTGGACCACCGAGACGATCACCGCCGACACTCGTGCGTTCCTCACCGGGCTCAAGCCACGCCGCGACGAGCCCGACGCCCTGCTCGTGCACGGGTCGGTCCGCGATCCCGCGGCCGAATACCTGCTGACCCTCGAGGACGCCCGGGTCAGCTTCGAGCTCGGCGACTTCGCGATCGCCTTCTTCGGTCACACCCACCTGCCGTCGATCTTCCGAAGCGACGAGCGGGGCCGGATCGACGGGAGGATCCTGCCGGAGGGTTCACCGATCGCTCTCGACCCCGGCGCGCGGTTCATGCTGAACCCCGGCAGCGTGGGACAGCCGCGCGACCGCGATCCCCGCGCCGCGTTCCTCGTGTGGGAGGACGGCCGGGTACTCGGCCACCGCGTCGCGTACCCGATCGAGAAAACCGCCGCCAAGATCAACGCCGCCGGGTTACCGCGCTGGCTGGCCGACCGCCTTTCTCTGGGCGAATGAGCGCCGGTGAGCCGCTCGTCGTTGAGGTCGAGCGCTCCGGCCTGATCGAGAGCGCCCACCTGGTGGACGTCGCGGTGACTCGCTCGGACGGCGAACTCGTCGCGTGGGCCGGCGAGCCGAGCGCGGTGGCGTATCTCCGGTCGTCCGCCAAGCCGATACAGGCACTGGCCTGCCTCGAGAACGGATGGCGCGCCCCAGGACAAGAGCAGGTGGCCGTCGCTTGCGCCTCCCACAACGGCGAGCCTCGCCACGTCGAAGCGATCCGCGTCACGCTGTCGTCGGCCGACATCCCGGAGGATGCATTGCGCTGCCCGGCGGCCTGGCCGTTCCTTCCGGAGAGCGCATCGGCCTTCGATAGACCCGCCGCCATCCTGCATAACTGCTCGGGCAAGCACGCGGCGATGCTCGCCACCGCCAAAGAGAACGGATGGACGCTCGCGAACTATCGCGCCCCCGAACACCCGATGCAGCGCGCGGTCGCGACCCTCATCGAGCGCCTCGCCGGCGCGCCTCCGTGGCACACCGGCGTGGACGGATGCGGGGTCCCAACGTTCGCGTTCCCGCTCGCCGAGTCGGCGCGCATGTTCGCGCAGCTCGCGATCGAAGGTCCCCACGCGCTCGACGCGATGGCAGACCACCCGTTCCTCGTGGCGGGAACCGGCCGGCTCTGCACCGCGGTCATGACCGCCCTTCCCGGCGTCGTGGTCAAGATCGGTGCGGAGGGGCTCTCGTGCGGCGTCCTTCGCGACCAGAGCCTGGCTTTCGCGCTGAAATCTCGCGACGGCACGCAGCGTGCGCGCGACGTAGCGACGGTGACGGTCCTCAAAGCGCTCGGATCCGTGAGCGACGACGTGCCGGATGTGCTCACTCCGCACGCCGCCCCGAAGGTCGTCGGCGGTGGTGAGCCGGTGGGCTCGGTTCGGTGCACGGGCGCTCTGAAACAGGCCTGAGCCGCCCGTTCGCAGCTTGCTAACAGGTGCTTGCTCCCAGCTTGCAGCTGTCCCGCTTTCCCGCTAGCCTGACCCGCGTGCCCGGAGGCAGTGGCGAACCGGTTCAGGGGGCTATAGGTGAAGGTGCGAGAGCTCGGAAGCTTCATCCGTGACCAGCGAGGCGCATCGCGCCTCTCGCTTCGCCGCCTTTCGAAGCTGGCGGGGATATCCAACCCCTATCTCTCGCAGATCGAGCGCGGCCTCCGCCGTCCGAGCGCCGAGATCCTCCAGGCGATCGCGAAGGCCCTGCGCATCTCGGCAGAGACCCTCTACATAAAGGCCGGCATCCTCGAGGAGCGCACCGACGCGGCGAACCTCCCGGCCGTCATCCGGCGCGACGACTCGCTGACGGCGACGCAGAAGCAGCTCCTGCTCGACGTCTACCAAAGCTTCCAGGGCAACGCGCAGCCGCGGCGGACCCCGGTCCGGAAAGTGGCGGCCGCGAAGAAGTCCCGCACGGCAGCGCCGAAAGCGAAAGCGAAAGCGAAAGCCAAGACGAAGCCCAAGCCAAAAGCCAAGACCACGACCCGGCCCCGCGCTGCGGGGAAGGGAAAGGCGGCCCCGAAGCGAGCGGCCACGCGCCGAACGACCCGGAGGACCGCGTGACACCTCGGCGGGAGGGCGGAGACACAGGCTCTCTGTGGCCCTCACCCGGCTCCCCTTCGCCCTCCCGCCTCAAACGTCGATCTCGTTCGGGAAGGGGGTGTAAGAGATGAGTACGGCGAAGAAGGCGCTCTACGCTGCGGTCGGTGCCGGTGATCTGGCACTCGAGCAGGCGAAGGGCATTTCGAAGCGGGTCACGAGCCTCCCGACGCAGATCGTCGACTCGGCGAAGGACATCCGCGAGCTGCCCTCCAAGGCGGCATCGCTTCCGCGTAAGTCCACGGAGCGCGCGACGTCCGTCGTCAAGTCGGCACGAACCCGCTTGGAGAAGCGTTCGAGTGGTCTGCGCAAGCAGGCGACGAAGACGTACAAGGATCTCACCAAGCGCGGTGAGAAGCTCGTCAAGCGCGTCCAGCGTGCGACGCCGACGAAGCGTGCGATCGAGCAGACGAAATCTGCTCGGTCCCGCGTGAAGGCAGCGACGACGTCGGTGCGCAAGGCGGTGAAGGCGGACGCTGCGGCGGTCGCTGCCGCGGCTGAGACGGTCGTCGAACAGGCCGGCTAAGCACCGCACGAGAACGAGAAGAGCCCGGCCTACAGCCCGGCGCGTATGGGTTGTCAGCCGTCGATGGCTCCTAACGCCCCTGCTACGCTTCCCCGCGCGATGCGCACCGTCGTCCACGACACTCCTTCGGCTTTCTCTGAGCTCGTCCGCCCTTGGCGCGAGCTGGTCGAGAAGGATCCGGCAGCGAGTGTGTTCCACACCCCGCAATACCTCGACGTCTGGTGGGCGGAGTTCGGCGCCGGTCGCGCGCTTCGCGTCGTCGAAGTGCTCGAGGGTGAGACGCTCCGCGGCATCGTCGGTCTCGTTGTGTCGGACGACGGCCTCGTATCCTTCGCGGGCGATCACGATACGACCGATTACCGCGGCCCCGTGTCGGCTCCGGAGGATCGCGACCCCGTGGCGGTCGCCGTGCTGGACGCGGTCGCCGGCGAGGCGTGGCAGACGTTCGAGATGGACGGGCTCGCCGGAGACTCCGGATGGCCCGAGGCGCTCGCGCGCGCCGCGAAGGCCGGTGCGTACGACGTCGCCGAAGAACAGACCGATGCGTGTCCACGAGTCGCCATCCCGGGTTCGTACGACGCGTATCTCGCGTCGCTACCCGGGAAGCTGCGGCACGAGATCAATCGGAAGGGTCGCCGACTGGAACGAGAGGCCGGGCCGTACGCCATCCGGTTGGCGACCGAGGAGACCCTCGACGACGACCTCGAGGCTTTCTTCGCGATGCACCGTTCCTCCGACGGGCCGAAGGGCCGGTTCATGCACGAGGGCATGGCTACCTTCTTCGGCTCGTTCGCCTGGAAGCTGTATTCGCAAGGGTGGTTACGGCTGGCCCTCTTGGAGATCGAGGGCGAAGCCTGGGCCGGCGTCTACGCGTTCCGGTCCTGGAACGATTGGGACGTGTGGAACTCTTCCTACGACCACCGAAGGCGGGAGCTGGCCCCGGGGATGATCCTGATGGCCGAGTGCATCAGGCTCGCGGCGGAAGAGGGGTGCACGACCTTCGACTTCCTGCGGGGCACCGAGCCCTACAAGTACCGATTTGGGGCCGTGGACGTGCCTCTCATCAAGCTCGAGGTTCGCCGCGGGTAGGGTACGGGAACATCCCGAGCCCGCCCTGCGTTCGACCGAGCGCACGGACGGATGATCTGGAGGGGCAGCTTCTTGCAGGAGATCCGCGAGACGATGCCGCGCGAGGCGCCCAGCCGCGTCGAGCGTGTCGCGCTGGTCAGCGTCCACACCTGCCCGTTGGACCAACCGGGGATCGGCGATTCCGGCGGCATGAACGTCTACGTCCGGTCGGTCGCGCGCCGGCTCGCCGAGATGGGTGTCGAGGTCGATATCTTCACCCGCGCCGCCGGCCCCGAGCAGCACGTGGTGGATGTCGATCCCGGCGTCCGCGTGGTTCACCTGGAGGCGGGCCCCGACCGGCCGGTCGAGAAAGAGGAGCTGCCGAACTATCTCGGCGAGTTCCTGACCTCCATGGTTCGCTTCGATTCCGAGGAGGCAGCGCGCCTCGGCGCCGACTCCCCGATCTACGACGTCGTCCACTCGCACTACTGGCTTTCGGGATCGATCGGGCGCCGGGCCCGCGAACGCTGGGGCGTCCCGCTCGTTCACTCCTTCCACACGCTCGGCGCCGTGAAGAACCTCACGCTCGCGGACGGCGAGTCCCCCGAACCTTCGAACCGCATCGCCGGCGAGCAGAAGATCGCCCAGGTCGCCGATTGCATCCTCGCTCCTACGGTGGGGGAGGCCGCCGACCTCGTGAACCTCTACGGGGCCGACCCACGGCGGGTGCGCGTCGTCGCGCCGGGCGTGGACACCGACGTGTTCACGCCGGGAGATCGCGAGGCTGCGAAAGCCGCGCTCGGCCTTGCCGGACGATCCGTCGTGCTTTTCGTCGGACGGCTTCAACCCCTCAAACAACCAGACGTGGCCGTCCGAGCGATCGCCCGACTCGCCGCGACGTCGCCCGAGCTCGCGCGACAGCTGACGCTCGTCGTGGTCGGCGGACCTTCGGGACGTGGCGGTGTGCAACCGGAGTCGCTCTCCAAACTCGGCGCGGAGCTCGGCGTAGCGGATCTGATCCGTCTCGAGGGAACGGTGCCGCACGATGTGATCCCGCTCTACTACCGAGCCGCCGACGTGACGCTGATCCCTTCGCGAAGCGAGTCGTTCGGCCTCGTCGCGATCGAGTCGAGCGCGTGTGGAACCCCGGTGATCGCCTCCGACGTTGGTGGGCTACGTGTCGCCGTCCGCGACGACGTCACCGGCTGGCTCGTGCCGAGCTTCGCGCCGGAGGCGTTCGCCGACGCGCTTGGCCGGGTGCTCGGCGATCCGACGCAGGCCGCGGCGATGGGAACGGCCGGCGCCAGGTTTGCGCGCCGTTTCGACTGGCGACGAGCATCGATCGACCTGCTGGCGATCTACGAGGATCTGGCGGACCCCCAACCCGCAGGGTAGATCCCGCACGGCGGCCGACGCCGGCCCGCGTAGCCCGCGATACCATGGCCGGGATGCTCGAGGGCAAGCACGTCACGCTGCGCAGGGTCGAACCGCGCGATCATGAGGCGATCCAGCGGTGGCAGAACGAGCCGACCGTGTTTCGCTGGATGGATTACGTCCGCCCGTTCTCGCTCGCCGACATCAAAGAGTCCGAGGAGCGCGCCGCCCAGGAAGGCCACCCGTTCATCATCGAGGTTGAAGGGCGGCCGATGGGCCGGATCGGCCTCAACAACTTCCGTCCTCGCGATCGGATGGCGTCGCTGTACGTCTTCCTGGGCGAGCGGGAGTCGTGGGGGAAAGGCTACGGACGCGACGCGCTGATGGCGTTGCTCATCTTCGCGTTCGACGCGCAGAATCTGCGCCAGGTCGAGCTCTGGACGCTCGCCGACAACGAGCGAGCGATCCGCATGTACAAGGGATGCGGTTTCGTCGAGGACGGGCGCCTGCGCGACCGCTCTTGGATCGAGGGAAACTACGCCGACCACCTCGTGATGAGCATCACGGCTGAAGAGTTCGCTCGCGCGCGCGCCGACTACGGCCTCTGACGCCGTGGCCGATCCGGCCGGGGTGATCGAGAACTACCTGCGCGACCGCGACATCCGATACGAACGGTCGTCCGACTCCGACTGGGCCCTCCAGCTACACGGCGAGAAGAAGCACTCGATCACCGTGCTGCTGGCTCTCCGCGAACGCACGCTCGCCCTGGAATCATTCTTCATGCGCCGGCCGGCGGAGAACCACGCCGAGGTCTACGCCATGCTGTTGCGCGCGAACATGCGGGCGTACGGCATCCGATTCGCCCTCGACGACATCGGCGACATCTTCATCGTCACCCGGCTCGCACTCGACGCCGTCACCGAGGACGAGCTCGACCGTCTTCTGGGAGCCGTCCTCACGACCGCGGACGAGATGTTCATGCCGGCCATCGAGACGGGCTTCGCTTCGTATCTCGCGCGGGATCTCGCGTGGCGCGCCGCACAGACGCAAACACCTCGTTGACGGGCGCGCTTCGCGCCGATCGAGGTGCTTGAAAAAGTTTGCACCGATGACCGGTTCGACCCGACCAGGTGTTTTCCCGGCTTTTACGCGACGACCAGGGGTTTTGCCGTTCTTGACCGGCGAATCGTGGATGGTATCTTTCGCGTGCCCCGAGCGGCCAGAGCGGCCGAATCAGGGAACCGACTGGGATCACTCCGGGCGGGCTGGCCGTAAGGAGCCCAACCGAGTGGGGGTGCACTGTCGGGCCGGTGGGATAGGCCGTTTCGCTGGTCCGGCGGGTAAACTACCAGAAGGGTAAGCGACCCAAAGCCGAACGTCTGCGGTGGTTACCATAAGGAAACCAAGACGGCTGCGGCAGGTTGCTCGGGGCACTTAGAGTCCGAGAAGCTCGAGGGCTTCGCCAGGCGGGCGCCGCAAGGCGCAACGCGGGCAGAGTCGGTAGGGTCTCTCGGACTCTATGTAATTTCCTCGCAAGATCTCTCTCCTCCTTCGAAGACGCCTCTCCCAATTGGCACGCGGGCGTGCTCGCGACGTCCGGCGCGGTCGTCCCCTAAAGGATGAATCGCGCGAAGCGAGTGGTGGAGTCGCGACCGATCCAGTCGTCGTACTCGGGGGGTTACGAAGGATTTAGCCACCGAGGACTACTCAGAATGGCCCACGTAGGGCATACCCCGGAGGCCGAGGTCCCGCCGACAATCCTCCGAAGCGCCAAGTGGTGCGCTCGGTAAATCAGGGCACAGATCGCCCGCGGCCCAACGGAGGGTACGGAATGAAGCGAATCGTCGGCTTTGCCGCCGTTCTTATGGTGGCCCTCGTCCTTATCGCTACGCCTGGCTTCGCCGTATCCGGCGTTACGGGCACGGCTTCGACCGACAACACGATCGTGGCTGTCGCGGTCGGTAACACCCCAGTGCGGCTCGGTATCGACCTGGCCGACGTTCTCAACGGCACGCAGGTCAAGTCCATCTCGAGCCTCATCACCGGCAAGATCGGCTCGACCACTCTCCCGGGCGGCCAGAGCCGCACCGCCACGTCCGCCTCCACGAGCGGCAAGGAGACCATTCAGCCGGGCACCCAGTCCATCCCGGGTCTCGGCAACCTGACGGTCGCCGGCGGCTTCATCCAGAGCACCGTCTCGGCCAGCAAGGTTTCTTCCGTGGTCGACTTCGCCGCCGGCGCAGCCGACGTCCTGGGTGGCCTCGTCGACGTCGCCACCATGGACTCCAGCACCACAGCGAGCATCGACGGGGACTCCTCCTCCGTGCAGCGTCTGCTGACGATCGGCGACGTCAACGTCGGGAACCTCGCCTCCCTGCTCGACAACCTCGGGATCAACCCGCTCGCCCTCGCGTGCGACGCCATTGAGGACGCCGGAGCTGCTCTCGATATCGGCGCGGTCGTCGCCGACGCGTGCAACCAGCTCGGCGCGGTCGACACCGACATCACCGGCGGCCTCGGCGAGATCGACGGAACCGAAACGGTGATCGGAACCCTCGAGACCCTCCTCGCCGTTCCCTGTGCGCTCCTTCCGGCAGGCACCTGCGACACGGTCCTCGGTCAGATCGACGCTCTCCAGCTCGACATCGATGACATCCAGACCGACGCCCCGGACATCTGCACCACCGTCATCGGCGCACTGGACGACGTGTCCGGCCAGCTCGACGGGATCCTCGCCAGCCTGGGCGTCGTCGACGCGCTTACCGACATCGACGCTCTGATCGCTCCGATCACCGGGGCGGCGGGCGACCTCGACTCGGCCGGCTCGACGCTTACCGACGCGTGTAACACGCTCGTCGGTACGGTCGAGGGTCTGCTCGACACGTCGGTCCTGTCCCTCGACGGCATCCAGGTCGGTATGGACCTCGTTGCCGACAAGACGCCGACGTCCGCCATCGCCGGCTCCATCGGCGCGCTGAAGGTCGGTAACCTCACCGTGGCCGACGCCGACGACCTCGTCGCCCTCGGCGCTCAGCTCCAGGCCGCGATCGACTCGGTCGAGGCTCAGCTCGGAACGGTGTTCAACGCCCTTGGTCTTTCGGGGCTGCCGGTGCCGCAGCTGGACCTGCTCAAGGTCACGAGCAGCAAGGGCAAGAACGCGAGTGGCTCCTACTTCGCCACGGGCACGATGCGGGCCCTGCACTTCGCGATCCCGTCCGCGGTGGTCGACATCCCGGCCGCCCTTCCGCTGGACGTGCTGAGCGGCTTCGGTGGCTTCGGTCTCGCCTCCTTCAAGGCGGCGGCGATCAGCACACCGGGCGTGTCTGTTGACGCGGGTGTCTTCACGGGCGAGGCGACCTTCAAGGCCTCGGCTGCGAGCGGCGGCACCACGAACCCCGACACGCTCCCGAACACGGGCGTGGCAGGTGCCGGCCTCGCGTTCGCCGGCCTGATCACCCTCGCTGGCGCGCGCGTCCTGCAGCGGGTCAGGAAGTCGATCTAAGCACCAAGCTCTGCAGCGAAGAGCCCGCCCAAGAGGCGGGCTCTTCGCTGCTAGCATGACCCCCAGCTCCTCTTTTCGTCGCGAGGGAGACGTTCGGGTGGCGACCTACGACCCCAGGACGGCCTTGTGCGTCACCGACGTGCAGAACGACTACGCCGGTGTGGTCGTCGGATGAACGGCCTGCGAAGCGTCATCCTCGCGGTCGCCAATCGCCCCTTGGTCAAGCGGTTGGTAACCGGAGGCGCCGGGCGGCGCGTGGCTCTGCGGTTCGTCGCCGGCGAGGACCTCGAGGACGCGCTCAAAGTCGTGAAAGCGCTGAACGAGCGGAGCATGACCGCCTCTATCGACTACCTGGGCGAGAACGTCACCGACGCGGTGACGGCCCAGGCGGCCACCAAGGTCTACCTGGAGGCGATCGACCGTATCGAGGCCGCCGGGCTGCGCGCGAACATCTCGGCGAAGCTGACGCAGATGGGGCTCGACATCGACGAGGAGTTCGCCCTCGGCAACGCGGCCGTGGTCGCGGCGAGAGCCGCAGAGGCCGGGAGCACCCTCACGCTCGACATGGAGGATCACCGCTACACCGACCGGACGATCGACACGGCGCTGCGGCTCGCCCATCGCTACCCCGAACGCATCGGCGTCGCCGTACAGACCTACCTCTACCGGACGAGCGCCGATGTCGATCGCTTGAGCGAGGCCGGCGTCCAGATCCGGTTGTGCAAAGGCGCGTACCGGGAACCCAAGCGCATCGCCTACCAACGGAGAGAAGACGTCGATGCGGCGTACGCGCGGCTGTTGGTGCGCGTACTCGAGGCGAACGTCTATCCGATGATCGCCACGCACGACCAGCGGTTGGTGCGGTTCGCGTTGCGACACGTCGAACGGCTCGGTCGCGACCCACAGACGTTCGAGTTCCAGATGCTGCTCGGCGTGCGTCGGGATCTTCAAGAACAACTTGTCGAGCAGGGCTACCGGGTCCGCGTCTACGTGCCGTTCGGGAGCGAGTGGTATCCGTACTTCATGCGACGCCTGGCCGAGCGCCCGGCCAATATCAAGTTCTTCTTGCGCCAGCTCTTGAGCGCGTAGTGGATCGACCGGGCTTGCGCGCTTTCCAGATGCACGTGCCCGGCAGGACGCTTGTGCGTTGCCAGCGGAACTGCGGCCAGTCCCAGTGCGTGCCTCCCCTCGACGTCTGTGGTTCCACCAGGTCCTCGAGCACGAGTCCGGCTTGGGCGATCGCTCGCACCCAATCGCCGTAGGTGCGCTTGAACTCGTACGTGGGATCCTTGCCCTTGTCGACGAACGGCTTGCGGTCGAAGTACGGACGCACGATCCGTAGGAGCGGAGCTTCTCCTTCGAACGTCATGCAATCCATGATCGGTGACTGCCACGAGAACGCGCAGAATCCGCCGGGCCGCAGGACCCTGGCAACTTCCGGAAACAGCTTCTCGATGTCGAGGAAGCCCACCGCGAAGTCGCTCGCGACGATGTCGAACGAGCCTCCCCGGAACCGAGACAGATCCTCGGCGTTGCCGCGCTCGAGCGTGTATCCGACGCCGGCTCGCCGGATGTTGGCTCGCGCGTGGCGGAGCTGCTCCGCCGACAGATCCATCCCCGTCATCCGCGCTCCGCGCTTCGCGAGCTCGATGCCGAACTGGGCTGCTCCACAACCGACCTCCAGCACGACTTTTCCACGAACATCACCGAGCACGCCGAGCTCTTCCTCTGAGAACCGGTTCGGACCCCAGCTGAGTTCGCCGTAGGCATCGGCGCCGCCGATCGCGTGCTGGTATCGCTCCGCGCGATAGTTCCAACCTTTCCGATTCATCGCGATCCGATCCATGCGCATCACCCTATCGGTGAGCGAGCGTGAGGTACCATCACCGAGATGGACGGCAAGCTTGCGATCCTCGGCGGCGGCAAGATGGGCGAAGCCCTCATGTCCGGGCTGCTCCGCTCCGGCTGGCGCAGCCCGAGAGACGTCGTGGTGACCGTGCGCCGCGAGGAGCGCGGCCGCGATCTCGCCGAGCGGCACGGCGTCGCCGTCACCCTCGACAACCAAGCGGCCATCCGCGAAGCCGACATCGCGTTGATCGCGGTGAAACCGCAGGACATGGAAGCGCTCATCTCCCAGATCGCGCCGGCCGTGCGGGTCGAGAATCTTCTGATCTCGATCGCCGCCGGCATCCCGACCGGGTACATCGAGCGGCGCCTCACCGTTCAGGTTCCGGTGGTTCGCGTGATGTCGAACGTGCCGGTGCTCGTCGATGAGGCGATGAGCGCGATCGCGGCCGGCGCCTACGCCGACGAGAAGCACCTCGCCATCGCCGAGGAGATCCTTTCGCACGTCGGCCGCGTGGTGCGGCTCGCGGAGAAGCATCTCGATGCCGTGACCGCGACCAGCGGCTCGGGACCCGCGTACTTCGCGCTGCTCGCCGAAGCGATGATCGACGCGTGCATCCTCCTCGGGCTGTCGCGCGACGTCGCGACGGAGCTGATCGTGCAGACGATGCTCGGCTCGGCGAAGCTGCTGCGCGAGACGAAGATGCATCCGGTCGAGCTGCGCGAGATGGTGACCTCTCCCGGCGGCACGACGATCTCGGCGATCCGCGAGCTCGAGAACGCGGGCGTCCGCGCGGCGTTCCTGAACGCCATCAACGCGGCTTGCGACCGGGCGCGCGCGCTCGCCACCGGCCCCGAGGAATAGCAGCCGGGAAACCCGTCGCGCCGACGAGCAGTGGCGGGGTAGCCTTTCCCTATGCAGCGCTACGCTTTCACGACCAAGGACGGGCGACCCGGCGTCGTACGGCCGGCTCTTCCGAAGGACGCTAAGGCGTGTCTGGCCGTGGTGTGGGAGGCGACGAACGAGCGGCCACGAACCTTGATGACCACGCCTGAGGAGTTCTGGTCTCCCCGGCAGTGGCGCAAGCACCGCCGGGGATGGGAAGCCGACGGCGTGTGGCTGGTGGCCGAGGTGGACGGAAAGGTTTGCTCGAGCCTCGGCGCCGAGCGCGGCAAGCGCCCGCGTGAGCGCCACGTCGCGGAGTTCGGCATCACCGTCGGCGAAGCGTTCCGCGGCATCGGGGTCGGCCGGGCCATGCTCGAGGCGATGGAGGTATGGGCGGCCGAGGTCGGCGTGGAGCGGATCCAGCTTCGGGTGTTCGACACGAACGCGCGCGCTCGCGCCCTCTACGAGCGTCTGGGCTACGCATCCGAAGGGGTCGAGCTGTTCGCCGTGAAGTTCCCGGATGAGTACATCGACGCCGTGCGGATGGCGAAGCTCGTCGGCGGCCCACCCGTCACGGATCGTCCCTCTCAAAGACCGGCGGCTCGTCCCCTCCCGTAGCGCCGGGCTACGATGAGCCCTCTGACGAGCCAAACGGAGGGCGACATGGCCGAGGAATATCCCGACATCCTGGCCGGCGGCGAGTGGATGACGGGCCACTCGGGCGAGCTGTTCGAGGATCGCAACCCCGCCGACCGGGACGACCTCATCGCGACGTTCGCAGCCGGAGACGCGGTCGACATCGATGAGGCCGTCGGGGCGGCGAAGGCCGCGTACCCGGGATGGCTCGAGACGCCCGCGCCCAAGCGCGCCGAGTACGTCTACCGCGTCGGGCTCCTGCTCGAACAGCGGAAAGAGGAACTTGCGCATCTGATGTCCCGCGAGATGGGCAAAACCCTTCGCGAGAGCCGGGCAGACATCCAGGAGGGCGTCGACTTCGCCGTCTACATGGCGGGGGAGGGGCGCCGGATGTTCGGCGTCACCACCAAGTCCGAGCTCCCCAACAAGTTCTCGATGACCGTCCGGCATCCGATCGGCGTCGCCGGCCTGATCACTCCTTGGAACTTCCCGATCGCGATCCCGACCTGGAAGCTGTTCCCTGCGCTCATCGCCGGGAACACCGTCGTCTTCAAGCCGGCCGAGGACACGCCGCTGCTCGCGCTCAAGCTCGTGCAGATGTTCGAGGAGGTCGGGATCCCGCCGGGCGTCCTGAACTTCGTGACCGGACTGGGGGAGGAGGCCGGCGCTGCGCTCGTCGATCACGCCGGGGTCCGCTGCATCTCGTTCACCGGCTCGCTCGACGTGGGCCGCCAGATCAACGAGAAGTGCGGCCGGATGATGAAACGCTGCTCGCTGGAGCTCGGCTCGAAGAACATCCTCATCGTCATGCCCGACGCGGACCTCGATCTCGCCGTCGAAGCCGGGGCGTGGGGCGCTTTCGCGACCAGCGGCCAGCGCTGTACGGCGACGAGCCGCATGGCGATCCACAGTTCGGTCTACGACGAGTTCTCGGACCGGCTCGTCAAACGCGTTCAGCAGTACAAAGTCGGCCCCGGCACCGACCCGTCGACCGACCTTGCGGCGGTGATCAACGAGAAGCAGAAGGAGCGCGTCCTCTCTTACATCGAGATCGGCCAGTCGGAGGGGGCCAAGATGCTGACCGGTGGACATGCCCTGGATGACGGCTCCTACGCGAAGGGCAACTTCATCGCGCCGACCATCTTCGGCGGGATGACGCCGAACATGCGGATCGCGCAGGAAGAGATCTTCGGTCCGGTGACCGGGCTCATGGAGATCGGAAGCGTCGACGAGGCGATCGAGGTCGCGAACTCGGTGCAGTACGGGCTGTCGGCCTCGATCTACACGCACGACATCAACAACACGTTCAAGGCGATCGAGAAGCTCGAGTTCGGCGTCGTCTACATCAACGCCCCGACGATCGGTGCGGAGGTCCAGCTGCCGTTCGGTGGGATGAAGTCCACCGGCAACGGCCATCGCGAGGCTGGGCCGGTCGCACTCGACGAGTTCACGGAATGGAAGGCCGTGAGCGTCGACTACTCGGGGAAGCTCCAGAAGTCGCAAGGGATCGACTGAACGCGAACGTGCGGTACCTGACCGTCAAGCGCGGCTCGGTTCGCCTATCCGCGCGCACGTTCGGGAGCCGAGGCCGGCATCTGATCCTGATCCACGGTCTCGCGTCGAGCCAGCACATCTGGGATCTCACGCTGCCCATGCTCGAGCGTGACTTCCGCGTGACCACCTACGACCAGCGGGGACATGGGGAGTCGTCACGCCCAGCCTCCGGCTACTCGTTCGATGAGGTGACCAAGGACCTCGCCGCGGTTGCGAGGGCCGTGGGCGCGAAACGTCCGGCGCTCGTCGGTCACTCGTACGGTGCCAACGTGAGCATCGAATACGGGGTCGGGCAGCCGGCGCTCACGTCGGGTGTGATGTGCGTCGACGGTGGGATGGGATCGATGTCGGAGATCATGTCGTGGAAGGAGGCGAGCAGGGAGCTCGCACCCCCGAAGCTCACCGGCGTCCATGTCGACCAGGTGCTCGAGATGGTGAGCGGACGTGTCGGCCGCGCTTGGACGCACGAGCACGAGCTGATCGTGCGATCGCTGTTCTTCATCGACCGGAAGGGTCACGTCAGGCCGTGCCTCGCGCGCGCGAGCCACATGCGGATCCTTCGCGCGATGTACGGGCAGAAGCCCAAGGAGCTGCTCGCCGAGATCGTGGTACCGACCTTGATGTTCTGTGCCCGCCCGCGACGGCACGTGATGGACGAGGAGCGGGACTTCTACGAGATGAAGAAGCGCTCGGTGGCGACCGTGCGACGTTCCAACCCGAACGTGAAGATCGAGTGGATCACGTCGATCCACGACATCCCGCTCGATCGGCCGCGCGAGCTCGCGACCCGCATCAAGCGGTTCGCCCTTCGAGAGGCGGCGCGGTGAGTGAGCGGGTGGCGATCACCTGGGACGACGCGCTCGTCGCGTACGACTTCGGGCCCCAGCACCCGCTCAAACCGATCCGGGTGAAGCTCACCGTGGAGTTGGCTCGCGCGTACGGGCTGCTCGACCTGTCGAACGTGGAGGTCGTGAAGCCGCGAAGCGCGACGCGGGACGAGCTCGAGCTCGTCCACACGCCCGCGTACATCGATGCGGTCGAGCGCATCAGCCTGGCCGCTACGGATCCGTACGGCAACTACGGTTGGGGGATCGGGATCGGCGACAATCCGGCGTTCCGCGGCATGCACGACGCCAGCGCGCTCGTCGCCGGTGCGTCACTCGTGGCCGCCGAGCAGGTCGCCTCCGGTGCCGTCGAGCACGCGTTCAACCCCGCCGGCGGCCTCCATCACGCGATGCCCGATCGCGCGAGCGGGTTCTGCATCTACGACGACCCGGCCATCGCGATCCGCCGGCTAACCGGCCTCGGCGAGCGGGTGGTCTACATCGACGTGGACGTCCACCACGGCGACGGCCCGCAGTTCATCTTCTACGACGATCCGGACGTGATGACGATCTCGCTCCACGAGTCCGGCGAGTACCTGTTCCCCGGAACCGGTTTCCCGGAGGAGATCGGGACGGGTCCGGCCGAAGGCACGAAGGTCAACGTCGCGCTGCCGCCGCTGACGGACCACGACGGCTATCGCGCCGCGTTCGAGCGCATCGTTCCGCCGCTCGTCGAGTCGTTCAAGCCGACGATCCTCGTTACGCAACTCGGCTGCGATACACACGCGACCGACCCGCTCGCCCACCTCGCGCTCGTCACGGACACGTACCGATGGATCGCGGCGACACTTCACCAGCTTGCCCACCGCGTTACCGGCGGACGGTGGCTCGCGGTCGGAGGCGGCGGCTACCAGATCTACACCGTCGTCCCGCGCGCTTGGACGATCTACACGGCCGAGATCATCGGCACCGAGCTCGACGACCGGCTTCCCGAGGCGTGGCGCGAGCTTGCGCTCGAGCATGGAGCCCCGCCCGAGCTCCCGCGAACCCTGTCGGATCCCGAGGTGCGCGCTCCCGAGGGCCGCCTGGAGCAGGCGCGGGAAGAAGCGGTCGCGGCGGCCGAGCGGACTGCCTCGACCGTCTTCGGTTACCACGGGCTCGCCTGATGTTCGGCGACGAAAGCGGGACGGTGCAGGCCGTGCGCGCCTTCGACCTCCACGGCGTCGTCTACTACGACCTCGCGATCAAGTTCGACGACGGGCGCACGGAAGACGCCCGCCTTGGGGCCGAATCGGTGGCCACCGGACTTAAGGCGGGCGACCGGGTCCGCGTGATGCGCGCCGGATTCATGATCATCCAGGTCGCCCGGGAGCAGGACTGAGGCCGCCGGTACACTGGGCGCGATGCCCCCGATCCTCTCAGAAGACGAGCGCGCCCGGCTCCGCGAGTACCTGGTCACCACGCTGGTGGCCGGTCCCACGAAGACCCCGCGCTCGAACGCCGTGCGCAACGCCGAGCTGCTCGCGGCAGGAGACCCCGACAAGATGCTCGGCTTCTCCTACGACGGCCTGGAAGCTCAAGAAGTCATGGACGCGGTCGCGGCGCTGTGTGGCTGCTCCGCCGACCTGACCGAACGCGACGGCCCCGGCTACATCGACCCCGACCGGACCCTCGACGAGCTCGAAGCGATGGCCGTCCGGCTGGGCGAGGCCGCGCGCCGGGGGGAGCGGGTCCTGCTCTGCACCGGCCACCCGACCGGGCCGCTGCCCCTGTACATGGCGGTTTCCCGGACTCTCGCCGAGGCGGGCTGCAAGGTGCTGACCCCGGCCGAGGGCGTCAAGTTCGGCCACGACCATCGCGGTCGCCGGCTCCGGGTCTTCTACCTCGACGGGGTGGGGGTTCTCTCCGACGGCGCGGCCCTGCTGCACAGCCACTCCGGGGAACCGATGGAGAACCTGCTCGAAGCGAGCGAGCCGCCAGATCTCATCATGGCCGACCACGGCTTCGCCGGCGCGGCCATCGAGCGTGGCTTCGAGGTGATCGGCTTCAATGACGTCAATGACCCGGCCCTCGCCGTCGCCAAGGCCCGGAAGAAGATCGAGGTCCTCGTGCCGCTGGACGACAACGTCCCGCCCGCCTTATACCAGCCGCTCACCGAGGTGCTCGTCCGGACGATACGGCACTAACGGCACAACTTCCCTTTCTCCCTAAGCAATGCGGGTGTTACCATGCCTTCACGTAAGCGGAAGGAGAACGGTTGGCGAGGTCTACCTCGCCCAGCGGCCCCCGATTTCTTACCGCCCTAGAGGTCGCTGAGCGCATGCGGGTTTCAAAGATGACCGTCTACCGTCTGATCCGGGCGGGGAAGCTTCCTGCCGTCCGGATCGGTCGAGCATTCCGGGTCCGGGAAGAAGACGTCGAGTCCTATCTCGATGCGAGTTACGTGACTGCCGTCTGAGAATAGATCTATCGCGCAACGCACCCGACCCGGTGCGGCATCCGACCCGCGGGCCTCTCGGCCGCCTCTACTTGATGGCTGGAGATTCATGACCATGAGGCGAGTTCAATGGATGCCTACGAGACCCTCATCGCGCGCGTCGTCGAGAAGGGCGGGACCGCCGTCGCCCTCGGCGGCATGGACTCGGGAAAGACGACCTTTTGCAAGATGGTCGCAGCCGTCGCCGTCCGCGTCGGGCGGACCGTCGCCTATGTAGATACCGACGTCGGCCAGACGACCGTGGGCCCGCCGACCACGATCGGGCTGAAGTACATCCGCGAGGATTCCGACCTGACCTCCGAGGGGCTGTCGCGTCCCGATCAGATCTACTTCGTCGGCGACACCAGCCCGCAGGGGCACCTGCTGCCGCTGGTAGTCGGCTCGTCGAAGCTGACCGAAGAAGCGCGTCGCGCCGGCGCCGAGGTGATCCTGGTCGACACGACGGGTCTCATCGGCGGCACGCTCGGTCAGATCCTCAAGTTCCACAAGCTGGAAGCGCTTCGGCCCGACTGGGTGATCGGCTTCCAGCGCGGCGAGGAGCTCGAGCCGATCCTCGGGATCGTGCGACGCACCATGCCGGTCGAGGTCGAGTGCATGCCGATCCCCGACGGGGTCCGCATCACCAACGTCGACGAACGGATCGCCAACCGGCGCGAGAAGCTGAAGGCCGCATTCGAGCCGCCGGTCCACCGCTGGAAGGTGAAGTCGAGCGTCTTCCTGCCGCAGCTCCCGCCCGACGTCGATCCGGCCAAGCTCGACGGGCTACTCGTCGGCATGGAGGACGGCAAGGGAACCTGCATGGGGCTCGGGATCCTCGAGTACCGCGAGGACGGGCTGAAGATGATCTCGACGGTCGCCGAGGGCGCGAAGGCGCTGCGTGTCGGCTCGACGAAGGTGACGGCCAATTTCGACACACATCGGATCGATCTCCGGGAGCTGTTCGTCTCGGATTAGGTTTCCTGCTAGCATCCGCAGGTCCCCCGACGAAGGAAAAGATGGGCTCGATCATCAAGAAACGCCGCAAGAAGATGCGCAAGCACAAGCACAAGAAGCTGCTGAAGAAGACGCGCTGGCAGCGGCGTCAGAAGACCTAGCCGCGCCTGCGGCTGCTTGAACTACCTCTTTCTCCTGTTCGTCGTGTCGGGGCTCGTTTCGACGCGGCACTTTCAGAGGAATCGATCGTTTTTAGGTCGAACTCAGTTCCCCGACAGGGGTAGAGGAGATCTCAGGGGCACCGGCGCGCCACGAGCGTCTGCTGGTGAGGAGGAACGTCGCATGCGTCGGATCGGAAGAGTTCTGTTCGCGCTCGTGATGATGATCGGCCTGCTGTCTCAGGCCGTTCCGGCGTTGGCGCACGACCATCGGGATTTCTATCTCGACCGCGAGCACGACGCGCTCTGGAAGCCGATCGGGAAGATCGCGGGGACGCGTCCCGACGCCGTTGCGGCTTCCTCGTCGTTCGTCGCACCTGCCGCGGGGAAGCCGCAGTCGCAGACCGTGAAAACCGTGCTGACCCGCAACCCGGACACGCCGATCCTGCTGGAACCGGGATTCGAGACCCCTTCCGACGAGTGCTCTGCTCCGAGCTGCAGTGAGATCATCGTCGAGGTGCCGCAGGGAGCTTCGCCGACGACGCTCTACGCGCGGGCGTCGTGGGCGCTGCCGAGCTACTACGTGCACATCTGGGGGATCAGCCCCGACGGGCAAACGGTCGTCGGCAAGTCGAACGTTGCGCAGTCATTCGAAAAGGAGACCGGTAACGAGCGGACGATCCCGGTCGCCGAGTTCCACGTGCCGAACCCGGCTGCCGGCGCATGGCGGATCCAAACCCGCGCCGTCTTTGGCCATCAGGTCCCGGTGACGACCACGGTCGCGCTGGCGGCGGGAAAGCCGGTCGCATATGAGCGGCTAGGCGTCCGAGAGCTTGCCGACAAGTACCTGACGCAGAGCCTTGCCGTGAACGTAGTGTTCGCGGGACGAGATTGGTCCAAGGAAGAGGTCGCCGAGTTCCGCAGCCACATGCCTCTTGAATACCGGCCCGCGGTTCTGCAGAAGCAGGCCAGCGACTGCACCGGCGACGGCGACCAGCTTCAGGACCCGCTCCTCAACTGGCGCATCTGCCACTACTCGGGGACGGCGAGCCCCGATGCGACCGGGTCGCGTCCGTACTTCGAGCCGATCCACTTCAAGTACTCGTATTCGTTCCTGGAGGCCGACGAGACCTGGACCCGTGACCTTTTCGCGAAGGCGAAGAGCGTCACCACCGAAGACGCTCCCTTCGACCAGCCCATCGCGCCTCCCGGGACCAAGATGTCCGCCGGTCAGTACCTGACTCTGTACGACGCGCATCAGGGCAAGCGGACGCGCGACGTCGCGCACCAGGTCACCGATCCGACGGTGAGCGACAAGATCGACGCGTTCGAGGTCGAGGATTGGATCTTCCAGAGTCGCATGAACCCCAAGTACGCCAGGTCGTTCACCGATCTGGAGAAGGGAAGCGTCCGCGACGCACGGTTCATAGGACCCGATCCGTCCGGCGTCTACGACCCCTTCTATAACGCGTCGGGAACGACCGACCTCGAGCGGATGCCGCAGGGCCCGGCCACGACGTTCACGTTCTTCGTGTTCGACACCTACTCCGCGCCGTACGCGGACGAGTACTTCCGGCCGAACGCCTATCACCATTGGGACGTCTCCGAGCGGATGATCGATCCCGACACGAACACCCAGGACGGGCCCGACTGGGCGCGGGTCTGGGGCGGCCGGTACCGGTTCTTCTTCCACGACATCGGCGCCGGGCCGAACCACTACGAGGCCGTCGACTTCTTCCTCGGTCGTGTGCCGGGCTCGGCCGCGAAGCCGCACGGCGATCCGCCGATCTGGGACTACGAGAACGATCCCGACTGGCAAGGGCTGCTCGTCGAACGCACCGCCCGGAGCATGGTGACCATGCTCCTGTTCCGCTTCACGCCGTCCTACCTGTATCGGCCGCTGCCTGCCGATGTCTACTTCCTCGCCTCGAACAACTGGAGCGACTGCTACTCGCGTCCCGAGTGCAGCCCGGACGGCGTCTCGCACACCGTGCTCGAGAAGATCTATCAGCCGAGTTACGTCGAAAAGAACCTGGGCGCCGCCCTGCCCGGTGCGACATTCCTGACGGAACGGTCTGACCCGGCGCTCGAGACCTATCGTTACCTCGGGTGCGCGAGTAACCGCGCGATCTCCAACCGAGAGGGCGAGGAGCCGGTCCTCGTTCCCGACCCGAACTGCGTGGGGAAGGAATCCGATCCCATCCAGGAATGGCTCGAGCTCGCGAAGGCGCGCGGCGACGACCTCGTCGGCCTCGGGGTCAACGACTTCGGCACATCCGGATTCGTCGTCCGGCGCCTCGTCGAGCAGAACCGCGACATGATCGCGCCGCTCCGTCCCGGCCAGCAGACGCTCACGAACATCAGCGTCGTCTTCCCCGGCGCAACGACGTGGTTCCTGCCGGCGATCGTGGGTGGTGTTGCGCTTCCGACTCCGAACTCGGAGATCTGGGGGATCTTGAACAACGTGAACGATCGCTCGAAGGCTGCCGCAGCCACCGACTGCTCGAAATCGCTCCCCGCCGCTCCGGGATGCGGGGTCGTGCCGGACACCGGCGGTGGCGGATTCTCCTACACCGTTCAGCACGAAGCATCGCATTTCCTGGGCTTGTTGCACCCGCACGACTCGTTGACGGTCGAGCAGGACTCCACCGGGAAATGGCAGTACTACGGCTCCTCTTACCGGCATTACGGCGATTCATCGATGGCGCCGACCACCTACGCGGGAGCGTTCGCGCCGTACTCGGTGCTCGATCAGGACATCATCCAACGCGGTCACGCGGCTGAGTATCTTCGGATGACCGAGGACAGCATCGCGGATGCGTATCTCCAGGACGGCATGAACGGCCTGAGCGGTCCGTCTGCGATCACGCAGCGGAAGCAGAAAGAGGCGGGACGTTGGAAGACCGCGGCCGCTCAGCTGTTCTCCTGCGGCGACTATCTGCAGGCCGAGCGGGCGATGCGCAACGCATATCTTGCTGCTCAAGGGACGTTTGGCCCGATCGTGGCGCCTCGGGGATTGAAGCCGGGCGAGCGCGTGCTCTTCCGGATCAGCGGTCAGCGAGCGTTCGGCTCGACCGGTGCGCAGATCGCCGGCTGCGGAGCGTCCGTCGCAGGCGCGAAAGTCATCGGCGGCAAGACGACCACGCCGTCGGGCGATCCGCTCCCGGCAACGGGTATCGGCGACGGCGTCTACGTGGGGGTGCTTTTCATGGCAACCGCGGGCGCTCTCCTGCGCTGGAGGCGCCGGATCGCTTAGAAGCATCCGAAGCGCCGCGCTGCCGCCTCGCTACTATGACGCCGATGCAGACGCTTCTCGGTCGATCGCTCGCGATCTCGCTCGCGATCGCCGTCATCCTTACCTCCGCGTGCAGCAACGAAGAGCCTCGCCGGATCGTTGGCTCCGAGATCACCATCCCGGCGCCCGCCGGGTCCGGCAGCGCTCAGACCATCGGGCTCCACGGCTTCGAGCGCGGTGAGGGCCCGGTCGGTGTGGTTCTGGCGCACATGCTGGGCTCGACGCAAGATGCCTGGATCCTGTTCGTCGAGGAGCTCGTGAAGCAGGACTTCCACGTCCTGACGTTCGACTTCCGTGGTCACGGCCTCTCCGGAGGGGAGCGCAATTCTTCCCTCGCGGCGCTCGACCTCGGGGCCGCGGTGGAGAAGTTCCGTGCCCTTGGGGTCTCGAAGATCTTCGTGATCGGTGCGAGCATGGGTGGCACCGCCGCGGTGGTGGTGGCGGCCGGGCAGAAGCTCGAGGGGGTCGTCACGATCTCGGCACCG
>JBKKCR010000136.1:0-10866 GCA_046712825.1 Actinomycetota bacterium | reverse complement strand
GCCGTCTTGTTCTTGGAGGATGTGATCACGCCGGCGCCCGCGACGTTCACCAGACCGCCGACATCTCCTGCGGTCAGGAAATGGGACTCGATCTTCGCCTCAGGGTGCTCGGCACGGATCTCGAGGGGGTAGTAGTGGTTGACCAAGCCGAGGGGGATCTCACCCTCGCCGACGGCTTCGGCGATCGCGTCGTTGTTCGGGAACGCTTTGGTGCCGTTCGCCTTCATCGCCTCGAGCCAGGACTTCGCCGCTTGCTCGCCCTTGAGCTCGCGGAACGCGGTGACGAACACCTGGAACGAGCCGTTGGTCGGGGCCCAACCAACCTTGTTCTTCCAGCGAGGGTCGGTCAGCGCGGCGACCGAGTCCGGTACGTCCGTCTCGGGCACGAGGTCGGGGTTGTAGGCGATCACGCGAACGCGCCCGGAAGCGCCGACCCAGCGGCCGTCCTTCGAGCGGTACTGCGCCGGGACGCGGTCGAGGATCGTCGAGGGGAGCTTAGCGAACAGGTTCTTCGATTGGAGTGCGCCGAGCGCCCCGGCGTCCTGTGCCCAGAACACGTCGGCGGGGGAGCGCGAGCCTTCCTCCGCGATGAGCGCCGCCAGCTCCGCGGTGTCGCCGTACTTCACCTCGACGTCGATGCCGGTCTTCGATTCGAACTTGGGGATGAGCCCTCCAACGAGGCTCTCGCTGCGGCCGGAGTAGATGGTGATCTTGCCGTCGCCGCTCGCCGCGGGCGGCTCGTCGCTCCCGCAGGCTGCCAACGCCATGCCGAGCGCCATGAGTGTCGCGCCCGCCTTCCATGAGAACCGGCTCATCGTCCCTCCACTGTAAAGGCACCCTAACGTATTATGTTAGGCTGCCCTACCAGATGCCTATGGGTCAAATCGGGCGAGGCGGGCGGGGCTCGGCGTCCGGACGCCCTCGTATACTGCGCCTCGTGGCACGAAGCGCCGACGCCCACGGCACCGACGACTACCTCGAAGCCGTCTACGAGATGCACGAGGAAGGCGCCGAGGTTCTTCAGGCACGCCTCGCCGAGCGGCTCGGCGTGTCGCGTGCCGCCGTCTCGGAGAAGATCGGACGGCTCTCGCGGATGAAGCTGGTGCACACGGACGACGAGCGCGTCATCCAGCTAACCGCTCACGGCCGAGCCGTGGCCGAAGACGCCGTCCGCAGACACCGTATGACCGAGCGTTTCTTGATCGACGTCCTCAAGCTCCCGTGGCACAAGGCGCACGAGGAGGCCGAGCGCTTCCAGGACGCGCTCAGCGAGGAGGTCGAGCAACGCATCATGGCGCTCCTCGGGGGGCCGGCCACCTGCCCTCACGGCAACCCCATACCCGGAACTGGCGCGACCTTGTCGCGTGATCTCCGCCGGCTCGACGACTTCGCCGAAGGGGACGTTGTCGTGCTCGAGCGGCTCACCGAGGACGTCGAGCTGCAAACCAACGTGCTCCGCTACTTCGAGGAGCACGGGCTGATGCCGGGCAACCGGATCAGAGTCCTCGACGTCGCGCCCGACGGCACCATGTCGCTCGAGGTGGACGGGAAACGCTCGACGCTCGGCTCGGAGCTGGCGGACAACCTCTGGGTGCGTCCCACACGCGCGCGGCGCGCGAGCGCGCGCCGGTAGGCGGTGCCGAAGAAGCCTTCCCCGGCCGCGCGTCCCGACGCCGCGGTCCATCCCGACCGCCTGTTGCTGCTCGACGGGCATTCCCTGGCCTACCGTGCGTTCTTCGCATTGCCCACGTCACTCGTGACCTCCACAGGTCAGATCACCAACGCGGTCTACGGGTTCACGTCGATGCTGATCAAGCTCCTGACCGAGCAGCGCACCGACCGCATCGGTGTCGCCTTCGATCTCGGGGCTCCGACGATCCGACTCGCCCAGTACGCGGAGTACAAGGCCGGGCGCGCCGCGACCCCGGCTGAGTTCTCCTCGCAGCTCGGGCTCCTGCGCGAGGTGCTCGACACGTTGCGAGTGCCGGTGTTCCAGGTTCCCGATCACGAAGCCGACGACGTCATCGCCACGCTCGCCCGAAGGGCCGTGGAAAAGGGCCTGCAGACGTTCGTCGTCACCGCCGACCGCGACATGCTCCAGCTCGTCGACGACCACGTGAGCGTCCTGTTCAACCGGAAGGGGATCAGCGACGTCACCCTCTACGACACCGACGCCGTGGTCGAGCGGTTCGGCATCCCGCCGGAGAAGCTGCCCGACCTCGTCGCGCTGAAGGGCGATCCGTCGGACAATCTTCCCGGCGTTCCGGGCGTCGGCGACAAGACCGCGTCGACACTCGTGCAGCAGTTCGGATCGGTCGAGGCGATGTACGAGCAGCTGGACGAGATCCCACAGAAGCTCCGCAAGCTCGTCCCCAAGCTCGAAGAGGCGAAGGAGCAGGTTCTGCGGAACAAGCGCCTCGCCACGCTCGTCGACGACCTCGATCTGGGCGTGGATCCCGCGGAGATCCGGATGGGGGAGTGGGACCAAGAGGTCGTGCGTAAGCTGTTCCTGTCGCTCGAGTTCCGCTCCCTCCTCGAGCGGCTCGTCGACGTTCGTCGTGCACCGCCGGCCGCCGCCTCGGAGTTCGTCGCGCGCGCGGCCGGCGGCAAGGATCTGAAGCAGCTCGCCGATGCTGCGCGGGGCGGTGCCCGGCTGGCCGTCGCGACACGTCCGGGGTCGGCGGGGGTCGCGCTCGCAACCGGCGACCAGGAAGCGCTCTGGATCGAGGACCCATCCGCCGCCGCCGGATTGCTCGCGGACCCGGCGGTTTCCAAGGTCGCGCACGACGCGAAGGAGCTGACCGTCGCGCGCATGCGGGCGGATGCGTCGTTCGCCGGGCTCGCGTTCGACACGAAGATCGCCGCCTACCTTCTCGACCCCGCGGCCGGCACCTACGAGGTCGAAGACCTGTCGCTGCGGTATCTCGACCGCGAGCTCCCGTCCGCGAGACAGAACGACGACGGCGCGCAACTCTCGCTCGATGTCGTGACGGACGAAACCGGTGCGCCGGAGGCCGCTTGCGCGCAGGCGGCCGCCCTGCTGCCGCTCGCCGACCGGCTTTCTTCTGAGCTCGAGCGACTGGGCATGACCCAGCTCTACCGCGATGTCGAGCAGCCGCTCATCGACGTGCTGGCGCACATGGAGCTGACCGGCGTCGCGATCGACGTCGATCTACTCGAGCAGCAGTCGAACAAGATGTCCGCCGAGGTGGCCGCCCTCGAGGAATCGATCACGCGCCACGCCGGAGGGCCGATCAACATCAACTCGCCGCCGCAGCTTCGCGAGGTGCTCTACGACCGGCTCGGCCTGACGCCGGGTCGCAAGACGAAGACCGGTTATTCGACGGACGCCGCGGCTCTAGAGGGCCTGCGCGGGCTGCATCCGATCATCGACGACATCCTCCGGTACCGCGAGCTCACGAAGCTGAAATCGACCTACCTCGACGCGCTGCCGCGCCTGGTCGATCCCATCACGAGGCGGCTGCACGCCCGCTTCCATCAGACCGTCACGACCACGGGACGGTTGTCGACCTCGGACCCGAATCTGCAGAACATCCCCGTCCGCACCGGCCTCGGACGCGAGATCCGCCGCGCTTTCGTCCCCGGCTTCCCGGAGCACACGCTCCTCGTCGCCGACTACTCCCAGATCGAACTGCGCGTCCTCGCGCACATCACCGGCGACGAAGGGCTCCGCGGGGCGTTCGAGCGCGACGAGGACATCCACGCCGCCACCGCGGCGACGGTCTACGGCTTCGCCGTCGACGAGGTACCGCACGACCTCCGCGACCGCGCGAAGGCGATCAACTTCGGGCTGGCCTACGGGATGAACTCGTTCGGACTCGCACAGCGGCTCGCCATCATGCCCGACGAGGCGCAGGAGTTCATCGACTCGTACTTCGCATCCTTTCCGGGCGTAAAGGAATTCATGGGCTCCGTCGTGCGCGAGGCATACCGGGACGGCTACACGATGACGCTGCTCGGCCGGCGCCGGTACATCGAGGAGCTGACCCATCGGAACCCCCGTGTACGGCAGATGGGAGAGCGCCAAGCGTTGAACGCTCCGATCCAAGGCACGGCGGCCGACATCATCAAGCTCGCCATGATCAAAGTGGACGCCGGGCTCGCCGAGGAAGGGCTCGGCGCCCGAATGGTCCTGACCGTCCATGACGAATTGCTCTTCGAGGTGCCGAACTCTGAATTGGACGCGACGATAGAGGCGGTACGGTCGTTGATGGAGCAGGCGTACCCACTGGAGGTTCCGCTCCGGGTCGACCTCGCAACCGGGGCGAACTGGGCGGAAGCGAAAGGCGGGTAGGGGCCCGGGGCTCAAGCAGCGAAGCGATAGACCCGGCTCTGAAAAGGCCCGGGGCAAGAAGTAGCGAAGCATCGGTTACGAGCAACAGGGGCTGAGCCCGGGCGGAAGCCCCGGGGCGCGGGGACGGCAACAGGACACTCCTCCGTACGCAGACTACGGAGAACGGTCCATGGCGGACCGCGCCGCGACCATCACAGGATGGTGCGGCAGCCGACGAGAAGGGCATGAGCTGTGGGCGCAGTCGCAGATCTCCTCGGGGGACGTGAGGTTCTGGAGCTGTCGCAGGCAGACGTTCGCGCGGTGCGCGAACGGAACCGGCACCGCCGGCTGAGCTGGCTGGCCACCCTGATCGGCGTCCCGACGATACTGCTCTGGTATCGGATCGTCGACGGCCGTCCTTTCAACGTCTTCGCGATGCCGCAACTCGGCGGGGATCCGCTGATCTGGGTCCCGGCGCTGATGCTCACCGCGCTGCTCGCGGTCATGATCCTGGGACCGATGGCCGGCGCTCGCTCCCCGCACGTCATGTACCGGCCGGAGCAGATCGACGTATCTCTCGACGACGTGAAGGGCCTCGGGCCCGTCGTCGACGAGGTGATCCGCACGCTCAACGTCTTCCTCGGCTACGCGACCTTCCGCGACACCCTCGGCGGCACGCCGCGCCGGGGCGTTCTGTTCGAAGGTCCGCCGGGAACCGGAAAGACCCACATGGCCAAGGCGATGGCGCGCCACGCCGGCGTTCCGTTCCTCTACGTCGCCGGGCCGGCCTTCCAGACGCACTGGTACGGCATGACGGCGAAGAAGATCCGCTCTTACTTCAAGGCGCTGAAGAAGGTCGCCCGGCGTGAGGGTGGCGCGATCGGATTCATCGAGGAGATCGACGCCTTCGCGACCGCGCGCGGCGGGATGGACGCATCCACGCCGGCGGTGCTCCCGATGGAGGCGAAGCGCGGCTTGTTCGGCCGTACGCGCAGCCCGATGGTGGCTTCCGGAACGGGCGGAACGGTGAACGAGCTGTTGATCCAGATGCAGTCCTTCGACTCGCTCCCGCTCGGATACCGCATGCTCGACAAGATCAAGGAGAAGGTGAACCTCTTCCTCCCTCCGGACCGTCAGATCATGAAGCGGCGCCCGCCGTACCACAACGTGCTGGTGATCGCGGCGACGAACCGCGGCGACTCGCTTGATCCGGCGCTGCTTCGGCCGGGGCGATTCGATCAGCGCCTGTACTTCGACCTTCCCTCCCGCGCCGGCCGCCGCGAGCTGATCGATCTGTTCCTCTCGCGCAAGAGCCACGCGCCCGAGATGGACGCGGGCGAGCGACGCGACGACCTCGCCGGGATGACGTTCGGTTACTCGCCGGTTCAGATCGAGCATCTCCTCGACGAAGGTCTGATCGTGGCGCTGCGCTACGGGCGCGATCACATGGTCTGGTCCGACGTGACGTCGGCGAAGCTCGCCGAAGACATCGGGCTGCCGCATCACGAGAGCTACACGCCCGACGAGCGCCGTCAGATCGCGACGCACGAGGCCGGTCACGCCGTCATCGCCTATCTCGTCGGTGAGGGACGGCGGCTCGAGGTGCTCTCGATCATCAAGCGCCGCGAAGCGCTGGGCCTGCTCGCGCACTCCGACATCGAGGAGCGGTTCACGAAGACCGGCACCGAGCTGTACGCGCTAATCGTGATCGCGATGGCCGGGATGGCGTCGGAGGAGTTGTTCGAGGGGGAATCCGGTACCGGGCCGGCGGGAGACCTGGCCGCCGCGACGCAGATCGCGGCCGAGATGGTCGGCTCGCTCGGGCTTGCCGGGTCGCTCGTCTCCTACCGGGCGGTGACGGAGAACATGTTCGACTCGGGCTTCATCGGTCGCGTGATCTCCGGCGGCGAGTCACGCCGATCCGTCGAGGCGATCCTCCGCCGCGCGAAGGTCGACGCGCGGCGTCTGCTCCGCGCCAATCGCCGGCTCGTGATGGCTCTCCGCGACGCCCTGCTCGACCGTGAAGAGCTGATCGGCGACGCGATCATCGAGGTCCTCGAGGGCGCCGGCGGCAAGCGCGTCAAGACCGAGTTGCGCCGGGCTATGGCTCGCCCTCAGAGCCGGACGGTCCGCGCCGCCTCCACCAAGTCCAAGTCTTGATAAGACGTCTGCCGGGCGGAAAGACGAGTCCGCCCGGCAGACAACCTCTTCGGGGGTGCCTCAGGCGGTGAGGCCGCTCCGGACCCACGCGGCGGTGTCGGCGATCCCCGCGTCGAGACTCATCCGCGGCGTCCAGTCGAGCTTCCGCTTCGCGCGGCTGAAGTCGAGCGCGATCCGCTCGAGCTCGCCGAGTCGCGGCGGGGCGAACTGGATCTCGCCGGTGTAGTCGACGGCGCGTGCGCACGCGTCCCACAGCTCCAAGACGTTCGTCTCCACCGCTGTGCCGATGTTGAAGATCGTGCCCGATCCTCGCTCCACGGCTCGCGCGAAGGCGTCGACGATGTCGGAGACGTGCACGAAGTCTCGCGTCTGCTTTCCGTCGCCGAAGATCACCGGCTGCTTCCCGGTGAGCATGGCGCCGAGGAAGATGGCGACGACGCCGGCCTCACCCGTCGGATCCTGCCGGGGCCCGTACACGTTGGCGAGAGCGAGAACGGTGAAGTCGATCCCGTGCGCCTTGCGGTAAAAGGCGAGGTAATCGTGCAGAACCTTCTTCGAGATCCCGTACGGCGAGTCGGGCGTCCCGCGGTAGGTCTCCTTCACGGGCAAAGTCTTCGGCTCGCCGTAGATGCAACCGCCGGACGAGGCCATGATGATCTTTCGCGTCCCTGCCTCCCGCGCGGCGTTGAGCAGATTCAGCGACCCGGCGATGTTGACGTCCGCGTCGTGCGACGGATCGGCCACCGAGATCCGTACGTCGATCTGAGCCGCGAGGTGCATCACGGTGTCCGGGCGCTCGTCGGCGAGGAGCCGGCCGAGGGACGGATCCCGGATGTCGACCTCGTGGAGGCGGGCGCCGCGCTCGAGGGCGCCGGCGAGGTTGGATCGCTTCCCGCTGACCAGAGAATCGAGGGCCGCCACGTCGTGCCCCTCCGCCAGCAGGCGGTCGACGATGTGGGAACCGATGAAGCCGGCGCCGCCGGTCACGAGCACTTTCATACGGCCCGGAAGGATACCGGTCCTGCCGAAGGGATGATGGAGGTCAGACCAAGCAGATCAGTGGCGTCCTGGCGCTCGCTTGACCCGAGTTGGCGCTCGTCCAGCTGTTCGCCGTCGACTGCAGGACGTAGTAGTACGTGGTATCCGTGCTGAGCCCCGAGTTGTCCGTGTACGTGACGGTCGTCCTTCCGGTCACGTGCGCACGGAACGTGTAGGGACCGCCGTTCGTGGTGCTCCGGTACACGTCGTAGCCGTCTGCGTAGAGCGACGTCGTCGCCGTCCAGTTCAGCGTGATCTTCGGGGCAAGGAACTGGCATCCTGCGGTCGCCGTGAGGCCGGTAGGCGGCTGGAGCGTCGCCGTCGAAAGTGCGTTCGACCCCACCCCCGGCGCATCGGTGAACAGGGCCGCGGTCGTCGCAACGTTGGCGCCGGGCAGCGCCAGCAGGGCGACGAGCCCCGCGAACGCCATCCGGCGACCGGTCATCCCGCGAGCCGTGGGCGCCGCTTGTCCGTCCGCCGCTGTCGAGATCCGATACTCGCGACGACTCCCGCGACCACGAACCCGGCCAAGGCGCCGAGGATGATGGTCTCGGGATCGGTTGTTCGGCGAACGAGCTCGGGCTGCGGTTCGGGAGCGATCTCTTGGGCCGCGCGCCGGCGCCGCCGGCGTTGCTCGTCGGTAAGTAGGCCGAGGATCGGGATGAGGAAGAGCGCTACCCCGCCGTAGGGCGTGCGAGTGAACATCACCAGCCGCCCCGCGTACGGCACAACGCGCTCGACGCGATGGATCGAGCCGGAGACGGGCACCGGCTCTAGATCCGGGGTGGGGTTGGCGTCGCCCTTGGTTCGGAACGCCATGACACCGTCGATGTTTTCGATAGCGATCACGCGGTGGGTGATCGTCGAGTCGACACCCGCGTGGCGGAAGGTGATCACGTCGCCGACCGAGACTGCCCGAGCGTCTATGAGCCGGGTCACCGCGACCGACCCGATGGGTGCGGCGCCTCCCATGCTGCCACTCGTTACGATCAGCGCCTCGGCGCCGAAGAGCGTGGGCATGAACGCGAAGGCGAGCAGGGCGACGGCGCCGATGGCCGCCACGGCCACGGCGCCCACCACTGTCCTCATCACGATCTTTCCGACACGGTTCCTCCTGGAAGGCTGTGGTGGCGGGGCGCCTACGCCGCCCCGCCACCGTTCGCCGGGCTCGTCTAGTTGTTCGCCGTCTGCTCCGCGCCGAAGGTGAACGTCGCCGTGGCAGACAAGCTCTGCAGGGAGTTGGTCGCCGAGGTCGGGAGCTGAACCTGGAAGCACAGCACCTCGTTCGCCGACGCGTTCAACGTCCGGTCGCCGGCCTGCGAACCCTGGGCCGTGTCGCCGATCGCGCCGGCGGTCAGGGAGCCCGTGTACGCCTGGGTTCCGTCCGTGCCGAACCCCGCATTCGAGCACGTGGTCACGCCGCTCTTGACGGTGAGGGTCAGCCCATCCGACAGGGTGGAGCTTCCGCTGATCGATGTGGTCATCGCATATCTGAGCTGCAGGGTTCCCGCGTTCGAGATCGTGATCGGAGCGGTGACCTTGTCGCCGGGTGCCATGCCCGAGAAGCTGACCAACGCGGAGGTCGGGCTCGACGAGATATCGACGTTTCCAGTGGAGAACGAGTTCGACGCCACGGCCACGGAATCGGAGAAGATGGCCTGGGTCAGGGCCCATGGGGCCCCGGCGACGACGCCGACCGCCAGGAGGGCGATCCATACCTTCCGCATCGAAAAGCTCCCTTCGTCGGGTGCGCTTGCGTGGTTTCTCCGGGCGTCATCGCCCGGCATCTCAGGGGTCGGGTCTCGATCGCGGCGGATGAATAGTTCCGGAGGGTCATCTCGCCGGTCAGAAGGGGCTGGACTCTTTTACCGAGGCGCGCCTGATTTGTGCGCCTCCGTTGACGGCTCGCAGGAACCCGGTCTAGACTCCGCGCGCCTGTTGTGGCACGTCAGAGGCCGTATCGGTTGCCTTGGAAGGAGCGAGGCACGCAGTCCGGACCCTTGTCGCCGCGCCCGCGGGTAATTGAACAAGGGGACGACAGATACGGTTCCCCGGGAAAGGATTGGTTCGTTCGTGCCCGAACGCGACACGGTTGAGCAAGGCCAGGTAACGCAGAACGACATCGGCGGCCCCGAAGAGCTTGCGAAGGCTTACGAAGACTCGATCAAGAACTTCGACGAGGGTGACATCGTTGCCGGCAAGGTGGTGTCGGTCGACAAGGATGAGGTCCTCCTCGACATCGGCTACAAGTCCGAGGGTGTGATCCCTGCCCGCGAGCTCTCGATCAAGCACGACATCGACCCGCGGACCGTCGTCCAGATCGGCGAGGAGATCGAAGCCCTCGTCACCCAGAAAGAAGACAAAGAAGGCCGTCTCATCCTCTCCAAGAAGAAGGCGCAGTATGAGCGCGCCTGGGGGCAGATCGAGAAGGTCATGAACGACGAGGGCATCGTGACCGGCACCGTCATCGAGGTCGTCAAGGGCGGCCTCATCGTCGACATCGGGCTGCGCGGCTTCCTGCCGGCGTCGCTCGTCGACCTCCGCCGCGTGCGCGACCTGCACCCCTTCGTCGGCAAGAAGATCGAAGCGAAGATCATCGAGCTCGACCGCAACCGCAACAACGTCGTGCTGTCGCGCCGGAAGTATCTCGAGGAAGCGCAATCCGAAGGCCGCAAGAAGTTCCTGGAGGAGCTGCAGAAGGGCGAGGTCCGCAAGGGCACCGTCTCGAGCATCGTCAACTTCGGGGCGTTCGTTGATCTCGGCGGCGTCGACGGTCTCGTGCACGTGTCCGAGCTGTCGTGGCGCCACGTCGAGCATCCGAGCGAGGTCGTTCAGGTCGGTCAGGAGGTCGAGGTCGAGGTTCTCGACGTCGACCTCGAGCGCGAGCGCATCTCGCTGTCGCTGAAGAAGACGCAGGAAGACCCGTGGCGGCAGTTCGCGCGGCTCCATCAGCCGAACGAGATCATCGACGGTCAGGTCACCAAGCTGGTGCCGTTCGGCGCGTTCGTTCGCGTCGCCGACGGCGTCGAGGGACTCGTGCACATCTCCGAGCTCGCCGAACGCCACGTCGAGACCGCGGAGCAAGTCGTCTCGGTCGGACAGCCGGTTCAGGTGAAGATCATCGAGGTCGACTCCGACCGGCGCCGCATCTCGCTCTCTATCAAGCAGGCGAGTCCCGAGGGTGTCGAGCCGCTGCCCGATGAGATCGAGCTCGAGACTGAGGAAGAAGAAAAGGCTCCCGAGGCCGCCGAGGTCTCCGGCGAGGACGTGCTCGAAGCGGCGCTCGCGCCGGAAGTCGAGACCGCCAAGCCGGAAGAGGGGGAGCAGCCGTCGCACGCGGCCGCACTCGGCGAGGACACGATCGAGGCGATCGT
>JBKKCR010000135.1:0-2975 GCA_046712825.1 Actinomycetota bacterium | reverse complement strand
CGACCTCACGGCACCGGCTCCTGCCGGCGCGGTTCTCCGGCTTTCATCCGGGTGCGCCAGCGGCGTCCCGTCGAGGGGCGCGTCTTCCTGGTGGCGAGCAGGCTCTGAACGCCGATGAACACGAGGGTGAGCGCGCCGACGACGATCGGGGTCCACCACGAGCTCAGCTGTCCGTTGAACTGGATCAGGGTCTGGATCACGCCGATGATCAGGACACCGAACATCGTCCCGATCACGTACCCGGATCCGCCCGTCAGGAGCGTCCCACCGATCACGACCGAGGCGATGACGGTCATCTCCATGCCCCCGGCGTACAGGCCGTGGCCCGACGAGACATCGATGCTCAGCGCGATCCCGGCAAGGGCGGAACACAGCCCGTTCAGGGTGTAGACCAGCATCTTCGTCCGGTTCACCGGCAACCCCATCAGCCGGGCGGACTGCTCGTTCCCGCCGATCGCGTAGACCGTCCGGCCGAACCGCGTGTACTGGGCGGCGAAGATCGCGACCGCGAGGATCGCGAGCACCACCACGACCATGATCGAGATGAACTCGCCGCGCTTCGTGACAGGGTCCGCCAGACCCGGGATGAGGAGCCTGGTCTGGGCGAGGACGTCGTAGACGCGGTTGTGGATCGGGATGGCGTCGTCGCTGATCCAGAAGCATAGCCCGCGAGCCACCCACATCCCGGCCAGGGTGGCGATGAACGGCTGGACCTTCAGGTAGGTGATGAAGAGGCCCATCGTCGCCCCGATCGTCATGCCCATCACGAGCATGAGGAGCATCACCACCCACGGATCCCACTCACCGGTCCGCAGCAGCGCGGCGGACGCGACCGTGGTCAGCGCGACGACCCCACCGACCGACAGGTCGATCCCGCCCGACAGGATCACGAACGTCATGCCGATGGCGCTGATCAGCAGGAACGGGCTGGCCCGAAAGAGATTGAGGAATACCTGCGGATCCCGCATGCCGTCGTACAGCACGGCCCCGAACGCGTAGGCGAAGGAGAAGAGGACGATGGTCGCGGCCAGCGGCGCGAAGCGCCGATTCCTCGCGAGTCGCGCCCGGAACGTGCCCGCCATGGCCACGGTCAGGCGACCGTCCGCTTCGGCGTCACGAGGCGGCCGACCGCGTCCCGGACCTGCGCCGACAGCACGACGATCACGACGATCACGACGACGCCCTTGATCGCCAGGAGGGCGTTGGCGGGCACGCCCACCGCGTACATCGAGGTCGTGATCGCCTGGATGACGAGGGCTCCGACGATGCTCGCGAGCAACGAGAAACGGCCCCCGGCTCCGAGCGCCGTGCCGCCGATGACGACGGCGAGGATCGCGTCGAGCTCGAAGTTCAGGCCGATGTTGTTGGCGTCCGACGTCCGGATGTTCGAGCTCGCGACGAGCCCGGCCACGCCCGCACAGAAGCCGCAGAACATGTAGGCGATGAGCTTGACCAGCTTCTCGTTGATGCCGCTGTAGAAACTCGAGCGAGCATTGATCCCGACCGATTCGATGAACATGCCCAGGGCGGTCCGCCGGGTCATCACCCAGGCCACGACGTAGACGACCGCGACCACCAGCAGCGACACCGGCACGAGGATCCACCCGTTGCCGAGGTACGCGTACGGCTCATAGAAGATCTGGATCCGGACGCCGCTCGTGATCAGCTGGGCGATCCCGCGGCCGGCGATCATCAGGATCAGCGTCGCCACCATCGGCTGGATGCCCCCGTAGGCCACGAGGAAGCCGTTCCACAGCCCACACAGCGTCGCGATGACAAGGGTCGCGAGGTAGACCATCGGCAGCGGAAGGAAGGTGTAATCCGGGTCGGACGAGAGCGACTGGAAATCCGGATTGATGAGGATCGCAGCCACCGATGCCGAGATCGCCATCACCGCGCCTACCGACAGATCAACCCCGCCGACGGCGATCACGACCGTCATCCCGATGGCCAGGAGCATGACGGTCGAGCCGTTGCGGAAGATGTCGACGAGGCTGCCGTAGAGATGGCCGTCGATGATCTCGAGCGCGAAGAACGCAGGATCGAACAGCAGGTCGAACAGCAGGATCAAGGCCAGGACCACGAGCGGGAAAAACAGCCGGCTGCCGGTCGCCCGATGCCAGCTGAGCGATGTCCTAGGCCGCGCCATCGCCGGCCCCCGCGATCGCGTTCATGAGTCGGTGCTCGTCCACTTCGCCAGAGAACTCGTTCACCATGGTCCGTTCGCGCAGGACGACGATCCGGTGGCTGGTGCGCAGGACCTCGTCGAGCTCGGACGAGATGAAGAGACATGACTTGCCGTCGTCGGCGAGTGACAGGATGAGACGCTGGACCTCGGCCTTGGCCCCGACATCGATGCCTCGGGTCGGTTCGTCGAGGATGAGGACCTGCGGGTTCGTGGCAAGCCAACGCGCCAGGATGACCTTCTGCTGGTTGCCACCGCTGAGCGTCCCGACCGCCTGGTCCGCGCTGGGCGTGGCGATCTTGAGCAGGTCGATATAGCGGTCGGCGATCTCGTACTGCTGGGCCAGGCTCAGGGAACGCAGCCAGCCCCGACCGGCCTGCACCGCGAGGACGATGTTCTCCCGCACCGTCAGGTCGTCGATGATGCCCTCGGCCTTGCGATCCTCCGGACAAAGCGCGATATGGCGACCGATCGATCCGAGGGGGGAGTGGTCGGTGACGGCCTTGCCATCGATCGTGAGCGAACCGCTGTCGGGACGATCGATGCCGAACAGGAGGCCCGCGAGCTCGGTCCGCCCGGAGCCGAGGAGCCCGGCCACACCGACGACCTCACCCGAGCGTAGTTCGAGGTCGAACGGCTCGATGGAGCCCCGCCGGCCGAGGCCGTCCGCAACGAGGCGCGTATCGCCACCGCCCTCTCGCCCGACCTCGAGCTTGATCTTGGGCACGTCCTCGAACTCGGTCAGCGCCCGGCCGAGCATCTTGGCGATGAGCTCCATGCGGGGCAGGGT
>JBKKCR010000134.1:0-16360 GCA_046712825.1 Actinomycetota bacterium | reverse complement strand
CTGGACATGATCCCGAGGCGACGGCGCGTCGGCTCGTCCAGGTAGTCGAGCGCGAGGCGGCGGAAGACGTAGTCCACGATGCTGGTCGCCAGCCGCACGTCGGGGTCGTCGGTCATCCCCGCGGGTTCGAAGCGCATGTTCATGAACTTCGAGATGTAGGCCTCGAGCGGCACCCCGTACTGCAGGCCCAGCGACAGGCTGATCGCGAAGGCGTCCATGATCCCTGACAGGGTCGAGCCCTGTTTCGAGACCTTCAGGAAGATCTCGCCGAGCCCGTCGTCGGGGTATTCGCCCGTGTTCATGTACCCCTCGGTGTCGGCGACCCGGAACGAAACCGTCCGGCCGGGACGGCTCTTCGGCAGACGCCGCCGCTGCGGCGTCCCGGTCGCGATCACCGCGGGGTCGGCCGGCTTCGCTTTCTTGTCGGCCGACAGCGGCTGCGCGACCTTACAGTTGTCGCGGTAGATCGCGAGCGCCTTGATCCCGAGCTTCCAGCCTTCGACCAGGAGGCTCTCGACGTCTTCGACCGTAGCCGACTCCGGCAGGTTCACCGTCTTGGAGATCGCGCCGGAGATTAACGGCTGAACCGCCGCCATCATGTTCACGTGCCCCATGTAGTGGATCGGGTTCTGGCCCATCGCGCAGTCGAACACCGGCCGGTGCTCGTCCTTGAGATAGGGGGCGCCGTCCACCGTGTTGTGCTCGTGGATGTAGGCCGTGATCTGCTCGACCTCGGTCGGCGAGTAGCCGAGCTTTGTGAGTGCCTTGGGCACGGTCTGGTTCACGATCCGCATCGAGCCGCCGCCGACGAGCTTCTTCGTCTTGACCAGCGCGAGATCCGGCTCGACGCCCGTGGTGTCGCAGTCCATCATCAGCCCGATCGTGCCCGTCGGAGCGAGCACGCTGGCCTGAGAGTTGCGGTACCCGTGCTGCGCACCGAGCACGATCGCCTCGTCCCAAGCGGTCTTGGCGGCGGTGAGCATCGCCTCCGGCACGAGGTCGCCGTCGATCCGGTCCACCATGGCTCTGTGCTTGCGCATCACGTTCAGCATCGGCTCGCGGTTCGGTGCGAAGCCGTTGAACGGCCCCTGCTTCTCGGCGAACAGCGCGCTGTTGCGGTACGACCAGCCGGTCATGAGCGCGGTGATGGCACCGGCCCACGCCCGTCCGCCTTCCGAGTCGTACGGCAAGCCGCGCGACATCAGCAGCGCGCCGAGGTTCGCGTAGCCGATCCCGAGCTCCCGGAAGTCGATCGCGTTCTTGCCGATGCGCTCGGTGGGGTAGCTCGAGTTGCCGACCAGGATCTCCTGCGCGAGGAAGATGACGTCGATCGCGTGCCGGAACGCCGCCACGTCGAAGTTGAGATCGGCGTCGACGAACTTCATCAGATTCAAGCTCGCGAGGTTGCACGCCGAGTTGTCGAGGTGCATGTACTCCGAGCACGGGTTGGAAGCGTTGATGCGACCCGACGCCGGCGAGGTGTGCCAGTCGTTGATCGTCGTGTCGTACTGCATGCCGGGGTCGGCGCACTCCCACGCCGCCTGCGCGATCTCACGCATCAGGTCGCGTGCGCGAACCGTTTTGATCGGCTCGCCGCCGATCACGGCCCGGAGCGACCAGTCGCCATCCTCCTCGAACGCCTTCATGAACTCATCGGTGACACGCACCGAGTTGTTCGCGTTCTGGTACTGGATCGAATATGCGTCTCGGCCGTCGAGGTCCATGTCGAAGCCGCCGTCGCGCAGCACCCGAGCCTTCCGCTCCTCGAGCGCCTTGCACCAGATGAAGTCCTCGACGTCGGGGTGATCGGCGTTCAGGACGACCATCTTGGCCGCCCGGCGCGTCTTGCCGCCGGACTTGATCGTTCCGGCGGAGGCGTCGGCCCCCCGCATGAATGAAACCGGGCCCGACGCCTCGCCACCGGACGAAAGCTGCTCCTTGGAGGAGCGGATGTTGGACAGGTTGATCCCCGAGCCGGACCCGCCTTTGAAGATCGTGCCTTCCTCGACGTACCAGTTGAGGATGGAGCTCATCGTGTCGTCCACGGCGAGGATGAAGCACGCCGAGCACTGCGGCTGTGCCTCGACGCCGACGTTGAACCAAACCGGGGAGTTGAATGCCGCCTTCTGCGTCACGAGGATGTGCTTGAGCTCGTGGTTGAAGGTCTCTCGATCGGTTTCGGTCTTGAAGTAGCCGTCCTTCCATCCCCACCCCGTGATCGTGTCGGCGACACGGTCGACGAGCTGACGAACGGAACGCTCACGCTGGGGGGTGCCGAGCGGACCACGGAAGTACTTCTGCGCCACGATGTTGGTCGCGTTCTGCGACCATGAGACGGGGAACTCGACCTCACGTTGCTCGAACGCGTTGCCGCCCTCCTTGAAGTTCGGGATGACCGCATCTCGGACGTCCCACCGGACGTCGTCGTACGGATGCACCCCGTCCTTCGTGAAGAAGCGCTTGACCGTCAGGCCCCCGGTCATCGCCTTCTCGGTCTTCGCCATACCGCTCGTCCTCCCCCCACCACACTCGCCCCGGCCCCACACCGAGGTCGCCCGGCACTTCGCTTACTCGCGCAGCCCCTGCTTCGGCGGCGTCCGCTTCAGCAGCAGCAGCCCCACCTCTTTCTCGAAATCCGTCAGCTCTTGGAAGTCTTTGTAGACCGACGCGAACCGCACGTACGCCACCTCGTCGAGGTCCCGGAGCTTGTCGAGGATCGCGAACCCAACCTCGGAGCTCGGGATCTCATCCGACGCGTTCGCTCTGAGGCTCTCTTCGATCTCGTCGGTCACAGCGTCGATCTGGGCAACCGTCACCGGCCGGTTCTTGCAGGCCTTCACCAGCCCGGCCACCACTTTTTGGCGGTCGAACGGCTCGGACTCGCCGGAGCGCTTGCTGATCCGAAGGCCGACCGTCTCGCCGCGCTCGAACGTCGTGTACCGGCGCCCGCACGTGAGGCATTCCCGCCGGCGTCGGATCGCCTGTCCACCCTCGGCAAGCCGCGAGTCGACGACCTTATCCTCAAGCCCCTTGCAGAAGGGACACCTCATCCCCGGCGCCTTTCGAGGTTGTCTTGGGTACCCGGCCCCACTTGTCCACCCTGTGGATAACGTTATTCACAGAAATCCACAAGATGTAGTGGAATTACAACGCTGAGGATACTACATAGCGGGTCTGAGTCAAGCACAATGGCGACCCGCGGCTAGCGGCGGAGAACCAGCTCCTGACCTGGGATTATCCGTCCCCCGTCGAGCTCGTTGGCCCGGATGAGACGATCCACGACGTCGCGAGGGTCGCTGTCCGGATCCGCCTCGCCCGCGAGCTGCCACAACGTCTCGCCCTGCTGCACCACGTGGCTCCAAACGGGCTCCGATGGCCGCTGCTGGGTCGCGACGACCGTGGTGGTCCCAACCCCCAACAGGGCCGCGAGCAGCGCAGATGCGATCAGGAATCGTCTCATTCGAACTTCTGTTCGAGCCTATCGAACGTCTGTTCGTTCTGTCAATACTCGAACAGGTGTTTGATTCGAAGACGCTTCCGTGTTACCTTCGGCGCGATTTTCGCGCTCTCGGATAGGGGGACGGTATGGAGCAGCTGACCGATCGCCAGCGCCGGATCCTGGACTACATCGGGCAGACGCGCGACGAACGCGGCTACCCGCCGTCGGTCCGCGAGATCGGCGACGCGGTCGGCCTGCACTCCCCTTCGAGCGTGCACGCGCAGCTCGCGACGCTCGCGCAGAAGGGCTACCTGACCAAAGATCCGACGAAGCCGCGCGCGATCCGCGTGCACGGCGCCGAGCGTCCATCGGCCACTTCGAACGCCAACATCGTCGAGGTCCCACTCGTCGGGCGTATCGCCGCCGGCGGGCCGATCCTCGCCGAGCAGAACGTCGAGGACACGATGGCGTTGCCGCGTGATCTCGTCGGCTCGGGAACGCTGTTCGCCCTGAAGGTCCGCGGCGAGTCGATGACCGGGGCGGGAATCCTGGATGGCGACACCGTGATCATCCGTCAGCAGCCGGAAGCATCCGACGGAGAGATCGTCGCCGCGCTCGTCGGCGACGACGAGGCGACCGTCAAGCGTCTGTCGCGCAAGGGCGGCAAAGTCCGCCTGCTCGCGGAGAACCCCGCCTACGACCCGATCGAGCCGGAAGAAGTGAGTGTGCTCGGGAAGGTCGTCGCGGTCCTGCGGCGCGTCTAGCGGGAACGGCGGGCGCGTTTGCGCTCGGCGGGAAGGATGTAGCGCTCCAGACGCCCGAGCTGTTCCTCACGTAGGCGCGCGCGCACCTTCGTCCCTTCTTCGAGGTACTCCTCCGAGCGCACCGCACCCGCGGCGTGCAGGGCCGCGACGACGTCGCCGCGGTCGTACGGGACCAGGAGATCGACTTCGATCTCCGGGTGCGGCACCCGCTCCGCGATCTTCTCGAGCAGCGCTTCGGTCCCCTCTCCCGTCAGCGCCGAGACGAGAGCCGCCTCCGGGAACCGGCGCCGAAGCCGCGCGAGGTCGACCTCGCTGATCGCGTCGATCTTGTTGACCGCGATCAGCTCCGGAACCGCCGCCGCGCCGATCTCGCCGAGCACGTCCCGCACGGCCATGTACTGGCCCTCGGGGTCCGTGTCGCTCCCGTCGACGAGGTGCAACACGAGGTCGGCGCGGATCGCTTCCTCGAGCGTCGACTTGAACGCCTCGACGAGCGTGTGCGGCAGCTTACGAACGAAACCGACGGTGTCGGTCAGCACGCACGGACGTCCGTCGGGCAGCACGAGCTTGCGCGTGGTCGGGTCCAGCGTCGAGAAGAGCTTGTCCTCGACGAGCACCCCGGCCTGGGTGAGCGTGTTGAGCAGCGTCGACTTTCCCGCGTTCGTGTAGCCGACCAGGGCTACCGACGAGACTCGGCTCCGGACGCGCTCCTGTCGCTTCGTCGTTCGCGTCTTTTGCAGATCCTCGATCTCCTCACGAAGATTCGAGATCCGCTTCTTGATGCGCCGGCGGTCGACCTCGAGCTTGGTCTCACCGGGACCACGGGTCCCGATCCCGCCGCCGAGACGGCTCATCGACTCGCCCCATCCGCGCAGCCTCGGCAGCAGGTAGTTGAGCTGCGCCAGCTCGACCTGCGCCTTACCTTCGGACGAATGCGCGTGCTGGGCGAAGATGTCGATGATCAACGCGGTGCGGTCGAGCACCTTGCAGCCGAAGATCTCCTCGAGGTTGCGGAGCTGGCTCGGCGCGAGCTCCTCGTCGACGATAACGGTGTCGGCCTGCTCGGCCCGGACGATGTCACGGACCTCCTGGGCCTTGCCCTTGCCGAGGAACGTCGCAGGGTCCGGACTGTCACGCCTGTGCGTAAGCGTGGCGATCACCTCGGCGCCGGCGGTCTCGGTCAGTCGCCGCAGCTCCTCGAGCGATGCCTCTGCTTGGGCGCCGTCACGACCGCGCGACAGTCCGACGAGAACGACCTTCTCGAGCCGGAGTGCTTGGAGCTCGGGTGGGAGCTCGGTGACGCGCCGGCGGCTGCCGGGCCGGGTGCGATCTGCCGGTGTCATCCGAGCGCTTTACGGATCCGTTCCAGGCCTTCGACGAGCCGGTCGTCGTTCACCGTGAGCGAGATCCGGATGTAGCCCTCCCCCGCTTCTCCGTACCCGCGGCCGGGCGGCACGACGACGCCGGCCTCCTCGAGCAGGAACGTCGCGAACGACGAGGAGTCGTGGCCTTCGGGCACCGGGAGCCACACGTAGATCGATCCCTTGGGCGGCTCGAGGGACCACCCCATGTCGTTGAAGGTCTCGACCACAAGATCGCGACGCTTCGCGTAGAGCGTGCGCAGGTCCACGAGGAAATCTTGCGGCCCTTCGAGCGCCGCGATGCCGGCGTGCTGGATCGCGTTGAAGATCCCCGAGTCGATGTTCGTCTTCACGCGCCCTAGCGCCTCGATCGCCTCCGCCGATCCGACGACGAACCCGCATCGCCATCCGGTCATGTTGTAGGTCTTCGACAATGAGTGGAACTCGACGGCGACGTCCTTCGAGCCGGAGACCTCGAGAACGCTGGGGGCCACGAAACCGTCGTAGGTGATCTCCGAGTAGGCGTTGTCGTGGACGAGCAGGATCTCGTTCTCCCGCGCGAAGCCGACCGCCTGCTCGAAGTCATCGAGGGTCGCAACGGCGGCGGTTGGGTTGCAGGGGTAGTTCAGCCAGACGAGCTTGGTCCTTTCGGGGACCTCGATCGCGTCCCACTCGGGGAGGAAGCCGTTCTCGGCTCGGAGCGCGAACGGCACACCCGTCCCACCGGCGAGGTGCGTGGCCACCTGATACACGGGATAGCCGGGATCGGGGACGAGCGTGACGTCGCCCGGATCCACGAACGCAATCGGCAGATGAGCGAGCCCTTCCTTCGACCCGATCAGCGGCAGCACCTCGGTGTCGGGATCGAGATCGACACCGAACCGGCGCATGTACCAGGCCGCGACGGCACGGCGGAAGTCCGCCATCCCGAAGTACGACGGGTACTGATGCGTCGCAGGATCCGCGGCCGCGACCTTGATCGCGTCGACGATGTGCGACGGCGTCGGCGAGTCCGGATCCCCGACGCCGAAGCTGATCACGTCGACGCCGGCCGCGCGCTTCGCGGCGATCTTTCGGTCGATCTCTGCGAACAGGTACGGGGGAAGGGTCTCGATCCGCTTCGCGACCTTCACGCGACTCCCTTTCCGCTCGAGGTGCCGGCTGCGGTCGGCATCGCCCGCTCGAACTCCGGGGCGAGCTCGCCGCTGAAAACTTCGACCACGGGACCGGTCATGAGCACGGTCTCGTCGGTCCATTCGATCTCGAGCGGGCCCCCCGGCATCCGCACCGTCACGTGCCTGCCGGTCAGCCCGCGGAGGCTCGCCGCGACGGCTACCGCGCATGCCCCCGTGCCGCACGCCTGGGTCTCGCCGACGCCGCGTTCCCACACGCGCACGCGCACCTCGGCGGGCGAAACCACCTCGGTGAACTCGACGTTGGTCTTGGCGGGAAATGGCCTCGAGGTCTCGATCGCCGGGCCGTGTCGATCGACCGGGATCGCGTCGAGCGACGGCACGAAAACGACGGCGTGCGGGTTACCCATCGAGACGCACGCCGCCTCGTACTCGACCCCATCGGCCGTGACCGCGACGTGCAGCGGATCGCCCAGTGCATCGACCGGGATATCGGCTGCCGCGAGGATCGGCGCCCCCATATCGACGCGGACCCGGTCGACGAGCCCGTCGTCGTCGCGGTAAAGCTCGAGGCGCTTCACGCCGGCGCGCGTGTCCACGCGAAGCGAGTCCGCCGTCGCGATACCCCGGTCGGCGACGTACTTGCCGAGGCAGCGGATGCCGTTCCCGCACATCTCGGCCACCTCGCCGTCGGCGTTGTAGTAATCCATGAAGAAGTCGGAGCCCTGCGCGCGGATGATCCGGATCAGCCCATCGCCGCCGACGCCTTTGTGACGGTCGCAGATCGCCGCGACGAGCGAGGACGGCAAGATCCCGAGCCGGTCTTCGAGGTCTTCGATCAGCACGAAGTCGTTGCCCGCGCCGTGCGATTTCACGAACTGCACCTAGGCTCCCACCATCCTTCTCGCGATCTCCTGCTCGTAGTATGCCCGGATTTCCTCCGTGACGCGTTCGGTATCGGCGGCGTCGAACCAGCGTATCCGGGGGTCGGATCGGAACCAGGACATCTGCCTCCGGGCGTAGCGGCGCGTGTTACGGACGATCTGCTCCCGAGCATCCTCGAGCGTGCTCGAGCCGTCGAGATGCGCGACGATCTCTGGATAGGCGATGGCGCGCGCCGCGGTCAGCGAGGATCGGAAACCGCGGTCGAGCAAACCGCGCACCTCGTCTACGAGTCCGGCCGCGAGCATCCTGTCGACGCGAACGGCGACGCGCGCGTCCAGGTCATCCGAAGGCACCCGGATCCCGGCGGCGACCAGATCGTAGCGGCTCTCGTATCGGTCCCACGCGGTTCGGAAATCGCTGAAGCGCTTCGATGTGAGCTCCATGACCTCGAGCGCGCGCACGACCCGCCGCACGTTCGCCGGATCGATCCGTTCCGCGGCATCGGGGTCGTCCGCGCGCAGGCGCGCGACGAGGTCGGCCGGATCGCCTCGCGCGATCGCGCTGCGGACCGCCGGGTCCGTCGGCGGGAACTCGAGATCGTCGACGACGGCACGATAGTAGAGGCCGCTGCCACCCACGAGAAGGGGCTTCCGTCCCCGGACCAGGATCGCTTCGGCCGCCGCGCGCGCCGAGCCCTGGAAGGCTGCGACCGAGAACCGCGTTCCGGGGTCGGCGATGTCGATCATGTGGTGCGGAACGCGCCGGCGCTCGGCGCTTGTCGGCTTCGCGGTTCCGACGTCCATGCCTCGGTAGATCTGCATCGAGTCGACGCTCACGATCTCGGCCCGCAGCCCCGGTGCGATGGTGAGCGAAACGCCTGTCTTCCCCGCACCCGTGGGCCCGACGAGCGCGAGCACGACCGGCGGGCGTGCGGGGCGGTCGGTTCGCGGCTCCGTGGGCTGGCTGGCTTCGGCGGCGGGGGTGCCGGTCACCCGAGGACGCCGTCCAGGTGGTGGGGATGAGCTCCCGTGACGAGCGCGCCGACGAACGTCCCCGCAGCCAGGCCGTCCGCCGGAACGTGCACGATCTTGTTCGTCCGCGTGCGCGCCGTTGCGCGGGAGGGATCCTTGCGAGATCCCGGCTCCTCTATCAGGAGCTCGAAGCGCCGGCCGATCTGCTCCCGGTTCCGCTCGAGCGACATCCGCTCGGTGGCGGCGACGAGGCGCTCGAACCTTTCTTGCACCACGTCGGCCCCGACCTCACCCGGGAACTCGGCCGCCGCGGTACCGTCGCGCTTCGAGTATCGGAACGTGTACGCCGAGTCGAAGCGGGCCCGCTCGATCGCGGTGAGCGTGTCCGCGAAATCTTCGTCTGTCTCGCCGGGGAAGCCGACGATGATGTCGGTGGATACCGCCACGTCCGGGATCGCGCCGCGGATCTGCTCGAGCCATCCGAGGTACCGCTCGATCCGATAGGAGCGTCGCATCCGCGCGAGCACCCGATCCGAGCCCGACTGCAACGGGAAGTGGATGTGTTCGCAGACCACACAACTCGATGCCATCGCGCCGATCACGTCGGGCGTGAAATCGTGCGGGTGGGGGCTTGTGAACCGCACGCGCCGGAGCCCATCGACATCGTCGAGCGAGCGCAACAGTTCGGCGAACAGCGGCCGGCCACCAAGATCCCGCCCGTAGGTGTTCACGTTCTGGCCGAGCAACGTCACCTCGACCACGCCGTCGTCGACGAGGCGGCGAACCTCGGTCATCACGTCGTCGATGCGCCGGCTCACCTGCGGGCCCCGAACCAGCGGCACGATGCAGAACGTGCACGCGTTGTCGCAACCGACGCTCACCGATACCCATCCGTGGAACGGTTGCTCGCGCCGCGACGGCAGGGCACTCGGGAAAACCTCGGTGTGCTCGCGGAACTCGAACGCCGGAACACCGGTTCGTTCGCGCCGGTCGAGCAGGGCCGGAAGCTCGCCCACGGCGAACGTACCGAAGGCGACGTCCACCCACGGAGCACGCTCGAGCAGGGTGCGCTTGTCCTTCTGGACCCCGCAGCCGCCCACTGCGATGCGCAGCTCCGGACGGCGGCGCTTGGCGGCCTTGAGGTGTCCGAGCGTGCCGTACAGACGCTCGTCGGCGTTCTCGCGGATCGCGCACGTGTTGAGTACGACGAGGTCTGCCACTTCGGGTTCGGGTGCCCGCGTATAGCCTTCCGACTCGAGCAGACCGGCGATGCGTTCCGAGTCGTGCTCGTTCATCTGGCAACCGAACGTCCGGATGAAATAGGTGGGCATCGTCTCCATCGTACCGGGCTGCGGATACGATGCGACGCGTGCGGATCGTCACGTTTCTCGGCCAGGACGGCCCACGGCCCGGGGCTCTCCTCGGCTCCGTCGAGGAGAGCCGCGTGGTCGACCTCTATTCGCTCGCGCCCACCGTCGAGGCTCTGATCGAGGCAGGGCCGGGATCCTGGGAGGCCGCTCGGATGCGTGCGGCCGACTCGAAGGGCGAGCCGCTCGGACGTCTCCTCGCGCCCCTGCGGCCGGCGAGCCTCCGCGATTTCCTCGCGTTCGAGGATCACGCCAAAGGAGGGGCTCGGCGTCGGAACGAGGAGCTCAACCCGGCGTGGTACGAGGCGCCCGTCTACTACAAGGGCAATCACCGCTCGATCGTCGGTCCGGATGCCGACGTCCGCTGGCCGTCGTTCAGCGAACGACTCGACTTCGAACTCGAGCTCGCGTGCGTCCTCGGAACGCTCGAGAAGGATCTGACGGAAGACGATGCGGACCGCGCGATCTTCGGCTACACGATCATGAACGACTGGTCCGCCCGGGACGTACAGCGCGCCGAGATGGCGATGCGGCTCGGGCCGTCGAAGTCGAAGGACTTCGCAACATCGCTCGGCCCGTGCATCGTCACGGCGGACGAGTTCGACCCGCGATCGGCACATCGGATGGTCGCGCGCGTCAACGGCGAGGTTTGGTGCGAGGCATCGACCGCGGACATGCACTGGACGTTTCCGAGGATGATCGCCCACGTCTCCCGCGACGAATCCGTCTGGCCGGCCGATGTATACGGTTCGGGGACGCCGTTCGGAGGATGTGGCTTGGATCTGGACCGCTGGATCCAGCCCGGCGACGTCGTCGAGCTCGAGATCGAGGGGATCGGCGTCCTACGGAACAGGATAGTTCGCGAGTAACGCGTCAGTGCGTGTGCGACTTGCGTTCGTTGCGCAGTCGGCCGGTTATCGCGACCAGGAGCTTGCGCGCGATCGAAGGGTTCCGGTCGAGCATCGGCATGAACTCCCACGAGACGAGCGAGAGCGTCTTGAGGGTCGTGTTCGCGACCACCGTCGCCGTTCGCGGGCCGCGGTCGATCAGGGATAGCTCGCCGAAGAAGTCGCCGGGGCCGAGGGTCGCGATCGTTCGATTGCCCGCGAGGACCTTGGCCCTTCCGCTGAGGATGAGATGGAAGCCGACCCCCGTCTCCCCCTCGGTGACGATCACCTCGCCGGCCGAGAACTCGCCCTCGCGACCTTGTTTGTGGACCTGGGTCAGCTCTTTCTGAGACAAGCCTTCGAACAAGCCGACGGAACCGAGCAACTGCAGCGAGGTCTTGGGCATCGGGCTCTCCTCGTGCGGCGACCGGCGAGAATCATAGAGGAGGGTCGGCGTCTCCGGCTGGCTCGGGCGACGGTTCCCCGGGTTCCGTGGGTTCGGTGGCGGCCTCTGCGGTTCCCGGGCCCTCCTTCGGATACGGGCCCCCAGCCCGGTCCTCGACCCGGATCCGGATGGCCGTCCGGCCCTCACCGTTGATCTCGATGTCCTGGAAACCGGGGATGCAGATCGGGTCGATGCCCTCGCCGGCCACATAGGACCGTGCGATGGCGATCGCTTTCACGGCTTGGTTCAACGCCGCGGCCCCGATGATCTGGACGTCGACCTCACCTCGTTCCCGAAGGACTCCTGCGATAGCTCCGGCAACCGACTTCGGGTTGGACCAAGCCGACACCCTCAATAGATCCATTACTCGACCGGCAGTGCCGGCTCCATTGGCCATTGAATCGACGGCTCGATTCAAGACCTATTGGCGAGCGAAAGCAAACCAACCCGACCTCATACGCCGCGGGGCGCTAAAGAGGTTACTTGGCGTATTCGGTAGCCCGGATCTCGCGCACGACGGTGATCCGGATCTGACCGGGGTACTGCAGTTCCTCCTCGATCCGCTTGGCGATGTCTCGGGCCAGGACCTGGCACGCGAGATCGTCGAGGTCGTCGGGCTTCACCATCACGCGGACCTCGCGGCCGGCCTGCATCGCAAAGACCTTCTCGACCCCCGGGTACGAGGTCGCGATCTCCTCGAGCTTCTCAAGGCGCTTGACGTAGGTCTCCAGTGTCTCGCGGCGCGCGCCGGGACGTCCGCCCGAGATCTGGTCGGCCGTCTGCGACAGCACCGCCTCAATCGTCCGTTGCTCGACCTCACCGTGATGGGACTCGATCGCGTGCACGACCTCCGGCGATTCCTTGAGCCGGCGCGCGAGCTCGGCCCCGATGAGCGCGTGGGACCCTTCCACCTCGTGCGTCACCGCCTTGCCGATGTCGTGGAACAGGGCGCAGCGCTTCACGAGCTTCACCTGGTCGGGCGGCAGCCCGAGCTCGGCGGCCATCGAGCCGGCGATGTGGGCGCTCTCGACGAGATGCTTCAACACGTTCTGCCCGTACGACGTCCGGTACTGCAAGCGGCCGAGCACACGGATCATCTCCGGGTGGACGTCGGTCATGCCGACGTCGAGGACGGCTTCCTCCCCCGCCTTCCGGATCTCGACCTCGACCTCGCCTTTCGAGCGTTCGTGCATCTCCTCGATCCGCGCGGGATGGATGCGGCCGTCGGCGACGAGCTTCTCCAACGTGAGCCGGCCGATCTCGCGGCGAACCGGATCAAAGCACGAAAGCAGCACCGCTTCGGGGGTGTCATCGATGATGATGTTGACTCCGGTCGTGGCTTCGAACGAGCGGATGTTTCGGCCTTCGCGCCCGATGATCCGGCCCTTCATGTCGTCGGACGGCAACGCGATCGTGGTGACCGTCGACTCGGCCGTTTGCTCGGAGGCAAGGCGCTGGATGGCGAGGGTGATGATCCGACGGGCGCGCCCTTCGGCTTCCTCGCGAGCCTTTGTCTCGAGTTCTCGGACGGTGGACATGGCGTCCCGCTTGGCCTCGTCTTCGATGCGCTTCATGAGTGCGGACTTGGCTTCCGCGGCCGTCATGCCGGCGACCCGCTCGAGCTGCTTGCGGATGTCCTCGACGCTGCGCTCGACCTCACCGCGGGCTTGCGCGAGCGTTTCCTCTTTCGCGGTCAGCTCGCGAGCCTGACGCTCGAACTCGCGGTCCTTGTCCTCGAGCTGCTTCTGGCGCTGATCGACCCGCTCTTCCCGGCGGTCGATCTCGGCCCGACGCGGCTTGATCTCTTCCTCGAATGCTTGCCGAAGGCTCAAGATCTCGTCCTTGGCCTCGACGACCGCTTCCCGACGACGGGTCTCGGCGTCTCGTTCGGCGTCGGCGAGGGTGGCGACGGCCTTCGCTTCGAGGGTGCCGGCCCGGCTGACCGAGCCTTGACGCCGGATGAAGTACCCCGCGACGGCACCTGCCGCGAGTCCGATGATGATTCCGATCACGATGGACATCGCGCTCAACGCTCCTTCCATGAGCGCGCCCGTACGGCCCGGCGCACCCACGATTCAAGGGTCGGATGCGTATGCCTCGGTAGAGGCGCGGAGCCCCGGAGAAGGAGCGATGGTAAGGACGAGCCGGACGGCTCTTACGCCGCCCGTTTCAGGATGTTCGTCCCGTCACTCGTCGTATCCCTGCCATTCGTCGGATATTCAGCAGTCGCTCTCACTTGGAGTTCACACGTCACAACCGAGCATGTTCATGTTAGGGCTCGGTCGGAAAGTGGGTCAAGAGATCGGGAAATCCCTGGGAGGTTCGTCCCCGCCCGAAACGGCATCGGCGGCCATCCGGAAGCAGATCTCGGCCGGGTACCCCCTCCGGGCGAGGTAGGCGGCGATCCGGCGCTTCCGGGCCTCGGGGGGCAGGGTCTCGGACACCCGTCGCGCTCGCGCGAAAGCAAGCTCTCTGGCTCGTGCCTCCTCGTCCTCGGGCCGCTCAGCAGCGGCCTCGGAGGCCAGACGTTTGTCCACCCCCCGGCGTTGGAGCTGGGACTGGAGAGCCGAGGAGGCCAGTCCTCGGCTTCGGTGGGCCTCGGCCGCGAAGACTTCGGCGAAGCGCTCGTCGCTCTGCAGACCGGCTTCGGCCAAGCGGTCGAGAACACCTTCGATCGTGTCGGCGTCGTAGCCCTTGCCGCGGAGTCGCGTCTTGAGCTCGGTCCTGGTCCGCTCGCGGTGCGACAGCAGCCGGAGTGCGAGGGCGCGTGCCTGCTCCGTCCGCTCGGCCTGTGGAAGCTCGGACGGGGAGGGGCGAGGCTTCCGGGCCCTCTTGGGTCTCCCGGAAACGCGTCCCTCCCCGTCGCCTGGTTCGGCGGGGGTCCGGCCGCCACTCGACCGGACCCCCGAACCTCCGCGCGACTCGGCGCCTTCCCCAGCCGCCGGCGCGCGGAGACTCACTTGCTCAGCCCTCGTCCTCAGGCGCTTCGCCGGTGAACTCTTTCGGCACCAGACCCAGGGCGTCACGGACGCGCTTCTCGATGTCCATGGCCACGTCGGGATTCTCGAGGAGGAACTGGCGCGCGTTCTCTCGGCCTTGCCCGATCTGGGTACCGTCGTAGGTGAACCAGGCACCCGACTTCTTGACGAGGCCTTCCTCCACACCGACGTCGATGAGTGATCCCTCGCGGGACACGCCCTTGCCGTAGATGATGTCGAACTCGGCCTGACGGAACGGGGGCGCGACCTTGTTCTTGACGACCTTCACGCGGACACGGCTTCCGACGACTTCCGCCCCGTCCTTCAGGTTCTCGATCCGGCGCACGTCCAGCCGGACGGATGAGTAGAACTTGAGCGCACGCCCACCCGGGGTCGTCTCGGGGGATCCAAACATGACACCGATCTTCTCGCGGAGTTGATTGATGAACACCATCGCGGTGTTTGAGCGGCTGAGATTGCCCGAGAGCTTGCGCAGCGCCTGAGACATCAGTCGCGCCTGGAGGCCGATGTGCGTGTCGCCCATCTCGCCTTCGATCTCGGCGCGGGGAACGAGGGCGGCGACGGAGTCGATCACGATCACATCGATCGCACCGGAACGCACCAGGGTGTCGGCGATCTCGAGCCCTTGCTCGCCGGTGTCGGGTTGCGAGATCAGCAGGTCATCCAGGTTCACTCCGAGGTTGCTCGCATAGGTCGGATCGAGCGCGTGCTCGGCGTCGATGAAGTCGGCGATCCCGCCCAGCTTCTGCGCCTCGGCGATGATGTGAAGCGCGATGGTGGTCTTGCCGCTCGACTCCGCGCCGAAGATCTCAACCACGCGCCCGCGAGGGATACCGCCGATGCCGAGCGCAACGTCGATCGCGAGCGAGCCGGTGGGGATGATGCCGATGGCCGCGTGCTGGTTATCGCCCATCCGCATGATCGAGCCCTTACCGAACTGCTTCTCGATCTGGCCGAGCGCCATCTCCAATGCTTTGTCCCGGTCCACGAGCGTCCTCCTCTTTGCCGCCGACCTTTGATCTCCACCCATCGGTGCCGTCTCCCGTTCGCGAGTATAGGCACCGCCTACGACAGAATCACAAGCGTGTGACTCGGGCCAAGGTATCCGAACACCTGTTCGGAGTCAACCATCCGCGGCGACGTTCGGACGGCCGGGCGACGCTACCCCGGCGAGGGTGCCGGGTCACGTCTCGGCAGGACGCGCAGAGCCTCCCGAACGGCGCTCATGCCCCGAATGGGATCACGGCTATCGCCTCGTAGCGCGGCGCCGGACGCCCCAACCGGGAGCGGAACAGGGTCACCGCTTCGATCTGGAACGCCACGGGCTCGAGCGCGAGCGGCAGGACACCCGTGACATCCCCCGGCTGTCGGAGCCGAGCCAGGGTGACGTGGGCGGTCCACGGCCGCGACTCAAAGGGGAAGCCGAGCGGCTCGAGCGCTCGGATGCATGCGTTCGTCACCGACGCCAGCCGGTCGTCGGCCGCCTCCAGCCCGGCCCAGAGGACGCGCGCGCGCCGCGCGGACGGGAACGCGCCCGAGCCTGCCAGGCGCGCGGGGAACGGCACCGTTCCGTCGACACCATCGCGCAGGGCGGCCACGATGCCGGCCACACGCTCGTCGCCGACCTCCCCAAGGAAGCTCACCGTGAGATGAAGGTTGTCACGCGGCACCAACCTTGCCGCGGGCAGCGACGGGCGCAACTCGGCGATGGCGTGGTCGAGCTCGTCCTTGACCGTCGCCGGAAGATCGACGGCGACGAAGAGCCTCATCCGTCAAGGGCTTCCAAGAGGTAGAGGCGACAGAGATTGAGCGCCGCGCCGGACGCGATCCGACGGATCGTCGCGCGGTCCCCCGGCAGATGCACCTCGCGATCCGCGTCGCCCAGCGGACCCGACACCGCGAGAACGACGGTGCCGACGGGTCTGCCGTCCAGCTCTGCCGGGCCGGCGACGCCCGTCGTCGCGATACCGATATCGGCCTCCATCGCTTCGCGCACACCGGCCGCCATGGCGCGCGCGACGGGGCCACTGACGACGCCGTGCTCGTCGATGAGCGCCTGGTCAACGCCGAGCGCCGACGACTTCGAGTCGGTCGCGTAGGAGACGACCC
>JBKKCR010000133.1:0-6158 GCA_046712825.1 Actinomycetota bacterium | reverse complement strand
TGCGACGAAGGGACGTTGACCGGACGGATCCTCACCGTCGGCTTCACGAGGCGGGGCGACGAGGCGCTGGCGAAGATCGAGGTCTGGTTCGACTAGCAGGCCGCGCGCTGGGCCGACCGTCCGATCGCCGAGATCCTCAAGGGGCTCGAAGTGTGGGCCCGACGCATCGAGCGGTTGAGCGGGGTGATCCCTGCGCGGATCGCGGGCCGTGCGATGCCAACCCCGTTCGGCAAGGTTTCACTCACCTGGCTCGCGTCGCTCCGCATCTACGACGAGTGGGTGCACATGGAAGACATACGCCGGGTGTTCGGGATGCCTGCCGACGACACGCCGCCGTCGATCCTGCCGATCGCGCGACAGATCCACGCCGGGATCCCGGTCCAAACGTTCCCGCGGATCCCCGCCGAGGCCTCGGGCAAGGTGTCGCTCGTGCTCAGCGACATCGACGTCCCGACGCTGGGGCTGGACCTCGGACTTCGACGCTACGGGTACGGCGTCGACGCTCCCGAAGCTCGGATCACGGCACCGACGTCGGCGCTCGCCATGGTGGCCGCGCATCGCGACCCGTGGCAGGACGCGGAAGCCGCCGGGGCGCTCAAGGTCGAAGGCGACCGGCAAACGGCCGACGCGTTCCTCGAGGCGCTCCTCCTGTACTAACTCCGGCCTCTCGGCCGGGCCGCACGCGCGGGCTATCCTTGGCGGCGTGGACGCCGCCGAGCTGCAACGCCGTTTCCTCCTCGGCCCTCTGGTGGCTCTGGCGTTGCTCGGGCCCGCGGGGGACGTGACCGGGCTGAACCCGCAGGCGTCGCCCACCACGACGAGTTCGCCGACACCAGGGACACCGGGTGAGCTTGCGCGGGCCGTGATCGTCGACGCTCTCGAGGCTCAGCAGGTCTACTACGTAGACAACCTTTGGTTCGCCGCCGGCTCCGGGGGAGAGCTCGAGGTCCTTCGCTCGCTCGATCCGAGCATCGCGTGGGGCACCGCCGTGATCGTCCAGGTCCCCGCGGAGGAGTTCGGGGAAAGCCTCGTCGTTGTTCTGCGAGCACCGCTGCCCGACGGTGCCTCCCTATGCCTCGCGCTCGTCACGACGGAGCAGGACGCGGGCCTCTGGTACGCCCGCGCGGCGACGGACGCGAAGTGCCCGAAGGTTCGCGCCGGGATGCGCGGCTGGGGCGCCGACGAAACGAGCTGGGGGCCGGCCTAGCGTCGCTCGGGTTTGCGTCGACTCCGCAGGCGCTTCGCGCCGGCGACCGCGGCGACCGCGCCGCCGAGCGCCAGCGCACCGGAAAATACGACCTTCCCGGCGTCATTGTCGGACGACCTCACCGGCGAAGCGGGCGCGGGTAAGAGCGAGGAGCCGGCCACGACCGACGGCGTCGTGGACGGCCCGGATGAGGCGGTCGGCGTCACGCTCGGAATCGCGGCGCGGTCCGTTCGGAAAGGTCCCGTCACCTCGTAGGTGGCTCCCTTTCCGAAACTACGCTGGGAGCTGAAGTAGAAGCGATCTCCTGCCGGGCTGAGCGCCGGGCCGGTGAGCTCCGAACCTTCGTGAACCGTTCCCGCCAGCTTGAGCAACCGGGCGACCCGACGCTCGCGCGTGATCATGACTATGTCGAGGTCGCCGCCGTCCTCCGCTACGAACACGTCACCCGACCGCGGCGCCACATACACGTTGTCGACCCCCGTGAGGATCCGCTGTGTACTCGTGCCGTCGTACAAGAGCTCGATGGTCCCGTCGGCAGTGCGGTAGGACCACACGCGATCGTCGCCTTTGGTGGTGAAGTAAACGACGCCCGAGTCGAACCAGCACCCCTCGCCGCCGTTGAAGGGCGTGCGCTCACCGACCTGCCGCCGCGTGGGCTCGGCGTTGAAGTATTCGGGATCCGGGATCGGACGCCAGGTCACGGCGCTGGCGGCCCCCGCGTGCACGCGCGCGATGTCCTCCACACGAGCGATCTCGAGCACGCCGGCGGCGAGGTTCGGGTAGTTCCTGGGCGTGAACCGATAGAAGCCCCCGTCGTCGCGGTCTTCCGTGAGGTACACGCGCCGCCCGTCGGGATCGACCGCGGCTGCCTCATGGGTGAACGTTCCGAGCTTGGAAAGCAGGATCGGTGCCCGCTTCCCGGTGGGGTCGCACTCCCAGACCCGGCCTCTCGCGGTCTCTTCACACGAAAGCCACGTGCCCCACGGCGTGGGGCCGCCCGCGCAGTTGCGGGAGGTTCCCTCGAGGATGGGGTATGCATCCACGATGTTTCCAAGGCTGTCGAAGCGAACCGCGCCGGCGCCGCCCGTGTCGGTCACCTCGCTGTTGGAGACGTAGATCCATCCGCCTTGATCGGTCGGATAGGTTGCGCCGCCGTCGGGGTAGTCGTGCCAGGCGTATGGGGTATGGGCGACCCTTTGCCGGCTCAGCGCGATCAGGCGCGAAGTGAATCCTTCGGGAAGCATGATCCCGTTTTCATCCGGCTCCTTCAGATCGCCGTACGGTCCGGGGCCCGGCTGGGCCGGCGCGGCCAGGGCCGCGCGCCAGATGGACGGGCCGGCGATCGCCGCTCCGGTGGCGATCAGTCCGCTCCGAAGGAAATCGCGCCGGCCGACGCGCACGCCGCTCAGGCCTCCTCTGGGCGGCGACCGATCGCGTAGACGACCTCCGAGCGTTCCGCGAAGTCCTCGGCGGTCAGCGCGTCGAGCCGGTCCCGGATGCGACGCAGGGTCTCAGTCTGTCGCTCGGGCTCGAGCCGGTCGAGCCGTCGCCGCACCGGCCCACCGCCCATGAAACGGAAGTAGTCGTCGACCGGCCAGATGAGGTCGAGCCGGTCGGTCCAGGTCTCGACCGCTTCGAAGCCTGCGTCGCGAAAAAGTCCGGCGAGCTTCTCGGTCGTGTTGGAGAGGTCGCGCCGGTTGAGCGGCGATCCGGGGTCCGGTGGGGCACCGGCCGCGTCGAGCTCTTCTTTCCACACCCCGTCGGCGATCACCTCCGGCTCGTCGCCCCATGTCGCCACCCCGAATCGGGCCCCCGGCCGAAGAACGCGATGGGCTTCGGCGAGCACGCCCGCGGGGTCGGGGACGGTGAAGATGACGAAGGCCATGACGGCCGCGTCGACCGACGCCGGCGCAAGGGCGATCGCCTGGGCGTCCATCACGGCGAACATCGCGGGATCGCGAGCCATCCGGATCATGCCCTCGGAGCGGTCGATCGCAACGATCCGCGCGCGCGGAGCGAGTGCTGCGATTTCTGCGAGGAGGGTCCCCGTCCCGGTGCCGAGGTCGAGGAAGGTTCGAGCATCGCCCGGCTGCAGCCGCTCGAGCAGCTGCCGACCCATCGGCCGCAACACGGGAGCCCAAAGATCCGCGTAGTCGCACGCCCGCGCGCTGTACGCGTCTGCGAGCTGGCGGACGGCGTCCATCAGGGGAGCCTTTCCTTCCCGATACGCCGGTAGATCTCGAGCGGGATCGACGCCGGATCTTTGTAGACGTGATGGACGCACCGCTCGCCGGGCCGCTCCGGCGGGAACTCGATCGTGACCGGCACGCCCGTGGACTCGATGGGCTCGATCTCGTTGTTGACCGAGCAGTGCGCGCAATAGACCGGAAGCGTTGCTCTGCCGAACGTGACCGGCGTCGGACCGTGCAGCGTGAGGTAGTCACGAGGCGCGGCGTAGGCGCCGTCGTCGATGAGCTTCCCGCCGGACCCGCAGCGGAACGAGGCCACCCACTTCTCCCCGTCCTCAGACAACTCCACGTCGGCCCCGTTCGCTTTCATGGCTCGCACCAGCCCCTCGAGCCGCGTGCTCGGCTCCACCGCCGCGTAGCCGCCCCGGCGCTCACGCAGGTAGCGGTCGCCGAAGTCGCGCAGCGCCTCTTCGACGGCGGGCTCGCCCATGCGGCGCCCGATGAAGGACAGGAGCGAGGTGATCCAGTTGATCGAGTAATCCTTGTTGCGCTCCCAGTCGCCGATCATGGACCCGAGGAGCTTCTTCGCGCCCGCGGCGTCTCCGCGGTCGATGGCGTCCTCTATAAGCGTGCGCGTCGGGGTCTCGAGCCTGCGCTGGTCCATCCACCGGCCTCCTCACGTCGTGGGCCCATCGTGACCCGGGGACCTGCGGAGCATCAAACGGACAACCAACTGACACGCGGGTCAGTGGGGACCTACACTTTCCGACGGGATGGGCATCTCGGGGAAGACCGCGATCGCAGGGGTCGGCGCCACGGCGTTCGGGAAGCTGCCGGGCCGCAGCGCGTGGAGTCTCCAGACCGAAGCCGTGAAGCGCGCGATCGACGACGCCGGCTTGACCAAGGCGGACATCGACGGCTTGCTGACCGCCCCGCCGTTGTCCGAGCCGCTCCTTCTCCACGCGGAGCAGCTCGGCGGGAAGCTCGGCCTGCGCACCAACTACCTGTCTCAGAAGTTCATCGGCGGCGCGACCGCCGTTGCGCTCGTCGCCGAGGCCGCGTTGGCCGTCGAGGCCGGCTTCTGCGAGGTCGCGGTCTGCGTGTACGGCGAGAACGCCAAGACCGGCATGCCGATGCTGTTCGGCCGGGCCCAGATGGGCCGCGGCCAGGCTCCGTCGGACGACATCGCGTACGGGCTCGCCGGCGGCCCGATCATGGAGGCGCGCGCAGCGAGGCGGTACATGGACGAGTTCGGCGTCACCGAGGAGATGCTCGGATCGGTCGCCGTGGCGTTCCGGGATCACGCCTCGCGCAACCCCGGCGCGACCTACCGCGATCCGCTGACGATCGAGCAGTACCTCGAGAACCGTTACGTCTCGGAGCCTCTGCGCGTCCTCGACTGCACGATCGGCGCGTCGGACGGCGCGGTCGCGGTCGTCGTGACGAGCAGCGAGCGGGCGCGGGACCTCGCCAAGCCACCCGCCGTCATCACCGGCGCCGGCGTCGCCGCGAACCTGCAAGGTCTGTCGGACCCCGACCACTACACGAGCTACCCCGGTGCCCGCTCCGCGCAGACCGCGTACCGCATGGCCGGGCTCGAGCCCGAGGACGTGGACGTCGCGCAGTTCTACGACTGCTTCACCTCCACCGTGCTGATCACGATGGAGGATTATGGATTCTGCAAGCGCGGCGAGGCGGGCCCGTTCGCGCTCGAGGGGAATCTGAAGCTCGACGGCGCGCTGCCGTCGAACACGAGCGGCGGGATGCTCTCCGAGGCGAACCTCGTCGGGTGGAACGTGCTGGCCGAAGGCGTGCGCCAGATCCGCGGCGAGTCGACGTCGCAGGTGGCCGACGCCGAGGTCTGCATCGTCGCCGGCCAGGGCGGCTTCCACGCCGCGCACGCCACGCTGCTCCTCACGAAAGGGGCCGCCTGATGCCGCACACGCTGACCGAGCTCGTCGCCGGCGCCGCGCCGATCGTCGTCGAGGAGACGCGCGGCTACTGGGAAGGCACGCTGGCCGAGGAGCTCCGCGTGCAGTCGTGCAACGAGTGCGGCAACGTGCAGATGCCCTGGGGGCCCTGCTGCACGCGATGCCTGTCGCAGGACCTCGGCTCGATCGTCGCGTCGGGCCGCGGGCGCGTGTTCTCGTTCACCGTCGTCCGCCAAGCGATCCACCCGAACTTCTCCGCGCAGGTGCCGTACGTCATCGCAGACATCGAGCTCGATGAGGGCCCGATCATGACCTCCAACGTCACCGACTGCCCGGTCGAGGACGTCCGGATCGGCATGCCGGTCGAGCTCTGGTTCGACAACGAGATGGAAGACGCGTTCCATACCAAGCTGCGACTCCCGAAGTTCCGCCCGGCGAAGGGTTAGTCATGGACTTCACGTTCACTCCCGAGCAAGAAGCCTTCCGCGAGATGCTCCGCGACTTCATCAAGCGCGAGTGCGCGCCCGACCTGGACCGCCGGCTCGACGACGAGGGGCGCTACCCGTTCGAGCTCGTCGACAAGGTCGTCGAGACGGGCCTGCTCGGCCTGCCGTTCCCCGAGGAGTACGGCGGCACCGGCGGCGGCGTCATGGAGTTCGTCATCGCGATGGAAGAGGTCTGCTACGGCAGCGCCGCCGTCGCGTCGATCTTCATCCTCCCCGCGTTCTTCGCCGGCGAGATGATCTATTACAACGGGTCGGAGGAGCAGAAGAAGGAGTGGCTCCCGCAGATCGCGCAGGGGAAGGTGCGCGGCTGCTTCGGGCTGACCGA
>JBKKCR010000132.1:0-11285 GCA_046712825.1 Actinomycetota bacterium | reverse complement strand
ACTCAGCCCCTGCACGCGAGCGACCCGAACAGCCCCGACTACTACGTGAGCACCGACAACACCCAGTTCGACGTCACCGGCAGCGGGAATTACGAGGACCTGATCGTGGACGACACCGGTGGTCAGGTGCTCCATCTCGAGGATCCGCTGCAGGTCGGGACGGTAACGATGGAGGTCTGGCAGTACGCGACCTGGTTCGACCAGCCCAACAACGTCAAGCGGTTGACCGTCATTGTCGTATACAAGCCGCAGGTCCTCGGCATCGCTCGCATGGTTCGCGCGTCGACGTTCTTCACGCCGGGCACCGTGACTATCGAAGGAACGGAAGGGGGAGCCAATCAGGGCGGAGGAGTGCCGACCTCGGTACCGACCGCAGCGCCGACGACGTGTGCCGGCGACACGACCGCACCGAGCGGAGGGTTCACCATCCTTTCCACGAGCGGGCAGCAGGGATACACGTCGAGCACGTCGGTCGGACTCAGCATGAGCTTCACCGACGCGTGCGCGCCCATCACGGTGCAGTTCTCGAACGACGGAGTTCTGTACAGCAACACCATCACCTATGACGCGTCGAACCCGTCCGTTTCCTGGTCGCTCCTGCCGGGCGACGGGACGAAGTCCGTTTGGGGGAAAGCGACCGACGCCAACGGGAACATGCGCACCTTCGCGCCGCAGACGATCGTGCTGGACAGTCAGCGGCCGACGGTGCCCGGCACGCTGGCGAAGACCGTGAGCTGCAGCGGTGAAGACCGGACGGTGACGCTCGCGTGGGGCGCATCGATCGACGCCAACTTCAGCGGCTATCGCATCTACGTGAGCACGAACAGCGGTGCGTGGGCGGTGCTGAGCACGACGAGCCTCAACTCCGAGTCGACAACCCACAAGAAGACGTTGGACTCGGTCCGCTATTACGTCGTCGGTTACGACAAGGCAGGGAATGAATCCGATGCGACCAACACCGTCTCGCTTTCGAAGAATCAGTGCTCGTGACGAAGGGGGTTTCACCCTTCTCGAGCTGGTCTTCACTGTGTCGTTGCTGCTCGTCGTCATGGGATCGATCCTGGGCGTGTTCGGCGTCGTTCAGCGTCAGAGCGCGTACGTCAAGGACCGAAGCGAAACGCTCGACACCATGCGGATCGCTGTGGACCGCATGACGAAGGAGATCCGTCAGGCGCGCGTCGTTCAGCCCGACGGTACGTCGCCGGCGAGCCGCTTTAAGATGACCACGTTCCTGCTCGGGGTCGAGGCTGACATCGTGTATGCGGTGATCGGCGGATCGCTCACGCGGAGCGTCAACGGTGGAACGGCTGACGTCATCCAGAAGAACCTCGCTTCCACGAGTCTGTTCACCTACACCTCGGACACCGCCGGCGTCGTGCAGGTGGTCTCCTTCTCGTTGTCGGTGCATCCCCTCCGGCGGCCGGACACGACCCTCGTGCTCAACTCCGAGGTTCGGCTCCGGAACAAGGCGGTGACGGCGTGAGCATCGGACGGATCGGCCGGTCGATCCACCGTGAAGAGTCGGGGTTCGCGATGATCGTGGCCGTCGTCCTGCTCGGCGTCATGGGGACGCTGATGGCCCTGGTCATGTCGGTCGGTTCTCACAGCACCTTCGCGACCGCGAAGGGGCGCAGCTGGGTGCAAGCGCTGCACGTCGCCGAGGCGGGCGTCCATCAAGCGATCGCCAAGCTCGAAGAGACCAACGGATCTTTCACGGGAACGTTCACCGGCGCCACGGACGAGGGAACCTTCTCCGGCACGATCACCCCGCAGCCGCGGAAGCGTTTCCGCATCGACGTGGCCGGCGTCGTCGCTCCGGGCGAGGGTTTGGGAGCCACCCGGCGGATCCGCGTTACGCTCGCTCCGCCTGCTTCCTTCCTCTTCGCGTTGCTTTCGAACACGAGCATCGTCACCAAAGGGAACGACGTGATCGAGGGCGACATCTGGTCTAACCAGAACGTGCTACTGGAGCAGGGCAACATCGTTCACGGAAGCGTCACCGCGGCTACCGGATGGTTCGCCACCAAGAACGGGGTGACCATCGACAAGGACGTGTGGACCGGCGGCTACGATCCGAACAACCGGGATCGATCGGTTCACCTCGAAGCCGGCGGCCTGATCGGGGGCAACGTCAAATCCTCGGTGACCACCCCTCCCGATCCGATCACGTGTGGGGGAGAGGACCCGACGAGGTACAAGGTTCGGGTCGAAGGCACCGCCACCATCGTCGGCAACGTGACGACGTGGGGGCCGAAGACCGGCTCGGGGACCGTGCAGGGGACGATCACCCAGAACGTGTGCACGACCGCGCCGCCGACCAAGTCGCTCCCGACGTTCACCTACAGCTCGGCGAACTACGATCCGGCCCATCACCACGAGTTCGGCACGCCGGCAACGCCGTCGCTGACGGCCGTTTCCGATTTCCAAGCGCATATCGCGCCGGAGTCGGGGGCGATGAGTGGGTCCTACTACATAAACCAGTCCGGTCTTGCGAGCCAAGATCTCCGCATCAATCTCACCGGCGTGACGATCTCGGGAGACACCACCATCATCGCCAACGTTCCGGTCTTCGCCAACGGCCTCGAGGACAGCGCCGGCGACGCGCTTTTCACGCTGGTTTCCACCTATCAGCCGCCGACGGGGTCCGCGTGCGACGTCAACCAAGATAACTCCGAATGCACGATCCACCTCAAGAACAACTTCGAGCCCACGGGGAACACCGCTGTCGTGATCTTCTCGCCTTTCGGTCCGGTCGCGGTCAAGAACAACCAGGTTCAGTTCGGAACGATCTACGCCGACGCGATCCAGATCAAGAACAACCAAACCCTGACCTACGACTCCCGCGTGGAGCGCGTCGTCGGGTTCGGCGACGTCACCTACGAGGTCGAGACCTGGATCGAGCTGGCACCGTAGGCTCCGGCCTCAGTCCGGTCGACGTATCGCTGCGATAGCGTCGCGCCGATGGAAGCCTTCGCCGTCGCGCTCGCCGGGGTAGGGGGCCTCACCTTCGGCAGTTTCCTCAACGTTGTCGTGCATCGGGTGCCACGCCAGGAATCGATCGTGAGACCCGGATCGCGATGCCCATCTTGCCAACACGCGCTCGGTCGCCGACAACATCTCGGTCGTTTCTGGATCCTCTTGAAAGGACGCTGCCGGTACTGCCGTGGGCGCATCTCGGGGGCTACCCTGCGGGGGAGCTGCTGACGGCGTTGGTCTGGATGGTCGCGGTGCTGCGTCGGGACGAACTCGTCCCGGCCGGTACCCCCTCGAGCGGCGAGGGCTGGCAGGTCGTCGCGTTCCTGCCGTTCCTCTGGATCCTCGTTGCCCTTTCCTTCATCGATCTCGAGCACAAGATCCTGCCGAACAAGATCGTTTACCCGTCCGTGGTGACCGCGATCCCTCTGCTAGCATCACGGCCGCGCTCGGGCCTGGGCTCGATGCTTGGGTGCGCACTCTACTGGGCGGCCTGGTCGGAGGAGCGGGGTTCCTCGTCGTTGCGCTCATCTCGCCGGCCGGAATGGGGATGGGGGACGTAAAGCTCGCCGAGCTCATCCGATTGTTCATGGGATACCTCGGGTGGCAAGGCTGGTGATGGCCTTCTTCGCCTCGTTCGCCATCGGCACCGTCGTCGGGATCGTCCTGATGCTCGCGGGCAGAGCCGGCCGGAAAACGCAGACCCCGTTCGGGCCATTCATGGCCTCGGGGCTGTCATCGCCTGCTTGGTCGTGGAGAGTGTGATCGGCTTGTACCGTTAGCTCGCTCTCCCACGCTCGAGCCAGACCGGACGCCCTTCTGACGACCCTCCGTCAAGGATCCATTCCCTTAGTTGTGGCCAACGCCATCGCCGAGGCAGCAGGCAGACAGCCGTTCCCTGATCAAATGACCAAATCGCAGGAAGCTGGGACCATTCCTCGAGCTCGTCGATGATCGAGGTTCGTAGTCCAAGCCTAGTGACTAGTCAGCCCGGCCTCGCCAAATGAGACAGTCGGACCATGCATCCGGTCGGACGGCCAGCCGACACATCTTGCGTCCGAAGAATGCGGGCAGCCGCGCCGCGAGAGCGCACACGATACCGATGGAGGTATCCGCCATGCGACGCGGGCCCACCCTCCGAAAGGGGTTGGACCATGGCAATTCGTTCTCCTCGCTCGACGGCACGCAAGGTGCTGCTCTCCATTTTGGCGCTCGGCGCCGCAGCCGGAATCGCCGGCCTCGGCACCTTCGCGACGTTCACCAGCACCACCTCGGCTTCGCAAACGGTCGCTTCGGGCACGGTGACGATCGCCCTGGGGGCGACGGGTGCGTCTACGAACCGGCTGACGGTTAACGCCGGCGGCGTCGTCCCGGGCGATACGATGCAGCGCAGCTTCGACCTGATCAACTCCGGATCGCAGGACCTCGCCTCGGTGACCCTGACTTCCACAGCCACGACGAGCTCGCTGCTCGACACCGACGCGACGACCGGCCTGCAGATGGTCATCGAGCGGTGTTCGCTTCCGTGGGTTGAGGCCGGGGTTAGCCCCGCTTTCACCTACACGTGCGCGGGAGTGACGTCGTCGGTAGTCGCTTCGAGGCCGGTCATCGGCTCGAACGTCGCGATGTCCAACCTGACCGTGACGACCGCCGGGGTGACCAACAACCTTCGGCTGACCCTGACTTTCCCGAGCGGCGCAGCAAACTCGCTGCAGGGCCTGTCGTCGACCATCCAGTACAGCTTCACCGGTACCCAGCGCGCCGCCACCAACAAGTAATCCCGAAGGGACGATCGGCGGGGCTGCGCGAGAAGTCGCAGCCCCGCCGCTGCCCTTGGAGAGATCGATGACGAAGATCCTGAAGATCGTGAGAGGCTGCGGCAGGTTCCTACTCGGCGCCATGCTCACTTCGAGCGTGGTCGTCTTTATCATCCTCGGCTTGGGTCCGCGCACAGGCGCATATCGCTCCCTAACGGTGCTGACGGGGAGCATGGATCCCGCGATCCCGGCGGGCTCGGTCCTCTTCGTGACCCCACAGCAGCCGAGCGAGGTGCGCGTCGGTCAGATCATCACCTACCACATCCCGGTCGAGGACCACCGCGTCGTGAGCCACCGCGTCGTGGAGGTTTTCGCCTCGGGTCAACATCCGGTGATCCGAACGAAGGGAGACGCCAACGAGGCTCCGGACCCTTGGGTCGCCCGCGTTGAAGACTCGAAGGTCTGGCGTGTTCGGGCGGTGGTTCCCTACGTAGGACTCGGCATCCGCTGGTTCCGCCAGCCCCTGGTCCGGGAACTCGCTCTCATGGTCATCCCCGCAATCCTGGCGCTGATCTGGCTCGCCGATATCTGGCGTCCGCGGAGGCACTCGAAGGAGGTCGGCGCGCATGCGTGAGCAAGCGCCGGGACCGCGGCCACGTGGGCGGGTTCGAGACCTTTCGAGGCCGTCGTCGCCCCGCCGCCCCTGGGGAGCGAAGCAGGGCCTCCTCGTAACGGCTCTGGTCTGGGTTCAGATGGCCGGGGTGGCGTCCGGCAACTGGACGTCGTCACCCTCGCCGCCGTCCATGACCATTTCGACGGCAACGTTGGCGGCTCCGACAGGACCGACAGCGTCCAACGGCGCCTGTGTGGTCCTCATTCAGGCTGACGTCAACCTGTCCTGGACCGCGACGAGCTCGACCTTCGCCGACGGATACGAGATCTTCCGATCACTCACCAGCGGCGGGCCTTACACGTCGATCGCGACCGTCAGCGGCCACACCACGACCAACTACACCGACTCTACCGTCGCTTTCTCCCAGGCCTACCACTACGTCGTGCAGGCCAAGAAGAACAATTGGCGGAGCGCGAATTCGGCCCAAGTATCGGTGACGACGCCCTCGAGTCTTTGCCTGTAGTGGTGCTGGCCGCGCTGCAGATCCGAGGTGGTGTACAACTCCACCTGCCTGCGTCCGGGTCCAAGATCCGCCATGTTCAGTGATGATGTTGCGGCCTCGACGCCGCCCTTGAGCGCGCCACTGATTGCTCCCCGAGCAACGGCCTGCGATAGCCTCGCAACCGATGGAAGCGTTCGCCGTCGCGCTCGCCGGGGTAGGGGGCCTGACCTTCGGCAGTTTCCTTAACGTTGTCGTGCATCGGGTGCCGCGCCGGGAGTCGATCGTGCGACCCGGCTCCCGGTGTCCTTCGTGCGAGCACGAGCTGTCGCTGGCCGACAACATCCCGGTCGTCTCTTGGCTTCTCTTGAGGGGACGCTGTCGCTACTGCAAAGGGCGCATCTCGGCGCGCTACCCGGCCGGGGAGCTGCTGACGGCTATCGTGTGGATGGTCGCCGTGCTACGTCGCGACGAGCTGGTCCCGGCTGGCACGCCCTCGAGCGGGGAGGGTTGGCAGCTGCTGGCATTCCTGCCCTTCCTCTGGGTCCTCGTGGCTCTTTCCCTCATCGACCTCGAGCACAAGATCCTGCCCAACAAGATCGTATATCCCTCGGTAATCGCCGCCGTTCCGCTGCTGGCCATAACGGCAGCCCTCGGACCGGGCCTGGATGCGTGGCTGCGCGCAGTGCTGGGCGGAATCGCCGGCGCCGGAGGGTTCCTCCTCGTCGCGCTCATCTCGCCGGCGGGAATGGGGATGGGGGACGTGAAGCTCGCCGGCCTCATCGGCCTGTTCCTCGGGTACCTGGGGTGGGGGAGGCTCGTCATCGCCTTCTTCGCGGCCTTCGCGATCGGGGCGGTGGTCGGCATCGCGCTCATGATCACAGGGAAGGCCGGGCGTAAGACTGCGATCCCCTTCGGCCCCTTCATGGCCCTCGGCGCGATCATCAGCGCCCTGGCCGGTAAGACCCTGCTCGATATGTATCGCTAACCGGAACGACCCCCGAATCCCTTGCCTCCACTGTTGGCCCTGCTCACGCTGGGTGTGCGCTGCTAATTACAGTTGTGTAGTTCTAAAGATGTCATCTTGAGTCGTCGAATCTTGCTCTTGACTTCAAAAGAGCAAGATGTATAGGGTCGCCTCCTTCCGAGTCCGTTGTGCAGGCTGTGATGTTTGTGGAACTTGGTGGACATGGTGACGTTGGTGAACATGTTGCAGAAGTCCGATTCGTGGAAAGGGGCCGTATGACGCCTCCGCGGAGAAGCCCGTACGTGGGCGACCGCCTCCTCACCGTTGGGGAGGTGGCGTCGTTGATGCGTGTCTCGACCATGACCGTCTACCGGCTGATCAAGAGCGGGAGCCTCGCCGCGATCCGGGTCGGCAAGAACTACCGGATCCGCGAAAGCGATGTGAACCGCTACCTGTCCGACCGGGCGGTCAAGGTCGACATACCGAACGGATAGCGATGGCCCGCACACTTTTGGGGCTGGACATCGGCACCAGCGCGGTTCGCGCCGCTGAGGTGTCGATGAAATCCGACCCGCCTACGCTGGCGCGGTTCGCCTCCGCGCCGCTGCCGCGTGGGGCCATCGTCGGCGGTGAGATCGCCGACATGGACGCCGTTATAGGCGCGCTCCGCGAGCTTGTCCGACGCGGCCGGTTCTCCATCCGCAACACGGCACTCGGCCTCGCGAATCAGAAGGTCGTCGTACGCCAGGTGGAGATGCCCGCGATGGACGAGCTAGAGCTCAAGGGTGCGCTCCAGTTCCAGGCGCAGGAGTTCATCCCGATCCCGATCGAGGACGCGATCCTCGACTATCAGATCCTCGAGGAGCGGACCAACGATGCCGGCGATCAGGTGCTGAACGTCCTGCTCGTCGCCGCGCAACGCGACATGGTCAACACCTTCGTGGCGGCAGCGCAGGGCGCGGGGTTGGACCCGGCCGCGGTCGATCTCAGCTCCTTCGCGATGCTCCGCGCGCTCGGCTCGCCGACGGGCCTCCTGGGCCCCCGGGAGGGGGAGGCACTGATCGACATCGGTGCCGGCGTCACGAACATCGTGGTGCACGAGCAGGCCCGTCCGCGCTTCGTCCGGATCCTTCCGATGGGCGGCGACGAAGTGACCGAGGCCCTTGCCGCCGGTCTGACCGTTGCCTGGGACGAAGCCGAGACCGTGAAGGCTCGCATCGGGGTTGCGCCCGAAGGTGGCCCGACCCCGCCCGAAGGCGCCGCGCGGATGATCGAGATGCGCGCCGCAGCGTTCATCGACGAGGTGCGGGGCTCGCTCGACTACTACCTGACCCAGCCGGGAGCTGCGCGGATCTCGACGGTCATCGTGACCGGTGGGGGCTCGAGGCTCCCGGGCCTTCACGAGCGGTTGTCGGCGGCTCTGCATCTCCCCGTCGAAGAAGGGCAACCGCTCGCGCGCGTGCGTCTCGGAAAGGTCGATCAGACACCCGACGAGCTGTCCCAGATGGGAAGCGTCGCCTCGGTTGCCATCGGTCTGGCCATGCGGGAGGCCTGATGCGCCAGATCAACCTGCTTCCTTCGGATATCGCTGAGCGGCGTCGCGCCCGCCAGATGACGCTGCTCCTCGCGGCCGCCCTGCTCGGGCTCGTGGCGCTCCTGGTGCTCGTGTTCGTCCTGCAAGGGGCGCGACTGTCCGGCGCACGCGGCGACCTCGAGGCTCAGGAGCGTGCGAATTCGCGTTTGGAGCGCCAGGTCAATCAGCTGCAAGGGTTCGCGCAGCTCCAAGCGACCCTTCGAACGAAAGAGCAGCTCCTCGGCCAGCTCACCGTGAACGAGGTTCGGTGGAGCTTGCTCCTCAACAACATCAGCTTGGTCATCCCATCCGACGTGTGGCTGACGAACTTCTCTGGCTCGGTCCAGGCCGCCGCGACGGCACCCGGCGCTGCGACCGCGCCCGTCGGAACGATCCAGGTCTCGGGGCAGACCTTCACGCATCTCGACGTAGCGCGGTGGTTGAGCCGCCTCGCCGGGGTCGATGAGTTCCTGTTCCCCTATCTCTCGTTGTCGGCGAAGACGGAATCCGAATCCCTCCAAACGCTGGTCGATTTCAACTCCTCGGTCCAGCTCGACCAGGACGCCCTCCGACGGAACCAGCCGGGAGGTCTGCGACAGCCATGACGCGCCGATACGTGCTGGCCGCCGTCGCCGCCGTGCTGATCGTCGCGGTGTTCTTCCTGTTCCTTCTCAGCCCCAAGTTGAAGGACATCTCCGAGGTGCGAGAACAGATCGAACTCGCGCAGGACGAGAACCAGACCCTGCGCAATCGGCTGCGTCAGCTTCAGACGGCGCAGCGTGACGAACCGACCACGCGGGCGAGGCTCGCGGTGTTCGACCGGCTGCTTCCGCCGACACCCGAGCTGCCGTCGCTCATCCGCCAGCTTCAGACGGCGGCGACGGCTTCGGGCATCGACCTCCGTTCGATCGCGCCGAGCCCGCCGGGCGCGCTTACCGGCCGCACCGGCGTTCAGGTCGTCACCGTGACGGTCCAGGTCGTTGGCGGGTTCTTCCGCCTGCAGTCCCTGTTGACGCGACTCGAGGAGTTGGAGCGCGTCGTCGAGGTGACTTCGATCGCCATCTCGCCTCAGACCGATGTGGTCTCGGGCCTGTTCACGTTGTCGTCGACGATCACGTTCCGGATGTACGTGGTCGCACCGAACGCGAGCCTGGGTGGGGCGGCTCCCACCCCGGCTCCGAGCCCAACCGCCGGCGGATGAGGAGGAAACCGTGACCGTCGTGATCGAAGAGGAGAGCCGCTGGCAGCGGCTGCAGCCGCGCGAGCGTGCGCTGATCATCCTCTTCGGCATCATCGCGCTGCTCGCCGTCGTGTACCTGCTCTTCCTGTCGGGCGGCGGGGAGGAGCCCGAGGCCTTCCCGAGGTCCCCCAGGACGACCACGCCGACCGCGAGGCCGACCGTGACGCCGACGGCGTCTCCGACCGGCGTCCCCGAGAGCTTCGAGGTCTTCGAGGGGAAGGATCCGTTCCGGCCGCTCGTGAGCGCGGGCCCGATCGGCGGGGTCGGCGGGACGCCCGCACCGGGCGGCTCTCCGGGTCCGACCGGTGGCCCGACGGGCGGCGACGGTCAGCGCGTGACCCTCGTGAGCATCAGCGGGTCAGGAAACAACCGCGTGGCGGTCGTGATCGTCGACGGCACCGAGTACGAGGTGTCCGAGGGAGAAACCTTCGCCGACTCCTACCGCCTTAAGTCGCTGACGGCCGAATGCGGAACGTTCGTTTTCGGCGACGAGCAGTTCACGCTCTGCGAGGGCCAAGAGGTCTTCAAGTAGCGGCTCAACGCGCCCGGCTGGGCTGATGAATCGCTTGCTACGTTTGGCGTGAGCGCGGCCCGGGAAAAACCTGCTCGGCTTCCCCTGCTCGAGCCGAAAGGCCGCTTCGTCTTGGCGACGGTAGAGATCGAACGAACCCCGCTTGACCGGGGAGACGCCACCGAGTCGACGTCTTTCCGGCTTGTGCCTTCGTCCCGTCAGGCGCGCGTTAGCCGGATCGATCCGGGCGAGGACCTCGGGGCCGCGCTCCGCAAGGCGAGGCGTCGCCGCAAGATCTCCTTGGCTCAGGCCTCGCGCGACACCCGCATCGGGCTCCGTTACCTCACCGCCCTCGAGCGAGGGGCTCCGCTGGAGGAGTTCCCGGCCCCGATGTACGCGAAAGCATTCCTCCGCGAATACGCCTGGTACCTGCGGCTCGAAGCCGAGCCGCTCCTTCAACTGTTGGCGCCCTATGAGCCGCCGCCGGTCGCTCCATCGCTCGCCGTGCTCGCCCGAGTGGCGCCGCGGAGACAAGGCCGAGGGCGGCTCGTGGCCCTGGCCGTTGCCGCCGCCGTGAGCGTGCTCTTGGTCCTGGGAGCCGACGATCCGCTCCGCCCGCCGGGCACGCCGGCCGCTCACCTCGACGGGACGATCCCGGAAGCGGCGCCGGCGACGAAAGATGCGGGCGAGAACGCGGCGACCGCGACTGAGGACGACGCTCGCGGCCTCCCCGGGGCCGGGGCGATCACGGCCGACCTGCGTGCGAGCGGCCGCAGCTGGCTGCGCGTGGTCGCCGACGGCGAGGTCGTCTACGAAGGGATGGCGGCGCAGGGCTGGAGCAGGTCGTTCTCGGGAGCCGACCGGATCGAGATCCTGATCGGCAACGCGAGCGCCGTCGACCTGCTGGTGAACGGGCGGTCGATGGGCCCGCTCGGGGTGGCCGGCGAGGTTCGCCGCCTGCTGATCACGACCGGAACCGACGGGCCGGTGGTCCGCAACCTGGCGCGCAGCGCCTGACCTCGGCCGGTTCAAACCACGCAAGAAGGTCCGCGACCCCCCGGTAAGATGGCCGCATGCTCCGCTTCCTGACCGCCGGTGAGTCCCACGGACCCGCGCTCACGTCCGTCCTCGAAGGCATCGTCTCGGGCGTCC
>JBKKCR010000131.1:0-5322 GCA_046712825.1 Actinomycetota bacterium | reverse complement strand
CGGCGCTTGGCGTCGTCGCGACGCTCGCGTTTCGTCTCCCTCTTGCTGGCCACGAGGGGCTTTTATAGCATGCCGCCCGCGCCCGGGCTTGGTCAGCGGATATCCAGGAAGGTTGAGGGGTCGACCGCGCCTCGGGTAGCGGGCTCTTCGTAGGGGAAGCCGGCGACCACGCAGCCCACCGCCTGCCATTCGCCGCCGATGCCGAGCGCGCCGGCCGCCTCGTCGCTGCAGAAGATGCTGGTCGACAGCCAGCAAGAGGCGACGCCCTGCGCGTTCAGAGCGAGCATCAGATTCTGGACGCTCGCGCCGGCCGCCGTCAGGAACATCTCGCGTTCGGCCAGCAGGCGGCGGGCGTCGTTGTAGGGGTCGGCCGCGGCGAGTGACACGAAGCACGCGAGCAAGACCGGCGCTCCGCCGAGCAGCGCTCGGGAGCGCGCGACCGCCCGATTGATCTTGTCGGAGGGGGTCTTGTCGTCGGCAAGATCACGTCGCCAGGCCTGCTCCATCGCATCGAGGAACCGGCCGCGCGGCGTCTCGTTGCGGAGCCAGACGTACTTCCACGGGGGAGCCGCGCGTGATCCGTGCGGTGCCGGGGCCGTCGCTGCCGCCGCGACGGCGCGTTCGATCGTCTCGGGCGGAACCGGCCGCGCTGCGAACGCGCGAACCGATCGACGGGCCTCGATCGCTTCGATCACACCGGTGCGGAAGAGATCCTCGTCGGGTGGTCGCACGATCTCTCGTGCGCTCCCGGCGCCGAGCCATCCGGCCGGGAGGCCGCGAACGATGGCGACGGGGATCCCGTCGTTCTTGCCCATCACGAGCTCGGCGGCGGAAGCGATCTCGTCGGCGACCGCGATCACGGTTGCCTCGAGCAAGGTGCCGAACACGTCCTTCTCGCCGCGATGGTCCCGCATCGGCACGAGGCCGGCGACTCCGATCGCCACGTTCGTTTGTCCGGCGCGCCATGGGCGGCCGAACGTGTCGCTGAGCACGACTCCCACGTCGGCGCCGCGCGCCTTCAGGCCCTGCCTGAGGCGCTCCGCGCTCCAGTCAGGATCCAATGGCAGGAGCGCGATCCGGTCCGGTGGCACGTTGGAGCCGTCGACGCCCGCGTGCGCGCACACGAATCCGTGCACGGTCTCGGCGATCACGAGGTCTCCGCGCCGCGCGACGACGCGAACGGTCTCCCGCTCGGCCCATTCCCGGCGTGCGCGCTCCCGGTCGGCGGGGTCGACCTCGACCAGCCTCCCCTCGGCCTTCGATACCGCCTTCGACGTCACGACCACGACATCGCCGTCGCGGACGGATGAATGATCGGCGATGAGCGTCCCGAGGTCGGCGCCGGGTCCGATCTCGGGCAGCCCTTCGACGGGGATGATCTCGATCCGCATAGCAGTCGAGTGTACGTGGAGTGAACTCAGTCCGTTGCGAGCGCTCCGGCGAGATCGAGCGCGACCTTCGCGAGGGCGGTCGCGTCCTCGATCGTATGCATCAAGGTCTGCGCGACTTCGACGCGGATGCCGAGCTCAGATGCGACCACCCGCCCGAGATTCGCGTCGACGAGATCGATCACCCACCCGTCGAGCACGTCGCGGTAGAGCCGGGCGGCTCCCAGTGCGGATACCTCGGCGCCCGCCGAGGGCATCAGCTTGTCCGCCATGCCGCGAACCGGCGCGCCGCCGACGATGGGGGAGACGCCGACGACCGGGGCTCGTGTTTCGCGCAGCGCGTCGCGGATCCCCGGCACCGTCAAGATCGTCCCGATCGAAACCACCGGGTTCGATGGAGCGATCAGGACCGCGTCGGCGGACGTGATCGCATCGAGCACGCCCGGACCCGGACGAGCATGTTCGGCGCCGACGAGCCGGACGGCCTTGACGTCATCGCGCGCTCCGCGCCGGACCCAGTATTCCTGGAAATGGAGGTCGCGCTCGCGTCCTTCCTCGTCCGTTACCAAGACGTGCGTCGCAACCGTCGCTTCGGTCATGGGGAGAAGCCGGATCCCGGCTCCGAAGCGCTCCGCGATCCGCGCGGTCACATCCGACAATGTCTGGCCGGCCGACAGCGCGAGTGTCCGGAACAGGCAGACCCCGTAGTCGCGGTCGCCGAGCGAGAACCAGGCGTCGACGCCCAGGCTGCGCAGCTCCTCGAGCAGGCCGTGCGTGTCGCCGGCAAGCCCCCATCCACGCGCGTCGTCGATCGCCCCGCCGAGGGTGTAGGTCACGATGTCGAGATCGGGCGACACGTGAACGCCGTACACGAAGAAGTCGTCGCCCGTGTTTCCGATGACGGTCACCTCGCCCGGCGGCACGGCTCGGACCAGCCCCCGGAGGAACCGGGCGGCGCCCACGCCACCGGCGAGCACGACGATCACCGGTCGAGTATGGCGGGCGGTGCGCGGCCTCCGCCACCGCAGGTGAGACCCGGTCACCGCCCGCCCAGCACCGTGGTAGGCTCCGCCGCGATGCCCGGCCTCGCGTGCCGACCGTGACCGACCTCGCGCGTCAGATCCGCCGATCGCTCCATCGTTCGGAGGACGGCAAAGTCCTTTCCGTCGAAGAGGCGGCCGCGTTGTTGTCGGCCCGAGGCGACGACCTCGACCGTTTGCTCTCGGTCGCGCGACGGGTCCGAGACGCGGGCGTCGGTCGCGTCGTCACCTACTCTCCGAAGGTCTTCATCCCGCTTACGCGACTTTGCCGGGATCGGTGCGGCTACTGCACGTTCGCGACGACGCCCGACCGGCTCGCCGCTCCCTACCTTTCGCCTGAAGAGGTGCTCGAGATCGCGCGGGCCGGGCAGCGCGCCGGCTGCCTCGAGACACTCTTCACGCTCGGCGACCGGCCGGAGATGCGCTGGCCCGAGGCCCGCGCTTGGCTGGCGGAGCGCGGCTACACGACGACGCTCGAGTACGTCAGGGCGATGGCGATCGCGGTGATCGAAGAGACGGGATTGCTGCCGCATCTCAATCCCGGCGTGATGTCGTGGGAAGAGATGATGCGGTTGAAGCCGGTCGCCCCGAGCATGGGCATGATGTTGGAGACGACCTCCGAGCGTCTGTTCGCGACTCCCGGCGCGGCTCATCACGGCTCACCCGACAAGAAGCCCTCGGTTCGCCTTCGAACCATCGAGGACGCCGGTCGGCTCGCCATCCCATTCACCACCGGCATACTCGTCGGCATCGGAGAGACGTTCGAGGAACGCGCTGAGTCGCTTTTCGCGATCCGCGAGCTATCGCGCAAGTACGGCCACGTGCAAGAGGTGATCGTTCAGAACTTCCGCGCGAAGCCCGCGACGCCGATGTCGGAGCATCCCGACCCCGGCGAGGATGAGTTCCTCGCAGCGATCGCGGTCGCACGTCTTGTGCTCGGGCCGCGCGCGAATCTCCAGGCGCCGCCGAACCTGTCCGACGACGGCTTCCCGCGACTGCTCGATGCCGGGATCAACGACTGGGGCGGCGTGTCTCCGGTCACGCCCGATCACGTGAACCCCGAGAAGCCTTGGCCGAACCTCGAGCGCCTTCGCCGCGCAACCGAGGAACGCGGGTATCAGCTCCGGCCCCGGCTGACGGTGTATCCGCACTACGCCCTCCGGCCGGACCCGTGGTTGCATGGTCGCGTCACGGCGGCCGTCGGCGCGCTCGCAGGTGCCGACGGCTTCGCACGTGCCGGTGTCCGTGCCACCGGCGTCGCCTGGCAGGACCCGGACGTCGTGCCGCACGCGGCCTTGAGCGGCGCGATGCGCTCGATAGAAGACGACGCCGCCTCGCGTGAAGAGCTGAACCGTGGCCTCCGTGACGACACCGCGGAGATCCACGGGAACTGGGAGGCGCTCGAGGTCGATCTCTCCCGCGCTTGGGGCTCAGCGCCTCGCCGCGCGCCGAGCGAGATCCGCGCCGCACTCGCGCGGGCGTCGGAGGGGATACCGGTTGACGACACGGACGCCCTCGCACTGTTCGAGGCGACCGGTGAAGACCTCGACGCGCTTTGCCGCATCGCGGACGGTTTGCGCCGGGACGCGGTCGGCGACGTCGTCACCTACGTTGTGAACCGCAACATCAACTTCACCAACATCTGCTACGTTGGTTGCCGTTTCTGCGCGTTCGCCCAGCGGCGCGTGGACCCTGATGCGTACTTCCTTTCCCTGGACGAGGTCGCCGGCCGGGCGGAGGAGGCCTGGGCGTACGGCGCGACGGAGGTCTGCATCCAGGGCGGTATCCACCCCGATCTGCCGGGCGATCATTACTTCGAGATCCTCCGCGCGATCAAGGCCCGCGTGCCGGAGATGCACATCCATGCGTTCAGTCCGATGGAAGTGATGAACGGCGCGGCGCGGCTGGGGATCTCGTTCCGCGAGTGGCTGACCGAAGCGCGCGACGCCGGGCTCGGCTCGACGCCGGGAACCGCAGCGGAGATCCTCGACGACGAAGTGCGGTGGGTGCTGACGAAGGGCAAGCTCCCCGCGGACACGTGGGAGGAAGTCATCCGCACCGCGCATTCGCTCGGCATCCGCTCCACCTCCACGATCATGTACGGACACGTCGATGCGCCGCCCCATTGGGTCGCGCACCTGCGTCGCATCCGGCGGATCCAGGAAGACACCGGCGGCATCACCGAGTTCGTCCCGCTTCCCTTCGTACACCAGAACGCACCGATCTATCTCGCCGGCAAAGCGCGGCCCGGGCCGACCACCGATGAGAACCGTCGCATGCACGCGCTCGCGCGCATCCTGCTGCACGAGGCGATCCCGAACATCCAAGTCTCGTGGGTCAAGCTCGGCGTGGAAGGCTCGCAGCTCATGCTCCAAAGCGGCTGCAACGACTTCGGCGGAACCCTGATGGAAGAAACCATATCCCGCATGGCCGGCGCCTCCCACGGCATCCGCATGGCCCCCACCCAATTCAACGAAGCCATCCGCGCCATCAACCGCCTCCCCGCCCAACGCACCACCCTCTACGACCGCATCACTCCCATCACCGAAGAAGCAATCAAAGCCACAACCGACACTCCCTGACCCCGGCTTGATCCCAACGCGCAAGCGTTGCAGCGACAGGGAGGGGGCCCGAGTGGTTCGCCGAAACCTGGTCATTGCTACTGGTTGAGGCGAGCCGCTCGGGCCCCCCGACCAACCACGTCAACCACTCAAGCGTGGAGACGCAAAAAAGGGGGCAGGGAGGGGCGGGGGGCCCCTCCCTGCGGGGGATGCGCTCAGGAGTTGCCCCCTGGCGCCCGACATCTCTGCCGAGCAGTTATATTCATACCAAATCTCGGCCGGGTAAGACAGGTCCACCGGCCATTGTCCAAGCCAAAGATCTCGCTTTAGGAT
>JBKKCR010000130.1:0-8363 GCA_046712825.1 Actinomycetota bacterium | reverse complement strand
TGGAACCCGACCTCATGTGCGTCGGCAAAGGGCTCACCGGCGGGTACCTCCCGCTGTCCGCCACGCTCGCCACCGAGGAGATCTTCGAGGCATTCCTCGGCCGGCCCGAAGAGCACAAGACGCTGTACCACGGCCACTCCTACTCGGCGAACCCGATCACGTGCGCAGCCGCGCTGGCCACGCTCGAAGTGTTCGAAGAGGAACGAACGATCGAGCGGCTGCAACCGAAGATCGAGTTGCTGGCGCGCCTGCTCAAGCCGCTCGCCGATCATCCGTTCGTCGGCGACGTCCGGCAGCGCGGGTTCATGGCCGGCATCGAGCTGGTTGCCGACCGCGCGACGAAGGAGCCGTTCCCCGAGGCATCGCAGGTCGGCGCCCGCGTCGCGCGCGCCGCGCGCCCGCTCGGAGCGATCATCCGCCCGCTCGGCGACGTGGTCGTGCTCATGCCGCCACTGGCGATCGACGAGGACACGCTCACCCGGCTCGTCGGGATCACCGCGCAAGCCATCGACGAAGCGACGGCGGGCGTTTGAGCCTCGAGTCGATGGACCACCCGCTGGACTTCATCCCCGCAGAGCTTCAGGCGCTCGAGGAAGCCGGGCTCCAGCGCGAGGTTCGCGCACTCGACTCGGCGCAAGAGCCCGAGGTCGTGCTCGACGGCGACAGGCTGATCTTGCTGGCGTCGAACAACTACCTTGGGCTCGCGACGGATCCGCGCGTCGTCGAGGCGGCCGCGGAGGCAGCGCGCCGCTGGGGAGCCGGCACCGGCTCGGCACGGCTGATCAGCGGCGGTATGCGCCTGCACGACGAGCTCGAGCAACGGCTCGCCGCGTTCAAGCGGACGGAGTCGGCGCTGCTGTTCTCGTCGGGCTACCTCGCGAACCTCGGCACGATCTCCGCACTGGTTTCGCGTGGCGATGCGATCTTCTCCGACGAGCTGAACCACGCCTCGATCATCGACGGCGCGCGCCTGTCGCACGCCGACGTGCACGTGTACCGCCACGCCGATCCCGAGCACCTCGCGACGCTCCTGCGCGAACGCGGCGCCCGGGGACGACGACTCGTCGTGACCGACACCGTCTTCTCGATGGACGGCGATCTGGCTCCGCTGCACGAGCTTGTGGAGGCGAGCGAGCGTCACAACGCGATCCTGATGGTCGACGAAGCGCATGCGACCGGCGTGGTCGGTCCCGGCGGCCGCGGCGCCGTCGCGCACTTCGGCCTCGAAGGCCGCGTGCCGGTCGTGATGGGCACGCTCTCCAAGGCGCTCGGTTCGGCCGGCGGGTACATCGCAGGATCCTCCGATCTGATCGCCTACCTCCGGAACCGCGCGCGCGCGTTCATCTTCGACACCGCACCGACGCCACCGACGGTCGCGGCCGCGGCGGCTGCGCTCGGGGTCCTCGAGCGAGAACCCCAACGGCCCGAGCGCGTGCGTGCGCTCGCACGCCTGCTCGCGGACGGCCTCCGCGCCACCGGATTCGTCGTGCCGCAGCCCGCCGCCGCGATCGTCCCGGTGGTGGTCGGCGCTGCGGATGCGGCGCTCGCGTTCGCACGGGCGCTCCGAGAACAAGGGGTGCTCGTCCCGGCGATCCGCCCTCCGAGCGTCGCGCCGGGGACCGCGCGGCTCCGCGCGACGGTCATGGCGACGCACACGGAAACCCAGATCGACTCGGCGCTCCAAGCGTTCGCCGGCGCGCGTGTTGAGTTCTGAGGCGGCGCGATGATCCGCTTCGTGACGGGGACCGACACCGGCGTAGGGAAAACCGTCGCATCCGCTTGGCTCGCGGCCGTCGCCCGAGCCGAAGGGCGGTCGGTGCGGTACGTGAAGCCGGTCCAGACCGGGTTGGATGCGGGCGCTCCGGGCGGCGACGCGGCCTTCGTCCGGCTGGCCTCCGGCGTCGAAGCCGAAGAGCTCATGCGTTTCGCGGAACCGCTCGCGCCGGCCGTCGCCGCCGAGCGCGCGGGGGTACCGATCGACGTCGACCGGCTCATCGCCTCGATCGAGGAACGCGCTGCGACCTGCGACGAGCTGCTGGTCGAGGGAGCCGGCGGCTTGCTCGTTCCACTCACGAGCTCATCGACGATGGCGGATCTCGCCGCGAGCCTCGACGCCGAGCTGATCGTGGCGACTCGGCCGGGCCTCGGCACACTCAACCACACCGCACTGACGCTGGAGGCGGCTCGCACTCGGGATCTGACCCTCGGCGGGCTCGTCGTGTGCGGATGGCCCATCCGGCCTGGGGTCACGGAACGGACCAATCTGGATCGCCTCGCCGCGATGGCGCCCATCCTCCATACGATCCCTTTCCTGCCGGGCGTTTCGGTCGACGGATCCGTTGCCGATCCCCTCCGCCGGGCGCTCGCGCAGGTCTGAACCGTGTTTTGCCCGCCGCGAACCGGCGAAGCCTCGCGAGGTCTACGGCTCGAGGGGTGAAAGCCGGCCGAGTATCCCTTCGCCGACGTTGTCGCCGCAGCGCGGGGTGTTCCTGGTCATGAGCGCCGCGAAGCCGCGTTCCAGCTTGCAGTCGTCGACGAAGGCTCCCCAAGGGTTGCCTTGAGGATCGAAGTGAACGTCTAGGAAGTCGAGGTTGGCCATGCATGCTCCGTCGGCGCTGCACCCGCCGATGAAGAGCGGCGTCGCCGGATCGTTGACGGTGGCGGTGCGCACCACCGGATCGGACGCGAAGACGTCCGCGATCTCGGCCATGTAGCCGTGCCACGTGACGCCCGCGTACGGGCCGTCCTCGCACGACGAGAGAAGAACGTTGCAGTACGCGAAGTACGGCGCTTCACCAGGCGCATCCGTCGTGCCGAGATAGACGACCGCGACGACGCCCGACGGGGACACCGCGACCCTAGGAAGCGCGGCTTCGAGGACGCCGGGTGGGGCGATCATCATCGGCGCGCTCCAGGTCTCGCCTCGGTCGCGCGAGTAGGCCACGTACGGCAAGTGATCGTCGCCGACCCACGTGTAGTAGACGTTTCCGGCCGGATCGACGGCCACGCGCGTCGCGGCGCCGGCCGAGCCGTTCGATGCGATCCGCTTGTGCGTCCAGGTCCGCCCCTCGTTGCGACTGATCGCGATCTCGGGCTGGCCGCCGAACCGCTTGGGAAGGTACACGCTGCCGTCGGGCGCGACGACGGGGTTACCCGCCCAGGGCCCGAACACCTCGTCGGCCGGTTCGGTCAACGGCCACGGGAGGCGGCCGGTCGGCAAGAACGTGATGCCACCGTCGAGAGACTTCGAGCAGATCGGCGTCGCGAGCGGAGGCCCCGATCCCAGCGTGCTCCCGGTGCAGTAGTAGACGACGCTCGGGAGCCCGAGAGGCTTGCTCGTCACGGGTGGCCCCGAGCCGATGCTCTCGCCGTCGAACCCCGGACCCCCGCCGATCGGGTTGGTTATCCAGTGGTCTCCGGCGTCGTCGGTGAACGAAACGCTGGCTCCGATTGGAGCACCGTCGCCGACATAGTTGAGCGAGAAGATCCGCCCGCTGACCTCGTCGACGTGGATCACCGGGTCGAGGCTCGTGACGGGACCGAGCGGAGAGACGTCCTCCCAATGCACGCCGTCGGCCGACCGGATCACGACCGGATACGGAGGCACGCCGCCGGGGACGCCGTCGCGAAGGACCCATCCTTGGTAGAGGATCCGGCCGTCATTCGCGAAAACGAAGCTCGGCTCCATGGCGCGCGCGCCGGTGTCGAACCGGCACGGGATCAGAACGGGAGCCGACGCCGGTGCGCCGCTCACGTGGTATGCGGTCGCGGGTCGCGCGGGATCGCAGTTCGCCTCGACGGACGCGCTCGTTCGGGTAGCCGATCCAAGGCTCACGACGAGAAACAGGACTGCCAGCGACAAGGCACACGCGAACGCTTCCCGCCCGGCGCGCAGTGCCCCCGATGACATGGGCAGGGCTTCGCCGAGCGGCCATTCGTCTCCTGCCCGTCGCTACCCCTCGAACCGGCGGCAGGCGATTTCTCGTTCGGCACCGACCCGGCGGTATCGTTGCGCAGTGACCACCGCGTTGCACCAGCCCATCTCCATCGGCGGGATGACCGTCCGCAATCGTCTGTACCGCGCGCCGGTGCTCGAGGGCGCCGGCAACGGCCCCGACGCGGCGGGGATCTACGCGGACGCCTTCGGCGAAAACGCGCGCGCAGGCGTCGGGCTGATCATCCAGGGCAACTCCTGCATCAGCGAGGAGGGCCGCTCCTCGCCGGGCATGACACTGTTCAACACACGCGAGCGCGCGCTCGCGCTCACCGAGGTCACCAAGGCGGTGCACGCGGGCGGCGGCCGGATCATGCTCCAGATCGGCCACGCGGGCATCTACGCGATGGAGGGATGGCACTCCACATACGCGAAGACGCGCACCGCTCCCCTGATAGCCGTGTCGAAGCCGCCGGTGCACGTCCGGCCCGCGCTGCGTGGCGTGCCGTTGCACGTCCTGACGACCGAGGAGATCCGCGAGATGGCCGAACAGTTCGGCCGCTGCGCCGCGTGGGCGCGCGAGGCCGGCTACGACGGCGTGCAGATCGCGTCGTCGAACGCGAAGATGATCCATCAATTCATCTCGCCGTACTACAACCGGCGCGGTGACGAGTTCGGCGGCTCGACACGCAACCGCGCGCGCATGCTCGAGCTCATCGCCGATCGCATCCGCACGCACGCCGGCGAGGACTATCCGCTCACGGTGAAGATCCCGATGGGCGAGGACTCGCCGCCGCTCTCGCCGGCGATCGACATAAAGGAAGGGCTCGAACTCTGCCGCCTCGCCGAGCAGTTCGGCTACCACGCGATCACGCCGGTCGGGCTGTCGGTCTTCCCGCATGGATCGCTCTGTCGCGGCGGGTACCCGTCGTCGATCGACGACACTGCGTCCATCCAGAAGCGCTACGAGGAGGCGCTCGGCGGCTCGAAGTTCAAGCTCCGCGTCCTGCGCTGGGGCTACAAGCGCGGCGCCAAGCAGTACCCGTTCGCGCCCGTGTGGAACCGGCCGTTCTTCACCGCCGCCAAGAAGGCGGTGTCGATCCCGGTCTTCGCCGTGGGCGGGATCCGAACGCTCGATGAGTGCGAACAGATCCTCGACGCCGGCGAAGCCGACATGATCGGGATCGGCCGCCCCTTCTACGCCGAGCCAGAACTCCCGGCCCGGCTGCTCGGCGGCGACCACGGCGACACGCTGTGCGAGTCGTCGAACCGCTGCCTGCCGCCGCAGATGCTCGGCATGAAGGCCGCCTGCTACAACCCGAACGTGAACCGTAAGAAGGCGGCGCTCCGCGCCGCTGCGCAAGAACCCCGTTAGCTCGCCGGCCGGCGGATCTCACAGCCTCGAAGCAACGGAGGGGGAAACCTGTACGCAGGCTATACGCACTGAGGGACTGCACTTGGGGACGCGCCCGCCCCGATCAGCGGATGACGGTCTTCGTCAGCACGGCTCGGCTCCAGCGGGCGGCCCCGAAGAGCGAAAGACCGGGTGCCGGCTCGCCCACCTCGCCCCCGAAGATCTCCGCGAGCTCGGAGCCGGGTTCGGTGCGAACGGTGCCGCTGGCCTCACCGAACTCAAGGTCATCGATGTAGAAGCTGAGCTTGACTGTACCGCCCGCAGTCTCGGTCCAGAAGAACGTGGCGACCGGAACGGGGCCCGGCCGTTCCCGCACGACGAAATCCGACGTCAATCGGAAGGGTGCGGATGGGCCGGCCTGGAAGTGGAACGGCGCACCGAGGAGAGAGGGATCGAACGACCCCTCCTCGAAGAGGAGCTCGTCGGTCACCCAGATCGGGAAGTCGGGGGTTTCGGATCGCAGGAACTCAGCGTATCTGGCGTTATCCGTTGCATCCCAGAGCAGATAGGCGTTGCACACCGGGAGAGCGTCCGCCTTGATGTCGCCCAGGCCCGGGATGGCGGAGAGGCAGCCTTCCCCGTCGGGCGACTCCACCACCGCCGCGACAGAAGCGATCGTCGTCGCCGCGGACGTACCGCCCACCGTATAGGAATCGCAGCGCAGGCCCCCCTCCACAAACACCAACGGCCGCTGGGTGCCAAGATCGCGGACGAGCTCGTACCGAGCCGGCACGCGGGAGCGCACTGCCTCCTCGACGCCGAGCACGAAGGCCCAGCGGTCCTTGCACCCCTCGAGAACGACGACGTCTTCATCCTCCGACGCAGATGCGGCACCGCTTAGCACGAGTAAGCACCCCACCACGCCTGCCGCCCAACGTCCCCTCGGTCCCATGGCCTTACTCCCAGTCGCGCTCGGATCCGCGTGTGCGTACGTCTGCGATGATGTGCCCCCTCACCAGCGGGGACGCCAGGCGTGTCAGCGGTCGGGCCGGCGAACCTCGCAGCGAAATAGCGAGCCTGCGGCTGTTGGTGCCGCCAGGATCGCCGCCCCGGTGGCGGATCCCGGCTCCGCGGCCATCGATTCGTAGCGATAGCCGAGGGCGGCGGCGTCGGCGACGTCGTCCGGCGTCGACTCGAACGGCGGATGCATCGGGTCAGAGCTGGTGTTCGCGGCGCAGCCGAGTTTCAGCAAGCCGTCGCAGCTCTGCGGTTGATAAGTATCCACGCCGTGGACCTCCTGCCATTCGGCCCACAAGCGATCGATGTTCGCGTGATGCAAGAAGAAGACAGGATCGTTCGGCGAGGTCGGCAGGAACATGGTTCCGAGCTTTGGCCCCTGTGGGGTCATGCCGAGCAGCCCGCCGACCCAAGCGTGGACAAGGTTGTGCATGCCGGGTCCGCTCGCGGTCATCATGACGCCGTCCGGCCCGCACACCATCGCGCCTGCGGGGATCCTGGCCGGGCCGACCTTCTGCCAGAAACCTTCGAGGGCGTTGCGGAAGCTCACGTTCGGGTTGCTGGCGGCGTCGTACGGCGCAACGTCGTAACGCGGCCGCCCCAGAACGAAAGAGATGTCCTCGGGCGTGGGCAGGACGCCGAATCCCGGAACCGGGAATGACCCGAAGCGCCTCGTAATGTGGGGCGAAGCGGAGCCGGTGTATTGGACCCCGAGCGGGTTCACGTTGAGCGTCCAAGCGCCCTTCCGGAACGGTCCCGACGTGACCGCGAATCCTTCGTTCGGATCGCCGTCACCACCCATGACGTCGTCGGCGAACACGGCCGCCGTGCTCGCAGGATCGCTCCAGTCCCAATAGGGAACCGTGATGGGCTTGCCGCTGACCTCGCGAAGCGCGTTCTCGAAGTGAAGAAGGAAGAGCCGATGCCACGGCAGGAACATCGGGCCACCGTGTGGGCGGATCATCTCGTGGCCCATGCCGCATGGATAGAGATCCAGATGCCACGCGACGAACTGATCGTAGTAGCTGAGCCCGGGATCGTATGGAGAGGGAGCGGCCTTGAGCGCGAGGACGGCGTCGACGAAGTCGCGCCGCTCGTCGACGGTCAGTGACTTGACGTTCTTGCGAACGCGGAGCTCGTCCTCGGCGGAGAGCGAGAACGACTCGAGCCCGGCCGGGTTCTCCACGGACGCCGCCGGCGCGGCCGATCCGGCAGCCTGGACGATCGCCAGCACCGTGAGCCAACCTGCCACGCGTCTTACCAGGCCGTTCTTTCCACCCATCGCTCCCCCCGTCCCTGCCGTCACCCCAGACGATGCCGGAACGGGAGCCGATAACCATCCGACAGATGGGTGATATCCCGGCCCGATCGGTGGCTACTCCTGGACGAGACGTCCCCGGCGCGCCACCTCCCCGGCCAGCTCAGAGCGGTTCTTGAGCCCGAGCTTTCCGAAGATGTGGGACAGGTGGGTCCGCACCGTGTCGCGGGAGATGAACATGCGCGCGGCGATCTCCGGGTTCGTCATCCCGGCGGCCGCATGCCGGGCGACCTCCAGCTCGGTCGGGGTGAGGCTCTCCCATCCGGCCGAGGGGCGCTTGCGCTTTCCTCGCGGCCGGCGCACGTAGGCGACCGTCTCTTCCACGGTCATCCGCCGGCCTTCCTCCCGCGATTGCTCGAAGGCCTCCACGCCCAAAGCCTCGCGCACCTGCGACTCCAGCGTGGTTACCTCGTCGCGCTGGTGTGGCCAGGGAACGACGTCTGTTTCGCTCCCAGACCGCTCTGCAGCACCGAGAAGACGAGCAGCCTCGGCGTAGCTCTCGAGCCCGGCGGCGGTCTCCGCCAGCGCCTCGAAAACCCGCGGCACCCGCGGCCAGCCCCTGTCCACGGCCACCAATAGCGCCTCATGGTGCATCCGCTGCGCCTCCGTCCACTCGCGGCGTGCGGCGGCCAACCGGCCGAGAACCACACAGGCCTCCGCGGCAACGATCGCGTTGCCGGTCCGGCCCGCCAGCTCGAATCCGTCTGCGGCCGCCGTCCGGGCGCGCTCCGTGTCCCCTT
>JBKKCR010000129.1:0-2985 GCA_046712825.1 Actinomycetota bacterium | reverse complement strand
CCTGTACGTCGCGGACGGCTCGATCTTCCCGACGTCCGGGGGCTACAACCCGACGCTCACGATCCCGGCGCTCGCGTGGCGCATCGCCGAAGGGATCGCGGCCGCCGTCTAGTCCTTCAGGAGTTCCTCGAGCGCGTCGGGCTCGCTGACCGGCTGCTTGCACACGAAACGCTCGCACACGTATGCGGTCGCGCGGCCGTCCACCTGCCGTCGATCCTTGAGCAGCGGGACGGTTGAGTCTTCGCTGCGCCCGACGGCCAGCACGCGGTTGGGACGGAAGCGGCGCCACGCGATCTCGGCGAGGCGGCGCGTGTCCTCCGACGCCGGGTCGCCCGAGATCGCGACCTCTTTCGCCCGTGCCAGAACGAGATCCAGCGCGCCGAGCGCGTGCCCGAATCCGGCCGGCGCGTTCGCCAGCGCCGTCTGCAATGCACGCAGCGAGCGCTCCGCGCGTTCCTCGTAAGACGGATCTCCTGTCAGCGCCCCCAGTCGGAGCAGCACCTCGAGCATCAAAGAGTTCCCCGAAGGGACGGCGTTATCGAACAGATCCTTCGGACGCACGACGAGCGGCTCCGCGTCCGAACCGGTGTCGAAGAACCCACCGTTGGACTCGTCGGCGAACAGGCGGATCGCATCGCCGGTGAGTCGCACGGCTTCGCCGAACCACCGCTCGTCGAACGTAGTCTCGTAGAGGTCGAGGCACGCGCCGGCCATCGCCGCGTGGTCGTCGAGGAACGCGGCGCCGCTCGTCCGTCCGTCGCGCCACGACCGGAGCAGCCGGCCGGATCCGTCGCGTAGCTCGGCCAGCACGAAGCGCGCGGCGCCGACGGCAGCCTTGATCAGGTCGGGGCGTTCGAACACCCTGCCCGCCTCGGCGAGCCCAGAGATCGCGAGCCCGTTCCACGATGCCAGCACTTTGTCGTCCGTCCCGGGCGGGACCCGCTTCGAACGCGCCTCGAAGAGCCGGAACCGCACGCCCTCCATCGTCTCGAGCAGCACCGCAGCCGTCGTGGCCAGCTCGACGGCCACGACGTCGTCGTCGCGTGGGCGCCACAGCACGTTCGCACCTTCCCAGTTGCCTTCGGGTGTCGCGGCGTAGAAAGCCGCGGCGAGCTCGCCGTGCGGCGCGGCCGCTTCCATCAGCTCGTCGAACGCCCACACGTAGAACTTGCCTTCGACCCCTTCGGAGTCGGCGTCCTGTGAGGAGTAGAAGCCGCCGGACGGATGGCGCATCTCGCGGAGGAGGTAGTCGGCGGTCGCGAGCGCCGTTTCCTGATAGAGCCCGTCCGCGGTGACCTGCCAGGCGCGTGTGTAGAGGCGGAGCAGTTGCGCGTTGTCGTAGAGCATCTTCTCGAAATGCGGCACGAGCCAAACGCGGTCAACCGAATACCTATGGAATCCGCCGGCGACCTGATCGAATATCCCGCCGCGCGCCATCTTGGTCAGCGTCCGCTTCGCGATATCCAACGCCGCGAGGATACCTCTAACGTGCATGCGCAGGAGGAAGTCGAGCGTCATCGGTTGCGGGAACTTCGGCGCCGCGCCGAAACCTCCCCACTCTGAGTCGAAGGATCGGCTCAAGACTTCGACCGCGCGGCGCAACGTGTCGTCGGAGAGGGCGTCCTCCGAGCGCGGAAGCTGAGACGCGCGCTCGATGTACTGCAGCAAGGCCGATCCTTGTTCGAGGAGCTCCTGCCGCTGGTTCGCCCACGCGTCGTGCACCGCCGCCAGCACGCGACCGAACCCCGGCATCCCGTGACGGTCCTCCGGCGGGAAGTACGTGCCGCCGTAGAACGGACGCCCATCGGGAGAGAGGAACACGGTCATCGGCCAGCCGCCCTGGCCGGTCATGGCCTGGACGGCATCCATGTAGACGGCGTCGAGGTCCGGGCGTTCCTCTCGGTCGACCTTGACCGGAACGAACCACTCGTTCATGACTTCGGCGGTCTTCTCGTCCTCGAAGGACTCGCGCTCCATCACGTGGCACCAGTGACACGCGGCGTATCCGATCGATAACAGGATCGGCACGTCCCGGCGCTTCGCTTCCCCCAGCGCTTCCGGGCCCCACTCCTGCCAGGCGACCGGGTTGTGCGCGTGTTGGAGCAAGTACGGGCTCGTGGCATCCGCGAGGCGATTCGGCATCCCCTTCAAGTCTCGCCGAACCGGAGGACCCCGCGCCACGAACGCACCGTGAAGGAGGTCGGCATGAATAGCAAGCGCACAAGGCTCGTACTGGTCGCAGGGTTCGCGCTCGTCGCAGCACTGGGTGCGTGCGGGGGATCGGATCAGCCCAGCGGAAGCAAGCAAACGACCAAGGCGGTTTCGATCATGGGCTTCCTGTTCACGCCCGAGAAGCTCAGCGTGACGGCCGGTTCGACGGTCACCTGGACGAACTCGGACGACATCGAGCACACGGTTACGTCGGGTACGCCGGAGGCGCCGACCACCGAGTTCGACTCGGGGAACAAGACGAAGGGTCAGACGTTCTCGCACACCTTCGCGAGCCCGGGAACGTTCAGCTATTTCTGCAACAACCACAAGAGCATGCGCGGGGAGGTGACCGTCTCATAGCAACGCGTTTCGCCGTCCCGCGATCGTGAAGGACTCGTTCAAGTAGGAGGTTCGCTCGGATGAAGAAGAGGGTACTGATCGGCATCGCACTCGCCGGCATGCTTGCGCTCGTAGCGGCTGCGTGTGGAGAGAAAGCCAACACCGCCGCCAAAGGCACCCCGAAAGTCAAGGCATCGGTGACCGACGGCGCGTCGGTGCTCCGCGCCACGCTGGATGCTGGGTTGAAGGAGCATGTGTATCTGGCTTCGATGGCGACCGAGAATGCGTTGGGTGGCCGCAAGGCCGGGTTCGAAGCAGCTGCGGCGGCTTTGGATGAGAACTCGGTTGCGCTGTCGAAGGCGATCGGTTCGGTGTTCGGCGCGGATGCGGAGAAGGCGTTCCTTCCGTTGTGGCGCTCGCACATCGGGTTCGTGG